>DVGB01000077.1 GCA_018712955.1 Candidatus Aveggerthella stercoripullorum
CGCGAGCGCGGCCACGGAGGCGGGGATCACCCGGTCCCATCCCGAACCCGGCAGTTAAGCCCGCCATCGCCGAGAGTACTGCAGCGCCAGGCTGCGGGAGGCCAGGACGCCGCGCTCGCGCAGGGCGCTTCCTTCCTGGGAGCGCAGTAAGGCCGCCTTCGGGCGGCCTTCCCTTTTTCCCGCGGGCCCCGCCCGGACGGCGGCCCTCCGGCCCCGCCGCCCCCCGCATCCTCCTCCGCCGCCCCTTCGTGGGGCTTTTCTGTTTGCTGGGCGGAGCGCTTGCACTCCTCACTCTCGAGATACCTATAATATGAAAATTACACTTTCGTCTGAGAGAAGAGGAGCTCTTTCATGGCCTACTATTTCGATGAACCGTCTCGTACGTTTAACGAGTACTTGCTCGTTCCTGGTCTTACCACATCGAAAAACGTTCCTTCTGCGGTGAGCCTGAAAACTCCTTTGGTGAAGTACAAGAAGGGTGAAGAGCCGACCATTTCGCTGAGCATTCCGATGGTTTCCGCTATCATGCAAGCCGTTTCTGACGACGGTATGGCTATCGCGCTGGCCACGGAAGGCGGCCTTTCCTTCATCTACGGGTCTCAGACCATCGAGGATCAGGCTGCCATGGTCCGTCGCGTGAAGGACTACAAGGCTGGCTTCGTGACGAGCGATGCTAACCTTCGTCCGGACATGACGCTTGCTGACGTGGTCGCTCTGAAGGAGAAATACGGTCATTCTACGATGCCGGTTACGGAAGATGGCTCCAGCCACGGAAAGCTCCTTGGCGTCGTCACCGAACGTGATTACCGTCTTTCCCGCATGAGCATGGACGAAGTCGTTGCGGACTTCATGACGCCGCGCGATCGCATGATCGTTGCTCCGGCGGACACGACGCTCAAGACGGCCAACGACATCATCTGGGACAACAAGCTGAACTCGCTGCCCATCGTGGACGACGAAGACCACCTGCTCTACCTTGTGTTCCGCAAGGACTATGATTCGCACAAATCCAATCCGCTTGAAATGCTGGATTCCCACAAGCGCTATATGGTGGGCGCAGGCATCAATTCCCGCGACTATGCCGAGCGCGTGCCCGCGCTGGTTGACGCTGGCGTCGACGTTCTCTGCATCGACAGCTCCGAAGGCTATTCTGACTGGCAGCGTTTCACTATCGAATGGATTCGCGAGCACTACGGCGACTCCGTGAAAGTTGGCGCTGGCAACGTTGTGGACGCTGAAGGCTTCCGATTCCTGGCTGACTGCGGTGCGGACTTTATCAAAATCGGCATTGGTGGCGGCTCGATCTGCATCACTCGCGAAACGAAGGGCATTGGCCGTGGTCAGGCGACTGCCGTTATCGAGGTCGCAAAGGCGCGTGACGAATACTTTGAGGAGACGGGCGTGTACATCCCGATTTGCTCCGACGGCGGTATCGTGTACGACCACCACATCACGCTGGCGCTTGCTATGGGCGCTGACTTTGTCATGCTGGGCCGCTACTTCGCGCGCTTCGACGAAAGCCCGACGAACCGTGTGAATATCAACGGCTCTTACATGAAAGAGTACTGGGGCGAAGGTTCCGCGCGTGCGCGCAATTGGCAGCGCTACGACCTGGGCGGCGACAAGAAGGGCCTTTCGTTTGAAGAGGGCGTTGACAGCTACGTTCCCTATGCGGGCTCGCTCAAGGACGGCGTGGCGCTTACGCTTTCCAAGGTCAAATCCACCATGTGCAACTGCGGTGCGCTTTCGATTCCTGAACTGCAGCAGAAGGCAAAGCTCACGGTCGTGTCCTCCACGTCTATCGTTGAGGGCGGTGCGCATGACGTGCTGCTCAAGGACAAAACTCCTTTCGTGAGCGGACCGGTGCGCTAACGTGTCGGGCAAGAAACCACACCGGAGAACGGAAGGCGGCGTTGCCGGGGAGGCAGCGCCGCTTCCTTTGGATGCGGGAAAAGGGCGCGCAGCGCTTGCGCTGGTCGTAGTTGTCGTGGTGTGCATAGTAGCTGGCGTGGGATTAAACCGTTGCGTGACCGGTTTTGGCAACGATGCCATGCTTCACGAGGAGCAGCCGGGCGTGACGACCTCGCTGTCTCAGTACGACTCGGACGGCGACGGCCTTGTGGACGGTCGCTACGACGTTGAGGACTTGGATTCCGCTGCTTCGCCGGAAGGCACCGGCTGGCTTGTCGGCTCCGCTTCTGCGTACAGCCTGGATGACAACGACGGGGGAGATGCGACCGCATCAGGCATTCCGCTCGATGAGACGAGCTTGACGGTCGCGGTTCCTGAGTCGCAAGCAAGCCTGTTGGGCGCGGTCGTAGAAATCTATTATGGCGGCATTTGCGTAGAGGCGGTCGTGACCGACACAGGAGGGTTCGAAGACTTCGGACGAAGCTTCGATCTCGCGCCGGGCGTCTGGCGGGCATTTGGCGCTGACAACGTGGACGACTGGGGCGTTCGCGATATCTCATACCGTTTCACGGGCAGTTCGGAGTCAGGGGACTCTGCGGATGACGAGACGGCGGAATCGTCGCAGGGCGAAGCAGCCTAGAGGACGTTTTCCTGAAGCGTTGCAGGGCTGGTCGGTTCGGGGTGCGCGAGACGATATGCAGCGCATTTTGCGCAAACTGGTACAATTTAAGACCGCAGTAACGCAAGGCCTGTGGGGACAGGCATACAAGGACGGGCTGAGACAACATTATGGCTGAAAAACAGGGGACCGAGCGCGAAGGGTTCGCAACCAGGCTCGGCTTTATTCTGGTGAGCGCAGGATGCGCTATCGGCTTGGGGAACGTATGGCGTTTTCCCTACATCACCGGCGAGTACGGCGGCGCTGCCTTCGTACTGCTGTATTTGCTGTTCATTGTCGCGTGCGTTCCGGTCGTCGTAATGGAGTACGCTATTGGCCGCGCAAGCAGGAAGTCGTTCGCCCAGTGCTTCGACACATTGGAGCCGAAGGGGACGAAATGGCATCGCTTGAAATGGTTTGCCATCGTGGGCAACTACCTGCTCATGATGTTCTATACCGTCATTTGCGGCTGGATGATCGCATACATCTTCAAACTTGCGACAGGCCAGTTTAACGGAGCTTCGAGCGAGCAGGTTGCCTCGTCGTTTGCGGCCATGCAGGCATCTCCTTTCGAGATGATTTTCTGGATGGTCGTAACGTGCCTGCTCGGGCTGCTCGTGTGCTCGGGCGGCGTCAAGAATGGTGTCGAGCGCATCACAAAGCCTATGATGGTGAGCTTGCTCGCACTTCTCATCGTTCTGTGCGTTCGGGCGCTGACGTTGCCAGGTGCGGGCGAAGGCGTGTCGTTCTATCTGACGCCTGACTTCTCGAAAATATTCGGCAACCTTGAAGGGGGCATGGCTTCGAACCTGCTCACGTTCGGCGATGCGGCCTATGCTGCCATGGGCCAGGCGTTCTTTTCTATGTCCGTCGGCATGGGGTCTATGGCCATTTTCGGCAGCTATATTAATAAGCGCTTCAAACTGGGCGGAGAGGCCGTCCGCGTCACGAGCCTGAACGTGCTTATTGCGCTGCTGGCAGGACTGCTTATTTTCCCGGCATGTTTCGCTTACGGGGTGCAGCCGGACAGCGGGCCGTCGCTTGTCTTCATCACGCTGCCGAGCATCTTCAGCCAGATGTGGGGCGGTCAGGTTTGGGGCGCGTTGTTCTTCGTGTTCCTAAGCTTTGCGGCGCTCTCGACGGTCATTGCTGTGTTCGAGAGCATCATTGCGTTCGCGATGGACCAGTGGGGCATGCAGCGCAAGCAGGCAGTCGTCTTGAACGGCCTGCTTATTATCGTGCTGTCGATTCCGTGCGCTCTGGGGTTCAACCTTCTCTCCGGCGTTCAGATTCCCGGCATCGGCGACATCCAGTCTATTGAGGACTTTATCGTCTCGAACAATGTGCTGCCGCTCGGCAGCCTGGTGGTCGTGCTGTTCTGCACGCTCCGTCGCGGCTGGGGCTGGGATAACTTCATCAAGGAAGCGAACACGGGCGAAGGCCGTGATTTCCCGCAGTGGCTGCGGCCGTATCTGAAGTATGTTCTCCCGGCGTTGATTCTTATCGTGTTCGCTATGGGCTACGTGCCGAAGTTCCAGATCTGGCTAGGGCTTGCGTAGCGCTGTTCTGTTGCGGGTTGCAGATTCGGTTTTATCGCCCTGATGCTTCGACGCCCCTCGTTGAGAGGGGCGTCTTTCGCGCGCAGCGTCCATGTGTGGAGCAGCGCCTTTTGCAAGGACCGTTCGAAGCTTGAGGAGTCCTGCGTGCGAATGCTCGGCCTCATGCGGCAGGGGGCGTTTGGGCGGTGCTTCCGCCTTCGCTCACGCGTTGACAGCCTTGGATTGCTCAGGTGGAGCGCTTTCCACGTTGGGGTTGGCTCCATTCTCGTCGCCGGGCAGTTCCAATCCTTTGCTGACATCCTCTTTGAGCAGGACGTAGATTGTGGCAGCGAGAGGTACGCCGACCAGCATGCCGGGAATGCCTGCAAAGCCAGCGCCGATCGTAACGGCTGCCGTTACCCACAGGCCTGGCAGAGCGATGGCGCTACCGACCGTGCGCGGATAGATAACGTTGCCTTCAAATTGCTGCAGAAGGACTAGGAACACCAGGAACACGACCGCCTGCATGGGGTTCACGCTGAAAATCATGAACGCAGCAAGCCCGCCGCCGATGTAAGCGCCGACGATAGGGATAAGAGACGTAGAGGCAATGAGCGCACCGATCATGGGCGCGTAGGGCAGTTGGAGAATCAGCATGCCGATCGTGCAGAGCACGCCCAGAATGAGCGCTTCCAAACATTGCCCGACGATGAACGCTTCGAACTTTCCTTGCGCGACTGCGAGCGCGTGCTTTGCGCGCTGCACGAAGTCGGCGCCGATATAGCGCGTTCCTACGAGCGTCGCCTGCCGAGCCAGGGTCTCTTTCCCCATGACCAGGTAAATGGCGAAGATGAAGCCGAAGGAGAGGTTGACCACACTGGATGTCACGCGCGAGACCATGCCGAACAGGCCGGCGGCGCCTTGGCTTGCAAACTGGAGCGCGCGCTTGGCGAGCTCCTCTTCGTTCAGCTGGGAGGAGTCGGGAAGCATGCTTGCGATTTGCGCAAGGCGGTCGGAGTTATTGACCGCCCATGTGCGCAGGTCGTTTACGGCGGTGATAGCCTCGCGCGCAATGAGGCCGAGCGCGTTGACGAGCTCGGGAACCACGAGCGCGACTACAAGCACAAGCACGAGCACAATAATAAGCAGGGAGAGAATAAAACAGAGAGGTCGTCGTGCTTTCTGCATGAAAGGGCGCGTGCTGTGAGGGAAAAACACGCGTTCGAGGGCTTTCATGGGGATGTTGAGCACGAACGCCAGGATGCAGCCGAGCACGATAGGGGAGAGAATGCTCCAGAGCGTTCCGAGCAGTCCCCAGGCAGTGCTGGCGTTCAGAACCAAGAGCAGGAGCAATGCAGCAGCGACCAGCAACTTGAGGGTGGATTTTTCTCGGGCTTGCAGCTTCATGGCGCGTCCTTCGTGTTGGCTTGGCGGTCGACGGTTTTCGGCCAGCATACCATGCTCCTGGTCGAAAACGCGCGAATCCGAGCAGAGGAAAAGCCGTTGCGAACATCGTGTCATTTCAAGCGCTAATCTGGGGATTTCTCGCTTCGGCCCATCCTTTAAGCCAACGCCTGCGTATTTCGCTCGCGGCGTTCTCTCTTGGAAACGTTTCGCTCTATAATGGGAAGACTGCAGTTTCGAGGCCCCGGGCGAGGCCACAGACAGGAAAGAAGCATTATGAAAGAGTACAATCCGCACGAGATTGAACCGCGCGTGCAGAAGGCGTGGGAAGAGGCGGGCGTGAACCGCATTGCCGAAGACCACGAGAAGCCGAAAAAGTACGTGCTGGAAATGTTCCCGTACCCGTCGGGCGACCCGCACATGGGACATGCGCGCAACTATTCCATTGGCGACGTTATCGCGCGTTATTTCAAGATGCGCGGCTATGACGTGCTCCATCCGATGGGCTGGGACGCGTTCGGCCTGCCTGCCGAAAACGCTGCCATCAAGCACAACGGCCATCCTGCCACGTGGACGTACGGCAACATTGAGACCCAGCGCGAAGTGTTCAAGCGTATGGGCTTTTCGTACGACTGGGATCGCACGGTTCGCACGTGCGACAAAGACTACTATCGCTGGGGCCAGTGGATTTTCCTGAAGATGTGGGAGATGGGCCTGGTGGAACGCCGCAGCAACCCGGTGAACTGGTGCGAGTCCTGCCATACCGTCCTTGCGAACGAGCAGGTCACCGAAGGTGTGTGCTGGCGTTGCGGCAATCCGGTGGAAAAGCGCGAGCTGGAGCAGTGGTACTTCAAGATCACCGACTACGCGCAGGAACTGCTTGACGACTTGGACAAGCTGGAAGGCTGGCCGGAGCGCGTGAAGCAGATGCAGGCCAACTGGATTGGCCGCTCCGAAGGCGCCGAAGTCGACTTCGTGCTGTGCGACGCCGAGGGCAATGCTCCTGCCAATCCGACGGAAGACGATGTCATCACCGTGTTCACCACGCGTGCGGACACGCTGTTCGGCTGCAGCTTCTTCGTCCTGGCGCCGGAGTACAAAGGTTTGATGGGCCTGGTTGCAGGGACCGAGTACGAGCAGCCGGTGCGCGAGCTCGTGGAGGCTGCGTCCAAGGTGAGCGCCGTGGAGCGTGCTCAGGGCGAGCGCGAAAAGCACGGCGTGTTCACAGGCCGCTATGTCGTGAACCCGATCAACGGCGAGAAAGTGCCGGTCTGGGTTGCCGACTACATTGTGGCAGACTATGGTACCGGCGCGGTCATGGCCGTTCCATGCGGCGACCAGCGCGACTTCGAATTCGCGCGCAAGTACGATCTGCCCATCATCCCCATCATCCTGGAAAAGGACGACCCGCTGTTCGCACAGATTGGCGGTGTGCAGGAGCGCCAGGTGACGAGCGTCGACTGGGAGCACGCCATGGACGCAGAAGGCATCCTCGTGCAGTCCGGAAAGTACACTGGCATGGTGGGCGGCAAGCATTCTGAGGGCGAAGCGGCTATCGTCGCGGAGCTGGAAGAGCGCGGTTGCGGCCGTCGCAAGGTGGAGTTCCGCCTGCGTGATTGGCTTATTTCCCGCCAGCGTTACTGGGGCAACCCCATTCCCGCCATCTACTGCGATGACTGCGGTATCGTGCCGGTTCCCGTGGAGGATTTGCCGGTTGAGCTGCCTCTGGATTTGGACATCACGAAGGGCGAGCAGCTGGCTGACCACAAAGAGTTTGTCGAGTGCACGTGCCCGAAGTGCGGGAAGCCCGCTCGTCGCGAGACGGACACGATGGACACGTTCACGTGCTCGAGCTGGTACTACTTGCGCTACTGCGACCCGCACAACGATGAGGCGCCGTTCTCGCGCGAGGCGGCGAACCGTTGGATGCCGGTCGACCAGTATATCGGCGGTATCGAGCACGCCATTCTGCACCTGCTCTACAGCCGCTTCTTCACGAAGGTACTTCGCGACGCTGGCATGCTGGACTTTGACGAGCCGTTCACGAACCTGCTTTGCCAGGGTATGGTGCACGACGAGAACGGCGAGACCATGTCCAAGTCCAAGGGTAACGTGGTCTCTCCGGTCGACATGGTGAACGAGTACGGTGCCGACGCCGTTCGCACGTACATCCTGTTCATGGCGCCGCCCGACAAGGGTCTGGATTGGAACGAAGCGGGCTTGGGCGGCATTTACCGCTTCCTGAACCGCGTGTGGCGCATGGTGCATGACTTTGCGGGCGAAGCGGGCGAAGAGACGCTTTTCCAGGAGGGTACGACGGAGGAAGAAGGCAAGAAGGCCTTCGAAACGCTGCTGCGCGAACGCCATCGCGTAGTCGGCAAGGTGACCGACGACTTCGAGCGCAACAACTTCAACACGGCCATTTCCGCAATCATGGAGCTGGCGAATGCGGCAGGCGATTACCTGCGCAAATGCTCTCCGGAATATCGCACGGGGTGCGAACAGTGCCATGCGCTCGATATCGAAGTGGCGGAGGTGCTCGTGAAGCTGCTGGCGCCGATGGCCCCGCATTTCTGCGAAGAGCTGTGGCAGACGGTGCTCGGGCATGAAGGCTCCGTGCATCAGGAGGCTTGGCCGACGTTCGATGCTGCCAAGGCGAAGGCAGACGAGGTCGAGCTGGCCGTTCAGGTTAACGGCAAGGTCAAGGCGCGTATTACGGTGGCTGCTGACGCTGCGGAAGACGACGTGAAGGCTGTCGCGCTCGAGGCTGTCAGCAAAGCGACTGACGGCAAAACCGTGGTGAAGACGATCGTCATCCCCGGTCGCCTCGTGAACATCGTGGTGAAATAGGGCGTTCTGTCGTTCTGCGAACGGCCGAGCATGTCGATGCCGCGAGGTACTCTGGCACCCTGTGTAGTTATTCAAGCCCTCCTTGGCGGACTGAAGTCCAGCCAAGGAGGGCTTTCGCGTCTATCTGGGATGTCAAGTGCCTCTCGCTGCCCCGCGGACGAACTGGGCGGCAAGGCATGGTAGGCGGAACGCAGGAGGCCTTCGCGTCTGCCTGAGGCGCCAGCGCCCCTTGCTGCCTTTCGGGCAGACAAGGGTTTCTTGCATCGTTCGGTCGATTGTCGTTCGGGGGTTGCCGACTGCGTTCGAAGAGAAAGCAAGATTCCGTGCTTGCCCGAGACGCCAGAACGCTACTTGCGGGCGGTTGCTCCTTGTGAGGGCGAGCCGGCCTTTTTGTGTCCTGTTGATGCCGTCTGGACGGCAGGGGCTCAACCCGTGGTACAGTCGTGCGCATGACTTTTGGGGAGGACATACCATGCTGCGGGCGGTGAAGGCAGTGCTGGCATTCATCGTTGCCGTCGTGATCGTGGGAGCCGCCATCATCGGCGGAACGAACGCGTACGTCGTCGTCACGACCAAGGACGATATTGTATCCGAAGCGGAAGCCGCTGCTTTCCAGGCGGACTGCATTGTGGTGTTGGGCGCGGCGGTCACGCCGGAAGAAGAGCCTTCGGGCATTTTGGAAGACCGGCTCGACCAGGCTATTGCGCTCTACCAGGCAGGCGCGTCTCCACGCATCATCATGAGCGGCAACCAGGAACCCGGCTATGACGAGCCAAGCGTCATGAAGCAGTATGCCGTGGACCGCGGCGTGCCGAGCGACGATGTGTTCTGCGACTATGCGGGCTACAACACCTATGACACCATGTACCGCGCTGCGAACGTGTTCGGCGCGCAGCGCGCCGTCGTGGTCACGCAGACCTACCATCTCTACCGTGCCTTGTATGCCGCCCAAGGCTTGGGCATGGAAGCTCTGGGCGTAGCGAGCGATTTCCACGAATACGACGGCCAGGATTACTACGATTTGCGCGAAGTGGGCGCACG
>DVGB01000078.1 GCA_018712955.1 Candidatus Aveggerthella stercoripullorum
CGCGAAGTGAAGGTGGACGACGTGTACGTGTCCAGTGCTGCCGTGAAGGTGACACCGGATGCCGACATCGTCGTGCGCGGGCGGAAACAGTTTGTCTCTCGCGGCGGCCATAAGCTCCAGGGTGCGCTCGATGCGTTCGGGCAGGACGTGGCAGGTATGCACTGCGTGGACATCGGCTCTTCCACGGGCGGGTTCACGGACTGTCTTTTGCAGGCGGGCGCTGCGAGCGTGGCGTGCGTGGACGTGAACTACGGCCAGCTGGCGTGGAAGCTGCGGCAGGATGCGCGCGTTGCGGTGTTCGAGCGCACGAACATTAAAACGGCGGACCCGGCTGAGCTGGGCGCTCCGTTCGACGTGCTGGTGGCAGACCTGAGCTTTATCGGGCTCGCGCAGTTGGCGGGCGTATTCGCACGGCTTTCGCATCCGGGCAGCGTGTTCGTCGGGCTCGTGAAGCCTCAGTTCGAAAGCCGCCACGACGAGACTGACCATGGCGTCGTGCGCGATCCCGAAGTGCGCCAGCGCACGGTGGACGAAGTGAGCGAAGCGCTTGCTTCAGTGGGCTTCGACGTGACCGGTGTCGTGGAAAGCCCCATCACAGGTCCCGAAGGCAACGTGGAATACCTGGTCCGAGCGGTGTACGAAGGCTAAGCGACGAAACAATTGTCTGCTGGCGTGAGCGATTGGCACAACAATGCGCGTGAGAGGGCCTGAGCGGGCGGGCTATTCCTTTGCGACTGCGCTATACTGTGCGTCCTATGAACACCGAACAGTACATTCCCTCTGAAACCGCGCGGCCCTTGCATGCCTTTCCGCGTCCGAAGCCGGAGCTTTTAGCCCCGGCGGGCGGTATGGACCAGCTGCGCTATGCCCTCTACTATGGCGCGGATGCCGTGTACCTGGCGGCTGACCGGTTCGGCCTGCGCCAGCGCGCGTCGAACTTTTCCCTGGACGACATCCCGTCGGCAGTCTCTTTTGCGCATGATTACGGTGCGAAAGTTTACGTGACCTGCAATGTGCTCATGGAGTCGGCCGACCTCAAAGTCCTGCCTGGCTATCTGGAAGCACTCCAGGATGCAGGCGCAGACGCCGTCATCGTGAGCGATCTGGGCGCGCTGTCCTTGGCGCGCCGCCATGCGCCGAAGCTCGCGGTCCATGTGAGCACGCAGGCGTCCGTGGCAAACGCCGAATCCGCACGCGTGTGGCATGAGCTGGGCGCGAGCCGCATTGTCTGCGCGCGCGAAATGAGCGTGGACGACATCGCGGACATGCGCGCGCACATTCCGAACGACCTGGAGCTTGAGGTCTTCGTCCATGGGGCTATGTGCATGGCAGTTTCGGGGCGCTGCCTTATCAGCGACTATCTAGCAGGGCGTTCTGGCAACAAGGGCAATTGCACGCAGCCGTGCCGCTGGAACTACCGTATGGAATACCGCGTGGAAGAGGAATACCGGCCGGGCGAATGGATGCCCGTTGACGAGGACGAGCGAGGATCGTACCTGTTCAATGCCCGCGATATGAACATGCTGGCGCACGTGGACGACCTGTGTGCGGCAGGCGTCGACTCGCTGAAGATCGAAGGGCGCAACAAGAAGGCGTTCTATGTTGCTACCGTGGTGAACGCATACCGCCAGGTGCTCGACGGCGCGGACCCTGCTTTGTTCGAGCCGGAGCTTGAGACTATCTCCCATCGCCCGTACTCTACGGGCTTTTACTACGGTCGCGGAAAGCAGGCTCCCGAGCAGGACGGCTACGTGCAAACCCACCTGCATGCGGCCACGGTGGAAGCATGCACGCCGTGCGGAGACGGCGTATGGCGTGCTCAGGCGCGTTGCCATAACCGCTTCTGCGAAGGCGATGCGGTGGAAATCATCTCGCCGCGGCAGCCCATTCGCTCGGTCGAAGTGCGCAACCTTCAGCTCCTGCACCGCGACGAAGACGGGACCTCGGGCGAATGGGCCGAAAAGGTTCCCGTAGCGAACCGCTCCATGGAGATTTACGCGTTTGATGCCCCTTTCGAACTCCGGAAGCACGATTTGCTGCGCATTCGCAAGAACGGAGCCGCAGTCTAGCGCACGGCGGGTTCTCCCACATGGGTGCCTTCGGTTTGCCGAAACGTTTGGTAGCTTGGCTTTCCTGCTTTCCGCCTGCTTGCGTTCGAAGTGTTTCAGCCGAGGAAAACCTGCACGCATGCCGACTTGCGCGCATGCGGCGGGCTATACTTTCCCCCACGTGAAGAAACCACAGGCCGGGCGCTTTGGCTGTGGCCCGCGAACAAGCAGGAAGGTCGACACGACGGCGGCAGGGAGGCCAGCATGAAAAAAATCTCGGACGTGTTCTCTTCGTCCTACCAGCCTATTTCCTTCGAGATGTTTCCGCCGAAGGGCGACCTGACGCTCGAGCAGGCGCGCGAGGTGGTCAAAGGGCTCGCGCCGCTCGCCCCTGATTTCGTGAGCGTGACATATTCCGCCGGCGGCAGCGGCAACTCCCAGGCAACGGCGAAGATTGCCCAGATGATTCAGGAAGAACACGGTATTCCTGCGGTAGCGCACCTGACGTGCATCAACACGAGCCTGGAAGACGTTGACGGCAAGATTGCCGAAATGAAAGAGCTTGGCGTCTGCAACGTGCTTGCCTTGCGCGGCGACCGTGTGCCCGGTGCCGAGGCGAAGGACTTCCGTTATGCGAAAGACCTCATACCGCGCCTGGTCGACGCCGGGTTCTGCGTAGGGGCCGCGGCGTATCCGGAAGGGCATATCGAATGCGACGACCTGCGTACGAGCGTGGAGCATTTGAAAGAGAAGCAGGACGCGGGCGCTTCGTTCTTCGTCACGCAGCTGTTCTTCGACAACGAATGCTTCTACCGATTCCGCGACCTGTGCGACCGCGCGGGCATTACCGTGCCTATTACCTGCGCCATTATGCCTTTCATGAGCAAATCCCAGATCTCTCGCATGGTCTTTATGTGCGGGGCTTCGCTGCCCTCGCCTGTCATTAAGCTGCTGGCGAAATACGAGGACTCCGACGAGGATTTGCGTCGAGCAGGCGTCGAGTACGCGAGTGCCCAGCTGGTCGATCTGGCGAAGCATGGTGCAGAAGGCTTGCATGTCTACGCGATGAACAAACCAGAAGTCGCGCGAGCGTGCACGGTTGCCATCCGCGAAGCGCTCGGCACGACAGGTCGGTAACGTGGCGCTCGCATGCCATGTCGACCGGTCCGAGACCCTGCGCTATCTCGGATATCGCGGGCAGGAGCTGACCGAAGAGCTTGAAGGGCGCATAGACGGCGTGATCGAACGGTGCGAGCGCGATCTGCGCCCCGATGGTCTGTTCGCGGTATATCCGGTATCTGCGCCTGCCTCTCCCGGTGCGCTGCAGGAGGTGCCTCGCCTTGAGCTTGCGGGGGCGAACATGGTGCTGGAGGGGGCTTCCATCTGCGAGCATCTTCGCGGTGCGCGCGAAGTGGCGCTTATGGCCGTCACGCTGGGCGCGCGCAGCGAGCAGGAGCTGCGCCGTCTGTCGGCGCTCGACCCGCTGGAAGCGCTCGTGTACGACGCTGCTTGCTCGTCGTTCGTCGAAGCGGCGGCGGATGCGCTCGAAGATGAGGTCGTCCGCTATGCGGATGCATGCGGCATGGTAACGAACGGCAGGTTCAGTCCGGGTTATGGGGACTTTCCGCTCGAGGCGCAGCCGTCCATTGTGCGGACGCTTCGCGCCGACATTAGGCTGGGGCTCACGGTGCTTCCGACGCATCTGCTGTTGCCTACGAAAAGCATCACGTCGGTACTAGGCCTTTTCGACGTTTTGCCCTCCCGCCATGAGGAGAACGAAGCATGCGCGTCGTGCGCCTTGCGCGCAACGTGCGAAATGAGGAAGAGAGGAGTGGTGTGCCATGGGCGCACGCGAACATAAGGCGCAGGAGATTTCCTGCCGGAAATCGGCGCCGTGCGCTGAAGGGGCGCTCGATCCGCTTGCGGGGCTTTCCCTCAAGGACGACCGTCTGCGCGCTGCCTTGGAAGGACGTGCATACCTTGTGTTCGACGGGGCGATGGGCACGATGCTTCAATCGCGCGGCCTGGAAGCAGGCGAGCTGCCTGAGCTTTTGAACCTCGCGCATCCCGACGAGGTCACGGCGATTCACCGCGCGTACGTGGAGGCGGGCTCTGACGTGGTGACCACGAACACGTTCGGCGCGAACGCGCGAAAGCTCGGGGATGCCGCAAGCGTGGACGAGGTTTTCGCCGCTGCCATCCAAGCAGCGCGCGCCTCGGGCGCACGCTATGTCGCTGCCGATATCGGGCCGACGGGCGCACTGCTCGAGCCGCTGGGCACGCTTTCGTTCGAGGAAGCATACGGCCTGTTCAAAGAGCAGGTTGTGGCGGCAGAACATCATGGTGCGGACCTTGTTCTCGTGGAGACGATGGCGGATTTGCTGGAGGCGAAAGCAGCCGTGCTCGCAGCGCGCGAGAACACGAATCTGCCGGTCTTTGCCACCATGACTTTCGGCGAAGACGGCCGGACGTTCTTGGGCACGACTCCCGAGATTGCGGCGACCGTGCTTTCGGGGCTCGGCGTGCAGGCGGTGGGCATCAACTGCTCGCTTGGCCCGGACGCGCTTGCGCCGCTCATCGAACGCATGGCTCCTTTCGCACGCTGCCCCCTCATGGTCCAGGCGAACGCAGGGCTTCCCCAGATTGTCGAAGGCCGTACGGTATACGGCATAACGCCGGAGGATTATGCCGCCTCTGTTGCGTGCATGGTGGAAGCCGGCGTTTCCGTCATCGGCGGTTGCTGCGGCACGAATCCTGACTACATCCGGCTGCTGGCACGCCTGGTGGAAGGTCGCACGCCAGGTGCGCGGACGGCCGCGGACGCGCTTACGGTGGCAAGTTCGCAGCGCTTGGTCGAGCTTGCATGCTGTCGCAATGACGTTGCCGTCATCGGAGAGCGCATCAATCCGACGGGCAAAAAACGCCTGAAAGAGGCGCTTCGTGCGGGTGACTACGATTACCTGATCGGGGAGGCGGTCTCTCAGCAGGAAGCAGGCGCCGACATCCTCGACGTGAACGTAGGATTGCCCGAGCTGGACGAGCCCGTCGTGCTCGCAGAGGCGGTCCGCCGCATTTCCGCCATTACGCCGCTGCCGCTTCAGGTCGACTCGTCCGACGTTGCGGCGGTGGAGGCTGCCGTGCGCACCTATGCGGGCAAACCGCTCATCAACTCCGTAAACGGGAAGCGCGAAAGCCTTGGGACGGTCCTGCCCGTTGCGAAGAAGTACGGGTGCGCGGTGGTCGGGCTCACGCTTGACGAAGACGGCATTCCGTCGACGGCGGAGGGACGCTACGCCATTGCAGAGCGTATTGTGGCCGAGGCGGAGCGCAGAGGCATCCCGCGGTGCGACGTGGCAATCGACTGCCTGGTGATGGCGGCTTCCACGAACCAGAAAGAGGCGCGCGAAATCCTGCGCGCGGTTTCGCTGGTCAAAGAGCGTTTGGGCGTCAAGACGGTGCTGGGCGTTTCGAACGTGAGCTTCGGGCTTCCGCAGCGCGAGCTGGTGAACGCCACGTTCCTTGCAGCGGCGTTCGGAGCGGGGCTTGACCTGCCCATCCTGAACCCGCTTTCGCAGCGTTACATGGATACGGTTTCGGCATACCGCGTGCTGAACGCCCAGGACGAAGGGGCAGCGGGATTCATCGAAGCGTACGCAGTCTGGAACGACCCGTACAAAGCGGGCGCAGCAGGCGTTTCCGCGACAGGTGGGTCGCAGGGCGTGACTGCGCGCGATAGCGGGGCGTCCGCTGCGGTCGACGACGCGAAAGGCGCGGAAGAAGACGACCGTTCTGCGGAAGCGCGAGCGCGCCATGCCATCCTGACCGGACGCAAGGCTGATATGACGGTGCTCACTGAAGAGCTGCTTTCGCAACGTGAGCCGCTTTCGGTCATCAACGAAGTGTTTATCCCCGTGCTTGACGAGGTGGGCGCGAAATTCGAATCAGGAGCGTTCTTCCTGCCGCAGCTCATGTCATCGGCCGAAGCGGTGAAAGTCGGGTTCGACGTCGTGAAGCATGCGTCCACGTCAGGCGCTGCCGTTGCGGACAAAGGCACGGTCGCGCTCGCTACGGTCAAAGGCGACATCCACGATATCGGCAAGAACATCGTGAAGATGCTGCTGGAAAACTACGGCTACGAAGTGGTCGACCTTGGGCGGGATGTCGACCCGCAGAAAGTGGTCGACACGGTGCGCGAGCGCGACATCAAGCTGGTGGGGCTTTCCGCGCTCATGACCACCACCGTGCGCGGCATGGAAGAGACCATCGCGCTGTTGCGCCAGGAAGTGCCGGACGTCACGGTGTTCGTGGGCGGTGCGGTGCTCACTCCGGAATACGCGCGCATGGTGGGGGCGGACTACTACGCCAAGGACGCGGCGGAAAGTGCACGATTGGCGGGAGAGTTCTTTTCCGGCACGGCGTAAAATCCACGTCAAAGCTGGTATCATGAAGCCATCGTTATTATCTGCCGCCCAGTGAAAGGGGTCCGACTATGGGAATGAAATCTGAAGAGGTTCTCGAGATCGGATACGACGAGTTCCCCACCTACCTGCACGCGAACCATTCCGTGTACATGCAGTATGGCGAGGACCTGTACTACCTGACCGACGCCAATGACATTTACTGGCGCGCTCAGGACACCACGAAGTTCAACGAAAAGGACCATTACGTGGACTGCAGCGAGCTCGTCCCGGTGCTTTCCGAGTTCCTGAGGCTTCCTTTCCTGGCTGACGGCAAGTGCATCGAAGACGTCTTTGAAGACGCCACCTTCTACGCTTCCTACAAGCCCGAGGCGTAAGCCGGGTACTGCATGCCCGAATGGACTTCGGGCGATACAACAGAATACTTTGAGAAGGACCTCGCGAAAGCGAGGTCCTTCCATGCGGCGTCCTGTCGGCAGGGCGCTGTTTGTTTTTCTGCGCGAAGACTGGGCTTCGTGCGGTTATTCGGCCCATGTCCAGTCGGCAGGGTCGTCCGGTGTGCGCCAGTTGCAGTTTTCAGGTCCGAGGATTGCCTTTATTCCGGCGATGACCACATCCAGTCCACGATGGAAATTCGCTTCACCGTTCGCTTCTTCGTAAAGGCGGGTCCATGCTCCATGCTCGTCGGGGTCGTCGGTTTTGTGCTCCTGCGCAACCATACGGAAGACTTCGGCATTGATGGCGCCTTGCAGATAGGCTTGAAGGGTGTCGTAGAGCAGCTCGTAAGCGTCTTCGGGCATGCCTTGGTCGGCGTGCAGCAGGTAGATGCGCTTATTGTGCCGTTGCGGCCATTTGACCTGTTCGTGAATCTGCATGAGCCGCAGATGCGGATGCGCGATCGAATTCTCGCGGATTGACCCGCAGATGCGGTGCAGCGTATCTTCCCAGCGCTCGCCCGGAACAGGGCGGTTGTCAATGCCGGCGCGCATTTTCTCCAGCACGCCGAAGAGCAGCTGGTCTTTCGACTTCGTGTACGTGTACAGGCTCATGGGCGACATGCCCATTTCTGCAGCGAGCGCGCGCATGGAGAACCGTTCGTAGCCGTGCACGTCGATGAGGCGGAAAGCGGCGTCCACGACCTGCTCTTTGGTGAAAGAGGGGGCGACGCCGCGCTTCGGGCTGTGGCGTGCGGGGGCTTTGTCGATTGAGCTGTGTTGCTGGCTTTTCACGAAACGCAAGTCTCCTTGAAGTGCTTTGGAGAGGCTGCAAGAGAGGTGCCGTCGGCATCTCCGCAACTTTTTAAATTGTAGCGCGAGTTCGAAGGCTTCAAACATTCTTGAAAGTTGCTGCAAAAATGTCTAACATCCTCTGTGTTATTCCGTACAGTGTACGGAATAAACAAGGAAGGACGGCGGTGCCGTCCAAGGGGGATAGTTCTAAGGAGGAAAAGTGGGAAAGGAGACGAAGGGAGCGTTGAGCCGCCGTGGGTTCGTGCGCGCGGCGGGCGTGAGCTTGCTTGGCGCTGCGGCCGCTGCAGGGGCTTTCGGCCTTTCTGGCTGCTCGACCGCCGCTGCGGAAAGCGGCCTTGCCTACGAGACGCGTGGTGGCTGTGGCGACTTCAGCGAAACCATCTACACTGATGCTTTCCCGGTCAAGACGCGCAGCATCCCGGTGCTCGATGTCGAAAGCGACATCGTTCGCCAGGGTCCGGTCGCTTTCGAGCTGCGCGACATTCCCGAGACGGAAATCGTGCGCACCGAAGAGACGGACGTCCTCGTTATCGGCTGCGGCCTGACAGGCTCGGTGGCTGCTCTTTCGGCGTCTGACGACGGCACGACAAAGGTCATGTGCATCGAGAAGATGGACGTGGGCCGTGGCATCTTTGAGGGCATGGGCGTTACGGGCGGCAAGAAGATGGACGAGGCGGGCAACGTCATCGACAAGGCGGAAATGATGGACCGCATGCGCCATGCTGCCTACTACCGTGTGCCGATCGATCCCATTAAGCTGTGGGGCGAGCGTTCGCCCGAGGCGGCCGACTGGTTGCAGGAGAAGTTCGACGAGGGCGAAGGCCAGATCGAGACGTTCTTCAAGGCGGGATCGCCGAACGCGCACAACTTCGACGTGCCGCAGACTGAGATTTCCTTCCGCAGCCCGCAGTGGAGCGAAACGACCACGAAGAACGCGGGCGGCATGGGCATTTACATCGTGAAGGACCTGGCAAACACGCTCAGCAAGCGCGCGAACGCTGATTTGCGCTACAACACGCCTGCGGTGCAGCTTGTTCGCAGCGACGAAGGCCGCGTTACCGGGTGTATCGCGAAAGACGCTGACGGCTACTTCCGCATCAATGCTTCCAAGGGCGTCATCCTGGCAACGGGCGGCTTCGACAACAACCCGGCTATGCTGAAGGCTTGGTGCCGTGCCGAGGACATCGCGCATTGCGCATCCTGGGTTCCGACCTTGGGCACCACGGGCGACGGCCAGCTCATGGGCCTGGCGGTCGGCGGACAGATGGATCCGCTGCCGGCGGCCATCATGAACTTCGACTTCGGTAGCCCCGAGTCGTTCTACAGCAGCAATCTGGGCATCACGAGCCTTGTTTCGAGCGGCATCATGGTCAACGAGCAGGGTCGCCGCTTTGCAAGCGAAGGCCTTCCGTTCCAGGCGCGCAGCAACGCTATCACCGCGCAGCGCCACTACGGCGAGAGCACGTGGCGCGTTGCCAGCACCACGCAGATGGGCGCCAATGCAGCTACTATCCGAGAAAAGCTTCAGCCGTTCATCGACAAAGGGTGGGCGTTCGAAGCGACGAGCCTCGATGAGCTGGCGTCCATGATGGAGGTTCCGGCGGACACCCTGAAGGAGACCGTGGAGCGTTTTAACGGCTTCTGCGATGCCAAAAAGGACGAGGATTTCAACCGTCCCATGGAGAAGGCAACCAAGATCGAAGGCGAAAAATACTACGCCATCAAGCACCAGTCGTCCATCTTGGCGACGGTTTCCGGCCTGGTGGTGGACTACAACTGCCATGTGCTCGACTACGACAACAATGTCATCGAGGGCCTGTATGCCGCTGGCGGCGCGTCGGGCGGCTTCTTCTCGGGCAATTATCCGCGCCATATTTTCGGACCGTCCGTCGGCCGCTGCGTGACGTTCGGTTACGTGTCCGGTCAGAACGCGGCGCAGGGGGTGTAGCAGATGAGCGAAGAGAAGAAGGACGCGCAGAACGTCGCCCGTGCGCCTGAGGGCGCGTCGAAGAAGCGCGTAAAGCGCTGGCAGATCGTGCTCGGTGTCGTCGTGGTGGTGCTTCTTGCCGCTGGCATCGGCTTCTACGCATGGCACAACACGCCGGGGTTCTGCGGCACCATGTGCCATGACAGCATGGGCGAGCATCTGGACAACTACAACGGCGTTGATGCGTCGGGCGGTGCCGGGCAAGCCAGCTGGCATGCGCAAAACGAGGGCACGACGTGCCTCGACTGCCACGAGGCTGACCTGGAGACGCAGGTCGCGGAGCTTGGTTCGCAGTTGCGCGGCGAGACCGACAACCTGGGTCTTGCCGACCGCTACTACGTCGACAATGAGAAATGCCTGTCCTGCCACGGCGGTTCCTACGACGCGCTCGCCGAGCTGACGGCCGATTTGGGAGACTACAACCCGCACAAGAGCCCGCATGGGCAGATGAACTGCAACGAATGCCACAAGGGCCATGCTGCCCAGGTAAACACGTGCGGACAGTGCCACGACAACGGCGGCCAGACCATGCGCGGCAACAACTAGGGAAGCGCGTTCGGCATTTTGTGCGCTGAGCTGTTCGCACGAGACTTCCCGCCCTTTCGGCGGGGGTTCGAGTCAAGGCGGGCATGAAGCGTCGTTTCTTTCGCGCCATCCCAGCTTTGCACTCTGCCGAAAGCGGCTCTGCAAGGTTCAACTCGGTGTTTTTCAACAGGCGAGGTCGGATGTATCCGGCCTCGCTTTTTTCGTACGGTCCCTCAAAGCGGAGCGTGCAGGGCCGTTGATGCTCTACACTTGCCAACGTTCCCTCGAAAAGAAAGGGCAAGATGGAAGTCACTATATACTCAGACGGGTCTTCGCGCGGAAATCCAGGACCGGGCGGGTACGGCACCGTTCTCCAGTTCGTCGATCGCAATGGCCGCCTGCATGAAAAAGAGCTTTCAAAAGGATTCGAGCGCACCACGAATAACCGCATGGAGTTGCTTGGCGCCATCAAGGGTCTTGAAGTCCTGAAACATCCGTGCACGGTCACGCTGTACTCCGACTCCCAGTATCTGTGCAACGCGTTCAATCAGCACTGGGTTCGCGGATGGCTCAAGCGCGGCTGGAAGAACGCAAAGGGTGATCCGGTCAAGAACGTCGATCTGTGGCAGCGGCTGCTCAAGGCGAAAGAACCCCATGAGGTGACGTTCGTGTGGGTGAAAGGCCACGCGGGCCATCCGGAGAACGAGCGTTGCGATGCGTTGGCGACTGCGGCTGCGGACGGCGAAGGTCGCGCGGTGGACGAAGGGTACCTTGCTGCTGAGCGGGCAGGCTTGGCGTAAAGGCTGCGCAGGCTGTGTGAAAAAGCCCAAAGCACGTATGCGCTTTGGGCCTGAGGGCGGTTTCTGTTCGGCCCTGGCTTCGGCATCCTTTTGTTGCAGGGCACTTTATTCGGGCATTCTGTTCGGTGAGCGTGCAGGGTTGTGGCGTCATGCGCGACGAAACCGCGGACTTCGGCTAGACTTAGTGCCACAAGACGAACCGCCGGGCATGCTCGGCGCCGGGATGGAGAACGGAGCGTTCAATGTCCCGGGCGGCCATTGTGGCCGCGCGCTAGAAAGGAGCTCACGGAAATGAGCAACGAAGGAAAAAAGGTCAGGGTTCACTACACGGGAACGCTGGCAGACGGCACGAAGTTCGATTCTTCCCTCGACCGTGGCGAGCCGCTTGAGTTCACGTGCATGGCTGGCCAGATGATTCCGGGATTCGACGCTGCCGTGAAGGACATGGAGCTCGGCGAGAAAAAGACCGTCGTCATCCCTGCGGCGGATGCCTATGGCGAATACCGCGAAGACCTGCTCCAGAAGGTTCCGGTCGACCAGATTCCGAACGGAGAGGCGCTGCCGGTCGGTCAGACGGTCTACATGCAGGGTCCGGGCGGTCAGCCGTTCCCGGTGCTTGTGCGCGATATTTCTGATGGCATGGTGACGTTCGACATGAACCATGAGCTTGCGGGCAAAGATCTCACGTTCGAAATCGAGCTGGTGGAGATTCTTTAGGGCACGAAATCTTTAAGAGCACGAAGTCAGGCGAGACTCTCGCAGCCTTCGAGAACGCTGTTTCGGTGATTACCCAGCCTGCCTCCCTTCTTCGGATGTTCTTTGCGAAGAACGTGAAAGGTGCAATAAAGGCTCCGAACGCATCCCAGATGCTGCGTTCTGAGCCTTCTTTTTCGTTTGCGCTGCGCGCAGGCACATCTGTGGTCATTATTGTCGATAGAGACGCTCGCTTTTGCGGTTGAGCGTCTCTATCGTCATTTTTTGCCCTGTTTCCCTGTGTTGAGGGCAGGGAAACAGGGCAAAAGTTCCTTGCAGGCTAAAAAGCAGCGTCTTTATCGGAAAAAATGACCACGAAAGGGCCCTATCTCCGCAATCTTGGCCTTGAGGGCAAGCGCCGAGGCACGCACGCGCACGCCATGGGCTGGCACAAGGAAAGCGACAGGCACGAGCCGAGCGCGCGCACGCGCATTCGGCCCCTCTTCTTCACGGCGTTTCTTTCTACAGATCTTGCAGAATGCGCTGCTTGGCAGCTTCGACGTGCGCTTTCGCTTCTTCCACGTCGACGGTCGTCCAGTTGCCGTCGCGGTAGAGTACGCGCCCGTCCACCATGGTGAGCACGACGTCGGCACCATGGCCTGCGTACACGGCGTGTGAAGCGGCGTCTCCTGTCGGATGCCACGAAGGGCCGCTCGCGTCAAGCACCACCAAATCGGCGCGCATGCCTTCGCGCACAAGGCCGCAGTCCTCGCGCCCTTGCGACAGTGCGCCATTGCGCGTGGCAATGCGCAATGCCTGAGAAGGCGATATAAGCGTTGGGTCGCTTGCAGCGCCCTTGCAGACGAGCGCAAGCACGTAGAGGTCCTGGAACATGTCGAGATTGTTGTTCGATGCGCAGCCGTCCGTGCCGAGCGCCACGTTGATGCCGCGCTCAAGCATGCGCGGGATGGGCGCGAATCCGCTTGCAAGCTTCATGTTCGACACCGGATTTGCCGCGACGGTTGCGCTGCGGTCTGCCAAGATGTCGAAGTCCTCGCCCTCGATCCATACGCAATGGGCTGCCGTCACGGGCACGTCGAACAGCCCTAGGCTGTCGAAGTATTGCACGGGGGTGAGGCCCCCGTGACGTTCTTTGCATTCTTCGTGCTCGCTGTGCGTTTCCGACACGTGTACTTGGACGCGCACCCCTGCCTCTTTGGCAGCTTTAGCCAGCGTGCGTACGGAAAGGGGGTTGGTGGTGTACTCGGCGTGCACGTTAAAGTCTATGAGGATGCGCCCGTCGTCGGCGCCTTGCAGCTCTTCCAGGTACGCGCGGTTGGCGGCTGCAAGCGGATACTCGTCATAGGATTTCTCTTGCGGCGCGATAAGCGTGTCGCTCATGTTGCATTTCATGCCCGCTTCGCGCACGGCGCGCACGCAGTCGCGCGAATGATAGTACATGTCCGAAAAAGACACGGTGCCGTATCGCAGCATTTCGGCACAGGCGAGCTTCGTTGCCCAGTAGCAGTCCTCTGCGGTCATCTTCGCTTCGAAGGGGAAGATGCGTTCGAACAGCCAGGTCTGCAAGGGCAGGTTTTCGGCGTAGCCGCGCAGGAGCGTCATAGGGGCATGGCTGTGCGCATTGTACAGGCCGGGCATGAGCACGCGGTCGTGCCCAGGATAGACCTCGCCGAAACGAGCGGGGTCTTCGGGCGCAGTGTCGCCTACGTAGGCAATGCGGCCATCGATGGTGCCGATCCACTGGTGCTCTTGCGAAGCGAAGTTCTCGTCAATGAGGGTGATGTCGGAAAAGAGCATAAAATCCTTTCGGTCAGGGGTTTCCATCGGCCTGTGCGATGCGGCTCGGCTTGAACAGTATAGCGGGAGGGAGGCATCGCCGCTCTCATCCTGCGCGCATCGTCTCTTCCGGGCATTGGGCGCAAAAGGTCGGTGTGGTAGGGTAGGCCTTTTGCGTCTAGGCAGGCAGCGCCATCGGGCGCATGCGGGCAAGGGCAAGCAAGCGGCTGTTTTGCGCGGAGAGGGCGGTGTCGTGGTGCACAAAGAGGGTTGGCACTCTCTGGCAACGAGTGCGAAAAAGCCCTATCAGGATGTGAGGGGTGTGCTACCATTTGCGAGAAAGGATAACCCCTCCCAAGACGAGAAGAAAGAAGGCTGTCATGGCTGAATGCTCGCACTCCTGCTCGAGCTGCGGTGTCGAAGGCTGCGGCGAGCGCACTGCTCCGCAAAGCAGCGTGCTTGCGCCGAACTCCCGCTCCTCCATCAAACACGTGATCGGCGTCGTGTCCGGCAAAGGCGGCGTGGGCAAATCCCTGGTGACCTCGCTCCTTGCTTCTGAAATGCAAAAGCGCGGCAAGAAGGCCGGCATCCTGGATGCTGACGTTACCGGCCCGTCCATCCCGAAGGCTTTCGGCGTGAGCAACCCGCTCACTGCGGACAAAGACGGCATCCTGCCCGCACAGACCCCGTCGGGCATCAAAATGGTTTCCACGAACCTCATGCTGCCGGAAGACGACATGCCCGTTGCCTGGCGTGGTCCGGTCGTTTCCAATGCTGTTCGCCAGTTCTTCAACGAAGTGAACTGGGGAGATCTCGACTATCTGTTCGTCGACATGCCTCCGGGAACTTCGGACGTACTGCTGACCGTGTTCCAGAGCCTGCCGGTGGACGGTATCGTGACCGTTTCCGCTCCTCAGGAGCTTGTTGCCATGATCGTCGGCAAAGCCGTCCACCTGGCACAGCAGATGGACGTCGCCATTCTCGGCCTCGTCGAAAACATGGCTTACTACACCTGCGACGAATGCGGCAAGAAGCATTACATCTTCGGCCAGCCGCAGGGCGAAGAAGTCGCCAAGCACTACGAGATCCCCGCGTACTCCACGCTGCCTATCGATTCTGAGTTCGCTCACTTGTGCGACCTTGGCCGCGTCGAGGATTACGACGTGAAGGGCGCGCTGGATGCGGTTATCGCGAAGATCGACGAGCTGGACGAAGAAGCTTCTGCCGCCGAATAGCATGAGGGGATATGCCGAAGGGGGCATTTCCTTCGAGAGTCTGGCGCTCCTGAACAACTGTATAAGTGTTTCGAACGGGCCTTCGGACGGCAGCGGTCGTCCGAAGGCCCGTCTGCGAAGTGCGCGGTGCGCGTACGAGCGGCTTTGCGCGGCGCCTCGTGTGTCGAGTGACGTTTTTTTGACTGGGGGCAGCAGGCCGTAAGGAAGCCGCTGATTGCTGCATAATAGAATGGCGCCGTGTGGATACCGGTCGGCGCAAAGCGGACAGAAAGGATATTCAATGGGCAGGTCGTTCGGAGGAGGAGGCGGCTTCGGAGGGGGCGGCGGCTTCGGCGGTGGCTTTTCCGGCGGTGGACGTGGCGGCGGCTTTTCCGGGGGCGGCGGTCGCTCTTTCGGAGGGGGAGGCTTTCGCGGTCACTCCCTTGGGGGCGGCTATCCGATGGGCGGCGGCTACTCAGGCGGCTTCGGAGGAGGCGGTTTCTTGAACGGCGTGATTATCGGCAGTCTGCTGGGCGGGCGTCGTGGTGGGGGCAGCATGCCGCCGCAGGGTCCTCAGCAGCCTGGTGGGCCGAACCAGCCAGGGAGCAATGGGTCTCGCGGCATGTCCGGCTGCTCTATTGCCCTTATCGTGGCAATCGTTCTGGTGATCGTGCTCGTGGTGTTTGGCGGCTCTTCTTGCAGCGGCTCTGGCGTGGAGGCGTCCACCGTGCAGCGCGAGGCGCTTCCTGCAGGAGCGGTCCAAGAGACGGCATACTACACGGACGACGGAGGCTGGATTTCCAGCCCTTCGACGCTCGAAGCGGGCATGCGCCATTTTTACGAGAAGACGGGCGTGCAGCCGTTCCTTTACATCCTTCCCAACGGGGCGACTTCGTCCACGCAGGAGTTGAGCACGTACGCGCAAGAGCTTTACGGTCAACTGTTCGCTGACGAAGGCCACTTCCTCTTGGTGTTCTGCGACAATAACGCCGGGTCATATGCATGTGGTTACTGGATAGGCGCCCAGGCGGAAAGCGTGCTCGACGACGAGGCAATCACGATTCTTTCGCAGTACCTCGACCGGTACTATTACGACACTTCGCTGTCCGAAGAAGAGCTGTTCTCGGAAACGTACGCGAGCACGGCGGATCGCATTATGGAGGTCACGCCGTCTCCTGTCGTGCCGGTGGCGGTATGCATAGCGGTCATCGTCGTGGTCGGTGGCGTGATTGTCATCGTGCGGCATCGCTCGAAGGCGAAAGCGGAAGAGCAGCGACGTCAGCAGGAGATTCTCAGCACGCCGCTTGAAAAGTTCGAGGACGGCGCTGTCGAAGACTTGGCAGAAAAGTACGCTGCACAGAAGACGTCGGCTACAGGCGGCGAAAACGCGCCCGCCTCGGCTCCGCTGGAGACATTCGGTGACCAGGCTCTAGACGAGCTTGAAAAGAAGTACGCAAACGGGCAGCAGTCCGGGAAGAACGACTGAAAGGAATCTACATGAGCATTCTTGATCGCTTTGCCACCATCGTGAAGGCGAACATCAACGACCTGCTGGACAAGGCAGAGGATCCGGCGAAGATGATCGACCAGCACCTGATTGACATGACCGAAAGCCTGGCGGAGGTCAAGCAGGAGACCGCCGGCGTCATGGCGGAGGAGACGCGCACCAAGCGCCTGGTGGACGAGAACACTGCCGAGGTGGAGAAGTACGCGAATCTTGCTCGCACGGCTCTGCAGGCGGGCAACGAAGGCGATGCGCGCACGTTCCTGGCGAAGAAGCAACAGCTTGAAGCTAAGGGCCAGAGCCTGCAGGAGTCCTACGCTGCCGCGAAGGCGAACGCGGACAAGATGCGCCAGATGCATGACAAGCTGGTGAGCGACATCGAGGAGCTCAAGGGTCGCCGCGAGGCCATCAAGGCGAAGGTCGCCGTTGCGAAGACGCAGGAGAAGGTCAACGACATGACTTCTGCCGCCGGTAAGGCGGAGGGTGCCATGAGCGCATTCGACCGCATGGAGGCCAAGGCCGACGCGATGCTCGACCGCGCGAACGCGGAAGCCGAGCTGAACGCTGCGCCGTCCGATCCGGTTGCAGCCCTCGAAGAGAAGTATGCGAACGCAGGTAGCAGCGCATCCGTCGATGCTGAGCTGGAAAAGCTCAAGGCGGAGATGGGGCTGTAGTCCTCTGAATCCGCTTTCTGCGACAGGGCGTTTTGAAAAAAGTCAAAATTCCCTCTTTACAAGGGTTTGAAATGAAGTAATATATTCACTCGTCGAAGCGCTCCGGGAGAGCGGAAAGCGCCAAGACAAACCCATTTCGGGGCATTAGCTCAGTTGGGAGAGCGCATGACTGGCAGTCATGAGGTCAGGGGTTCGACCCCCCTATGCTCCACCATTAATGACACGGCCGCCAACGAAAGTTGGTGGCCGTTTTCGTATACCCCGCAGGGGTCGAACCCCGCGAGGGGACGACAGCCCAGTGGGCTGTCGTCCGAGGAGGGCGGAGCCCGACGTACCGAGACGCGACCGGAGGGAGCGGATCGTCGACCCCCCTATGCTCCACCATTAATTCAACGCCTGCCTTTCGGCAGGCGTTTTTGCTGCCGCTGCGAAGCCCTGCGGCACCGAACCTTGCCGTTCAGCGGGAGCGCGGCGGCCCTCAGGCCAGCCGCGCCCCCGCTTCAAGGCAATCTTCGGCACCGCAGGGCTTCTCGCTGTCTTTTCGGCGACCTGCGGGACAAAAAACGAGTTAATCCGGAGCGCTCCATAGCAGGCTTTGCACTAGAGCGCTCACTTCTCGGATTCTGGGGGGCTTTCACAAGAGTCGGTGCTGCCTGGCTTGGGGCAGGACTCGGTATTCCGCTTTTGCCATTTCGCAGGGGTCGAACCCCGCGAGGGGACGGGCAGCCCAGTGGGCTGTTGTCCCCTCCGCTAGCGGACGGGCAGGTCGGCGATTCCGTGCAAGGTCATTTCCACGGAGAATGACCGGCAGACGGCGTCGTGGTTGAGATCGAAGGTGACCGAGTCGCCCTCAACGGCGATAACGCGCGCAGGATGGACGTTGCCGTCAGGACCTTCCAGATGCATCACGGCGCCTTTCTCGAAGACGCATTCGGCTGGCAGCTTGCGACGTTCGATACGCAAGATGCGCTCGGGCGAACGCTCTTCGTATGCTTCGTCGGCACCAACGTGCGCAGTATTCGTCTCGCCGACCGCAAGCGTGCGTGCGCACGCGAAAAGCGCAGGTGGCATCAAACGCGCATCGCAAGGAAGCTCTACGGGATCAGGCTGGTCCAGAAGGACCGTGCCGTCGTCGAAAACTACGCGGTAGGTTATGCGCACGAGCTTCCCGGCGTTGTCTGGCGTATCGTGCACGGCGCCATGGCTTGATGCCGGGGGAATCAAGCTCTCGGCATCAAGGTGCGCGGGAGCTTGATTTCTCGCCTGCAAGACGCCTTGAAAGCTTTTTCGCTCATTGTCTTCGTGCATGGCGTTTTTCGTGTTGCTGCGTGCGCTTATGCTGTTCGGGCGGCAATCTCCGCCAGCGTAATGCGGCTCGCTGCCAACTTCGCCAACGGCTCCAGATAAGAACGGTCTGTTTCTGGAAGGCCTTTGCGGGCATCGGCGATGAGGTCGTCCAACAGCGTGCCTATCTCTGTGCCGTACACCTTTGCATCCCAGCCGTGCTCCATAAGGTCGGCCTTCGCGCGAACGACGTCTGCATTTGTTACAGCCGCAAACCTGCTCAGCCAACGCTCCACGTTGTCTTCGTCGTAGAAAAGTCCCTTGACGAGAGAAGCGTACGCGACCGCGTACGGTACGGGCATTGCGTCCGCAGGGCGAATCTCGACGTAGGTTTTCAGGCGCACGTCGTTGAAGAACATGGACAGCGCATGCTCGACGTCCGCGCGCGTCATGGGCGTCTCGGCGTAGACCTCGCCGAACGTCTGAGAAGTGGCGCGCCAACGCTCGCTTGCATCCGGTACAAGGATGGCGGGCGTATCCAGGATGTACGCGGCGTAGCGGCGGAGGTTGAAATCAGGGTCAAGCACGCCAGGCACCAGGCGACAGCGGTCGGGGTCGCATTCGTTCCAGATCTCCGTGCGCACCAGATAGTGCTCGCGGGGGCGTCCTTCGAATGCAGGCGCATTGTCTGAGACGAACGAGAGCAGCGGCACAAGCGCGCTTGCAAGACGCATTTTGCGCAGGCAGTCGTCGGTCGAGTCGTAGTCGATAGAGACTTGCGTCGAGCACGACCCGCGCATCATGCGCTGGCCGAAAGGCCCGATTTTTTCGAAATAGTCGTTCATGAAGCGGTAGCGTCGCTTCGGAATGAGCTCGAGGTCGAGGGCCTTCGCGGTAGGGTGGTATCCCAGCAAAAGCGCCTGCATGCCTTGCGGACGGAGGATGCCCTCAAGCTTGCGCTCGAACGTGTCCAGAGCCGTGTACGCCGTCGGCATGTCGTTGAACGGCCCGGCAGAGATTTCCAGCTGAGCGGCGGGCTCGATGGTGATGGCCTCCCAAGGGCGTACGACGCCAATAAGGTCGCTCCCGTCCATGAGGGGCGTGGGGTAGTCTTCCTGCAGCTGCGAGAGAATCCAGTGCACGCCGTGTTCGTCGCTGTACGAAACAGGCGTTTTGTCCTCTCCGCGCACGATAGTGTGCTCCAGCTCGATGCCCACATTCTCGCAGGAATCTTTGATGCCGCTTTCGAAATAAGCAATGATGGCTGCGATGTTCTGCTCGCGTGCAGGCTGGGCGTCTGCTTCAGAGCGAGCGGGGCAGCCCTTGGCTGCGTAATTCATGGAGTGAGCCTTCCTCCCGGTTACTTTCGCGCACCATAATAGACCATTCTTGTACAATGGCAGTTCGGAGCAACGACTGTTTGTGTTTTGTTGCGCAACAAAGCCGTGCATACGTGGTGCGCGAGGGCCCTTGCGGCGGCCGGATGCTGTGCGCAGAACTGGGAAGAAGACGGATCTAGATGGAACTCCATATCACGAGGAGAACGGCGCTCCTGCTGTTTCTCGATATCGCCGCCACGTACGCGGCGTACTGGCTGGCGTCGGTCTTGACCGACGTTCGGGGCGAGGTGTTCTTCAACAACGAGATCTACTTCATCTTGGGCATCCTTGCGTTCATCAACATCGCCGTGCTCGGCATAAGCCGCCTTTACAACAACTTATGGGAATACGCTTCGGTTGACGAGGCCATCCAGATCGTGCTGTCTTTGGGCTTGTCCACGTTCGGCGGTGCCGTGTTCCTCTGGGTCATCGACGTTCGCCTGCCCATTCGCGTGTTCTTCGTCTCGTTTTTCCTGCTCATCTTTTTCTGCGGCGGCGTGCGCATGGTCTACCGCGTCATGCGGCAGAAAAAGCGTGTGCTCGCTTCGGGCGCGAAGTCTTCTGACCGTCCGCGCACGCTGGTGGTGGGAGCAGGCGAAACGGGGTCGCTCACTATCGATCGCATGGCGTCGAAAGACCCGCTCATGCCGGGCATCCCTATCGTTGCCACTGATGACGACCCCGCGAAACGCGGCCTGCGCATCCATGGCGTGAAGGTCGTCGGCGGAAGCGAAGACATCTTGGATTTGGTGGACAAGTACGACATCGAGCAGATTGTCGTCGCCATTCCCTCTGCCACGCTCGAGGAGCGTCGGCGCATCTACGGCATTTGCACGCAGACGGATTGTCGCCTGCGCACGCTTCCGAACGTGCGCGAGCTGCGGACCGACGAGCTTGACGACGTAAGCTTGCGTGACGTCGATGTTGCCGACCTTCTAGGCCGCGAGGAGATCATCCTCAATACCCGTGCGGTCTCCAGTTACATTGCGGGCGAAACCGTGCTCGTGACCGGCGGTGGTGGATCTATCGGTTCGGAGTTGTGCCGCCAGCTCTGCACGGTGGCGCCGAAGCGCATCGTCATCTTCGACATGTACGAAAACGACGCTTACCTGTTGCGTCGCGATCTTTCGGCCGCGTATGACGACATCGACGTGGTGGTGGAGATCGGTAACGTGTGCGATAAGGCGCGCATCGAGGAAATATTCGAGAAATACCAGCCGGGCGTAGTCTTCCATGCGGCGGCGCACAAGCACGTCCCGCTCATGGAGCGCTGTCCGCGCGAAGCCGTGCAGAACAATGTCTTCGGCACGCTCAACACTGTTCGGGCGGCGGACGAGCACGGGGTGAAGCGTTTCATCTTCATCTCCACCGATAAAGCGGTCAATCCTACTTCCGTCATGGGCGCTACTAAACGCATGGGCGAAATGATCATGCAGTATTACGCACGCACGTCCAAGACGGTGTTTTCTGCCGTTCGTTTCGGCAACGTGCTCGGCAGCAACGGCAGCGTCATTCCCGTGTTCAAACGCCAGATTGCCGAAGGCGGCCCCGTGACGGTCACGCATCCGGACATCGAACGTTACTTCATGACCATACCCGAGGCGTCTCGCCTGGTCATTCAGGCAGGAGGCATGGCCGAAGGGGGAGAGATCTTCATTCTCGACATGGGCGATCCGGTGAAGATCGTCGACCTTGCGCGCAGCCTTATCCAGCTTTCGGGACTGACGCCCGACGTGGATATCCAGATCGCGTTCACTGGATTGCGCGAAGGCGAGAAGATGTACGAGGAGCTGCTCATGGACGAAGAGAGCACGCTTCCTACGGACAATTCTTCCATCATGGTGTCGACAGGCCAGGAGATAAGCTACGAAGAGGTTGCGCGAAAGCTCGATGAGCTTGAGGAATGCATCGAGATGAGCGACGAGCAGGCTATCGCCGTGCTCGAAGACGCCGTCCCCACCTACCATCACACCCCAAACTGCTAAAGAACGGAGCGTCGGCATCCATGCCAAAGACGCCGTTCCGGAAGCCATCTCTGCCCAAATTGCATTTTCTTGGCAAATTAACGCAAGAATGCGGTTAAAAGAGAGTATGCTTGCACGCGAAAAAAAATTGTGCACTTGCACAATTCTGCCGTGCGCATTGTTGACCGCGCGAAAGGGGATAAGCATGGCACTCAAAGCGGGCGTAGTAGGGGCTGCGGGCTACGCAGGGGCGGAACTGATTCGCCTGTTGCTTGCGCACCCTGAGTTCGAACTGACCGTCATCACATCGAACGCAGACGAAGGGCAGCCGCTTACGGCAGTCTACCCCTCGTTCGTCGGGGCATGCGACCTTGCGTTCACGCGCCACGACAACCCGGCGCTTAAAGAATGCGATGCGGTGTTCATGGCCGTTCCCCATACGGCGGCCATGGCGCAGGCGCCTGCGCTTTTGGAAGCGGGCGTTTCCGTCTTCGACCTTTCGGCCGACTACCGGCTGGACAGCGTCGAAGTCTACGAAGCGTGGTACAACGCGGAGCATACTTCTCCCGAACTGCTGAAGACGCGCGCTTTTGGCCTGCCGGAGCTTTTCCCGGAAGGGCTTGCGCGTATTGCGGCCGATGCGGCAGCGGGCAAACCGGTGCTCGTGGCGTGTGCAGGCTGCTATCCGACTGCCACGTCCCTTGGCGCGGCTCCTGCCGTACGCGCAGGCTGGGTTGACGGCACGGTCATCGTAGACGCCATTTCGGGCGTGACGGGCGCGGGCAAGCGCGCGACGCAGCGCACCCATTTCTGCAGTGCGTCCGACAACTTCGAAGCCTATGGCGTGGGCAGGCATCGCCATACTCCCGAAATCGAACAGATTCTGGGCTTGAAGGACCGACTGGTCTTCACGCCTCACCTCGCTCCCATCAACCGCGGTCTTCTTTCAACGGTGAGCATGCCGCTGTCGCAGGAGGCGCGCAGCATCTCCCTGGAAGAGGTCGTCGCGCATTACGAAGCGTTCTATGCGGACTGCCCGTTCGTGAGCGTGCTTCCGGCCGGCAGCCTGCCGCGTACGGCTTCGGTCGAAGGAACGAACGCGTGCCACATCGGCCTTGCTTTGCACGAAGCGTCCGGAACGCTCATCGCGATCTCTGCTATCGACAACTTGTGCAAAGGCGCGGCAGGGCAGGCGATTCAGTGCGCCAATCTCGTGTACGGCTTTGGGGAGACGTGCGGTCTTCCGCCGGTCGCGCTTCCGGTGTAAGGCATTTTGGAAAGATACCGCCGCGCGCTGTGCACGGTGGTTTCGCAGGCAATAGGGTCCTGGCGGTCTGTCAGGATGTGGACATGGGGTAAAGGAGGCGAAATGAACGCATCGGCATTCGAACTCTCTCCGCTCGAGGGCGGCGGCGTCACGAGTGCAGCTGGCTTCAAGGCCGGGGGCATCCATGCTGGTTTTCGCAAGAAAACGCCCGACCGACTTGACCTTGCGTTGGTCGAGGCCGACGAAGTGTGCTCTGCGGCAGGCGCGTTTACCACGAACGTGTTCTGCGCTGCGCCTGTCATCGTCTCGCGGGAGAACCTGGGCGAAGGCTGCGCGGGGACGGCTCGCTGCATTGTCGTGAACTCGGGCAACGCAAACGCTGCCACGGGTGATGTGGGCTTGACCACCGCGCGCCGCGAATGCGAGATTGCGGCGGAGGCTGTCGGTTGTGCAGCGGAGGACGTGCTTGTCGCGTCGACGGGCGTTATCGGACAGCATCTGCCGTTAGAGCCTTTCGAGACAGGCTTGCCGGCGCTTCATGCGAAGATCGACGCCGCAGGCGGTGCGGAAGCGGCGCGCGCCATCATGACGACGGACACTGTGCCGAAGGAGTGGGCAGTCTGCTACCAGAGCGCCGATCCTGCCTACGACGGTGCGACGTTCACTGTGGGCGGCATGTGCAAGGGCTCAGGCATGATCATGCCGAACATGGCTACCATGATCGCGGTCGTCACCACCGACGCTCCTGTTGCGCCAAGCGCGCTCCACGAAGCGCTGCTTTCGGCAGTGAGCCAGTCGTTCAACAAGGTCACCGTCGACTCGGACACGTCGACCAACGACACGTGTTTTGCGATGGCGAGCGGTGCGGCAGCGCCCGAAGCTCGTCCGATCGAGCTCGGCACGCCTGCGTACGAAGAGCTCGCGGCTGCCATGCTCGAAGTCTGCATGCAGCTTGCGCGCAAGATCGCCACGGACGGCGAAGGTGCCACGCGCCTAGTGACCGTTACGGTGACGGGCGCGGCAGACGATGCCGACGCGGATCGAGCTGCGCGCACGGTGGCAAACTCGCCGCTTGTGAAGACTGCCATTTACGGGCATGACTGCAACTGGGGCCGCATTGCGGCGGCTCTTGGGAAGTCGGGGGCTCGTTTCGACGCAAGCAACGTTTCCATCGACATCATGGGCATTCCGGTCTGCCGCAACGGCCTGACCGTCCCCTTCGACGAGGACGAGGCGCTTCGGCGTTTTGAGGATCCCGAAATCACCATCGCCGCGGACCTTGGTCAGGGGCGTGCAGCGACCACGGTCTGGACGTGCGATTTCACGCACGAGTACGTTACGATCAACGGAGATTACAGGACATGAAGTACGCACGAGACACGCGCCCGAGCAGGCTTCCCGAGCGCACCGCGCAGACGCTGTTCGAAGCGCTGCCGTGGATTAAGAACATCACGGGCAAAACGGTCGTCATCAAGTACGGCGGTTCTGCCATGGAGGACGAAGCCCTGCGCAGCGACGTCATGAGCGACATCGTTCTCTTGAAGATTATCGGCATGAACCCGATCATCGTTCATGGCGGCGGCAAGGCTATCAACGCCGAGCTCGAGCATTTCGGCCTGCCCGTCGAGTTCCGCAACGGTCAGCGTGTGACCACAAAAGAAATCATGAATGTTGTGCGCGAAGTGCTCGTCGGCCAGGTGAACCAGGATTTGGTCCATGCGATCAATTCGCACGGTAACCTGGCGGTCGGCGTTTCCGGCTCTGACGCAGGCACCATCATTGCGCACCAGATGAATCCTGAGCTTGGGTACGTGGGAGAGGTCACGAAGATCAACACTGACTATCTCGACGACCTGATCAGGAGCGAGTACATTCCCGTGGTGGCGACGGTGGCGATGGGCGAAGAAGGCGGATACTACAACATCAACGCCGACATGGCTGCGGGCCAGATTGCTGCAGCGTTGCACGCTCACAAGATTATCTTCCTGACCGATGTCGACGGTTTGTACGAAGACTTCTCGGACAAGGACACCTTGATCTCGAACCTCACGTTAGACGAGGTGAAGGAAGCGCTAAGCTCGGGCAAGGCTGCAACGGGCATGATTCCGAAGCTCTCGTCTTGCGTTGCCGCTTTGGAAGCGGGCGTGTTCCGTGCGCACATCATCAACGGCAAGATTCCGCATTCTCTCTTGCTGGAGCTCCTGACCGACTGCGGCGTCGGCACCACGATGCACTCCACCGAGGAAGCTTGCGAATTCGACGCGCATCCGCTCGGTGCGTTCGCGTCGCGTTTGGTGGGCAACCATTAAATGAGGCTACCGAGGCCGAGTGAGCAATCGAGCCGCTCGGCCTCTTCGCTGGATCGAACTCCGTTCGCAACGCCCGCTTTACCGAGTGCGGGGATGACGGAAAAGGAGAAAGGACCGCTCATGTCTTTGGAAGAGACCCAATCCCTTGAATCGACCTATGTAATGCACACGTTCGCGCGCAAGCCGGTGAAGCTGGTGGAAGGCTGCGGGATGGAAGTGCGCGACGATGAGGGCAAAACCTACGTTGACTTCATTGCCGGCGTGGGCGCTGACAGCTTGGGACATTGCCATCCGAAGGTGGCGGGCGCTATCGCCGAACAGGCGCAGCGTCTTATCCACGTGAGCAACTACTATTACATCGAGGGGCGCGCCGAGCTTTCGAAGAAGATTTCCGACTTGCTGAACACGCTTGTTCCCGAAGGGGAGCGCACGCCGTGGCAGAGCTTCTATGCCAACTCTGGCGCCGAAGCGAACGAATGCGCCACGAAGCTTGCGCGCCTGTGGTCCAAGCGCTACAGCCACGGTGGGCAGAACATCGTGACGCTCGATCGGAGTTTCCACGGTCGCACGCTTGCCACGTTGGCGGAAACTGCGCAGCCTGCAAAACAGGAGCTGTTCCGTCCGCTGCCCGGCGGTTTTCTGCACACGCCCATCAACGACATCCCGGCGCTCGAGCAGATGTTCGCCGACCATCCGGACGGCATCTGCGGCATTCTTATCGAGCCTATCCAGGGAGAGTCGGGCGTTCATCCCTGCACGCCTGAATTCCTGCAGGCGGCCGAGCGCCTTGCGCACGAGAACGGCGCGCTTCTTATGCTCGACGAAGTCCAGACGGGCATATACCGCTGCGGCGATTACCCGTTCGCCTTCCAGCATTTCGGCGTGACGCCGGACATCGTGTCCATCGCAAAAGGCATCGCTTCCGGCTTCCCGACGGGCCTGTGCGCAGCGCGCGAGTCGGTAGCGCGCGCGTTCGAGCCGGGCGACCATGGCTCTACGTTCGGCGGCTCCTGCCTGGCCATTGCTGCTGCGAGCGCGACGCTGGCGGCCATCGAAGAGGAAGGCATCGCCCAGCGCGTCACGGAGGTCGGCGCACACCTGCGCGAAAGGCTCTCGCAGATTGAAGGCATCGTAGAGGTGCGCGGCCTTGGCCTTATGGTCGCTGCGGAGCTTGCGGAAGGAATCGTTGCCTCCCAGGTAGTCGAGCGCGGTTTGGAGGCAGGTCTTCTGCTGAATTTCACGGGCCCGCACACGCTTCGGTTCTTGCCGCCGTTGGTCTGCTCGAAGGCCGAGGTTGACCTTTTGGCGGAAAAATTGCCTGGACTTTTGTAAAAGCGCTTGCCCTCGAAAGAGGGCAGCGCTACTATTCCATTGCATAATATTTCTCGTTTCTTAAAAATCTTCGTATGAAAGAAGCGAGAGCGGCAAGCTTTATCGGATACGCAAGGACGGTTTCACGCATGAGAAAAAGGATGCAGAGACACGACGTGATTCGCAGCATCGTGCGCGAAAACAACGTCCGCACCCAGCGTGAGCTGGCCGAGAAGCTTCAGGCCGCAGGCTATGACTGCACGCAAGCTACTATTTCTCGCGATATTACCGACATGGGGCTCGTCAAATCCGAGTCCGGGAACTATGAGCTGCCAGAAGATATGCGGCTTCAGCGCATGGTTTCTGAGCTGGTGGAGGAAGTGTATCTAGCGGGCAACATGGTCGTCGTGAAGACGTTTCCCGGTGGCGCCCCCGGCGTGGCGGGCGCCATCGACAAAGCCGGCGTGGTCGGCTCTCTTGGCACGGTCGCAGGCGACAATACCATCATGATCGCTGCGAAGACGACCGACGACGCCGAGAAAATCCAGCAGACGCTGAACGGCCTGCGACGACGATAGTCGTCGTCTTTTCCTGTCTGGGGTAGGCACCCCGCTTTCCATCCAAGGGACACGTGTATCGTCCCGTCTGTTCTCAGGGTTTCCAGCCCCTGAGGCGTGCCCTCTCGAGGACCGTTGCGTTTGCAGGCTATTTCGCACAGTGCGAAGTGTCGAATTGGACAAATCCTGGTTTCCTTCATCCCTGCCTGCGCAAGGACATGCAATCTCGGGCGGTCTGGCTCCCTGAGCAGTCTGTATCCGCAAACCCACCGGCCATTCGTCGGAGGGCGGAGCACTGCCATGTGCCGGGCGGCGTGCTCGGCGCCATCGAGAAAGGGAAGAACCATGGCTAAAGAAAAAGTCGTCCTTGCGTATTCCGGCGGTCTTGACACGTCCTGTTGCATCAAATGGCTTCAGGAAAAGCACGGGCTTGACGTGGTGGCGGTCGTCGGCGACGTCGGTCAAGAGCACGAAGGGCTTGAGCCTATTCGGCAGAAAGCCCTTGCTGCGGGTGCTATCGCCTGCGAAGTCGTCGACATGCGGCGGCAGTTCGCGGACGAATACCTGACGAAAGCGTTGGCCGCGAATGCGATGTACGAGAACAAATACCCGCTCGTATCGGCCCTTTCGCGCCCGCTCATCTCGAAGCACCTGGTCGACGGCGCGCACAAGCACGGTGCTTCTTTCATTGCCCATGGCTGCACGGGCAAAGGGAACGACCAGGTGCGCTTCGAGTCCAGCATCCTCATGCTCGATCCTTCCTTGAAGATTCTGGCCCCGGTGCGCGAGTGGGATTTGAGAACGCGTCCCGAGGAGATCGAATGGGCACAGGAGCACGGCATACCGGTTCCCGCCACGAAGGAATCTCCGTACTCCATTGACGACAATCTGTGGGGGCGCGCTATCGAGTGCGGCGTGCTGGAAGACCCGTGGGCGGAGCCTCCAGAGGACATCTACACGATGACGTCCGACCCGCGGTCTGCGCCTGACGAGCCTGAATACGTCGACGTGGAGTTCGTCCGGGGTATCCCGAAAAGCCTGAACGGGAAAGCGCAGGGTTTCCTTGAGGTCATCGAAGCATTGAACCAGGTTGCCGGTGCGCATGGGTTCGGGCGTATCGACATGATCGAAAACCGGCTTGTCGGCGTAAAAAGCCGCGAATGCTACGAATGTCCTGCCGGGCTTGCGCTTGTGACGGCGCACAGAGCGCTCGAGGATTTGGTGCTTGAGCGCGAAGTACTGCACTACAAGCTCTCTATCGAGCAGTCATGGGCGAATGCGGTCTACAACGGGCAATGGTTCAGCCCGCTCAAGGAAGCGCTCGATGCGTTCTGCGCTTCGACCCAACGGTGCCTTTCGGGCGTCGTGCGCCTGAAATTCTACAAGGGAGGGTGCACGGTGGTCGGGCGCAAGAGTCCTTACTCCCTCTATGACCATGGCCTTGCTACCTACGATGTCGGCGATTGCTTCGACCATGGCGCGGCGAAGGGGTTTATCGAGCTCCAGACGCTTTCGACGAAGGTCTGGGCGGAGAACCGGCGCGAGCAAGGTGCGCCGGCCGAACTGTTCGACGCGCAACGCGCAGTCGGGCCTCTGGCGTAGGAAGGGGATGGTCATGGCATTGTGGTCAGGGAGGTTCGAGCACGACGCAAGCGCCTTCGCCCAAGAGTTCGGAGCGTCGTTGCCGGTCGACCGGAGGATGTATCGACAGGACATTGCCGGTTCGCGGGCTCATGCTGCTATGCTCGCGCAGCAGGGCATTCTGTCTTGCGAGGACGCACGCGCTTTAGACGAAGGACTGGCGCGCGTGCGTGAGCGCATGGAATCAGGCGAGTTCGCGTTCGACATTCGCGATGAGGACGTCCATATGGCGGTGGAACGGGCGCTCATTGAGGACATCGGCGACGCCGGAGCGCGCTTGCATACAGGAAGATCGCGCAACGACCAGGTAGCGACCGATGCGCGCATGTATGCGAAAGAGTGCTGCCGCGCGCTGATGGAGGGCAACCTTTCCTTACGCCGTGCGCTTGTCGAACGGGCGCGTTCAAGCGACGGCTGCATCCTGCCTGGCTACACCCATCTGCAGCATGCGCAGCCAGTGCTGTTCGCGCACCATCTTCTTGCGTACGCATGGATGCTTGCGCGCGATTTCCGCCGCCTGCAGGCTGCCTACGATGCCGCCGATGCCTGCCCGCTCGGCGCGGCGGCCTTAGCGGGGACCACGTATCCGCTTGACCGGCAAGCGACCGCACAGGCGCTCGGATTTGCGCGCGTGGTTCAGAATTCGCTCGATGCCGTGTCCGATCGCGATTTTTTGCTCGACCTTGAGTACGCGTGCGCAGTCTGCATGGTGCACCTTTCTCGCCTTTGCGAAGAGATCGTGTTGTGGGCAAGCTCCGAATTCGGCTTCATTGTGCTTGCAGACGAGTTTTCGACGGGGTCGTCGATCATGCCCCAGAAGAAGAATCCCGACTTCGCTGAACTCGTACGCGGTAAGACAGGACGTGTCGTGGGGGACCTGACGGCCCTGCTCGTGACCTTGAAGGCGTTGCCGCTTGCATACAACAAAGATCTTCAGGAGGACAAAGAAGGGGCGTTCGATGCCGTGGATACCCTGCAAGGCGCCTTACAGTGCGTGGAGGGCATGGTCGCGACCATGGAAGTGAACGACCGCGCCATGCGCGCGCAGGCAGAAAAGGGACATATGGCGGCGACGGACGTTGCCGACTATCTGGCGAAACGTGGGCTTCCGTTCCGCGAAGCGCATGCGGTGGTCGGCCGTTTGGTGCTTCAGTGCGAGAAGCGCGGATGCGAGCTTTCCGAGCTTCCGTTCGAGGAGTTCAAGGCGGCAAGCAGCCTGTTCGAAGAAGATGTCGCTTCCTGCCTTTCCGTCGAAGGCATTGTCGCGGCGCGCACGACAGAGGGCGGCACGGCTCCGTGCGCGGTCGAAGCGCAGCTTGCCAACGTTGAAGAGGGGATCTCCTGCGACGAGGCGTTTCTTTGCTCGGTGGAAGCCCCTGAATGAGCGCAATATCTCGAAAAATCCCGAAACTCCTGAATCGATTCTCCATAAAGGGCGATGAGCTGGCATTTTATGATGCCTCATCGCCCTTTACGACCGTACATCGCCGGGATAGCACACTCAACGGGCTTCTGCACCTCCAGGCATTGTGCAGGCGCGATGATAGAATGTGCCCAGTTTAATTGGAGGTGTTACATGGCTTCACGCGCGGCAAAGAACCGGGCTGGAAAAAGGACCAAGCAGCCCTACGTCGGCTTGCTGGTTTTTCTGGCGATTGTCGTCGGCGTCCTGTGCGCTGGCGGTGCCGGGCTATGGGCGCTCGGCAACGAATGGCTCAAAGATCTTCCCGACTACACGGACGTTGATGCCTACAACACGGCGCAGAAGACCACGGTCCTTGCGAGCGACGAATCTACGGTCTTGGCCGAGTTCTACGTAGAAAACCGCGAACCGGTCAACTGGGACGAGGTCAACGATTACGTCAAAAAAGGCACGATCGCTACGGAGGACGAACGTTTCTACGAGCATGGCGGCTTTGACCTGTGGGGCATTATGCGCTCGGTCGTCGTAAACCTCATGGGAGGCCAAGAGGGTGCGTCTACGATCACACAGCAGTTTGTGCGCAATACCATTCTGCTCGACGAGATGAACGAAATTTCCTTCAAGCGCAAAGTGAGGGAAATCTATATTGCGGTGAAGCTTGAGGAGCAGTACACCAAAGACGAGATACTCCTCATGTACCTCAATACCATCAACTACGGCAACGGCGCATACGGCATCCAGGCTGCTGCGCAGGAGTATTTCTCCAAGGATGCGAGCGACCTGTCTATCGTGGAAGCGGCGACGCTCATCGGCATCCCGCAGTCGCCTACGGCGAACAATCCCCTCGAAAATCCCGACACGTGCGAAGCGCGCCGCAATGTCGTGCTCGACCGCATGCGGTCAAACGGCGTCATCACGCAGGAAGAGTACGATGCGGCGATCGCGACTCCTTTGTCCGATTACCTGAACCCCACGCAGGACGACGACAGCAACAACGGCATCTACCTGTACCCGTACTTCACCAGCTACGTACGCCAGCTTTTGCTGGAGCAGTACGACCAGAACGAGGTCTTCAAGGGCGGTCTGACCGTTGTGACGACGCTTGATCTGCGCGTGCAGGAAGCGGCGGAAGCGGCTGCCGCCACCAAGCGCGAGAGCATGTCGGACGAATACGACGTTGCCTTCACGGTCATCGACCCTGACGACGGCTATATCAAAGCCCTCATCGGAGGCCGCGACTTCCAGGCCGACCAATACAACCTCGCAACGCAGGCTTATCGTTCCCCGGGCTCTTCCTTCAAGACGTTCACGCTGGTAGGAGCGCTCGAGGAAGGCGTCTCTCCGCAGACGATGGTCGACTGCTCGTCCCCTGCGAACATCAACGGCTACGAGCTCGAGAACTACAACGGAGCCAGCTACGGCACGCGCACTATGGCAAGCGCGTTCGCGATTTCTTCGAACACGGGCTTCGTGCGTCTGTCTGAGTACATTGGGGCGGACCGTGTGGCGGAGACAGCAAACCGCATGGGCATCGAAACGGAACTTCCGGCGAACCAGTCCCTTACGCTCGGTACCACTGAGGTCACGACGAAAGAGATGGCTCAAGCCTATGCGACTATCGCCAACGGCGGCACGGCGCGCGAAGGACAGGCCATTCAGAAGATTACCGACCGCAATGGCAAGACTATTTTCGAAGCTGACACGACGGGCACGAAGGCTCTTGAGCCGGAAATTGCGTATGCGGCAACCCAGGTCATGGAAGGTGTGCTCACGAACGGAACGGGCACCCAGGCTATGCCAAGCTGCGGACAGGTGGCAGCAGGCAAGACGGGCACGTCCGAGAACTGGCGCGACAGCTATTTCTGCGGCATCACGCCGCAGTACTCTGTTGCAATCTGGGTCGGCTCGCGCACTGAAGCGCAGATGCCCGAAAGCCTGACGGCAGCAAGCGTGTTCGCCGACTTTATCGATCGGGTTATGGAGGGGCAGCCGCACGAAGAATTCCCGACGGCCGGCCAGCCTACCTATCGTTCCGATGTCTACGACGCTAACCTGCACATCGGCTCGGGCTCCTACAGCTATGATGGCGACGATGACGACGATGATGATTCGGACAACGACGGCCATTATTCGTCCGGACGGAATGATTCCGACGACGATTCCGCGGCATCAGGCGGGACTTCCCACGGTACGAGCGGGCCTTCGACGGGCGGCACCATCGGTGGCGGCGCCAGTGGTGGCATCAGCGGCGGTACCGGCGGTACCGGCGGTGAGATTGGCGGCGGTGCCAGCGGCGGAGGCGGCGATGTCGGCGGCGGTGACGTCGGAGGCGGCGACGACATCGGCGGCGGCGGAGGCGACGACGTCAGCGGCGGCGGTGGCGAAACCGCAACGGATCCTGGCGGCGGCGGCGAAGCCAGTTCGGCAGAATAGCGTCGACGATCGTACGCGCCGTACAAGCTAGGGGCTTCGTGCAGACCGGCAACGGGAAGGGAACATCTCCTTCCGGGTGCGCTTTTGCAAGAAGTTGAAGGTATACTCGAGAAAACATACATCTACGACGAAAGATACCGAATGAGACTTACCATACGCTTGCTTTCTATCGTGTGCGCGGCAGCTCTTGCTTCCTTTGCCTTGGCAGGATGCGCAGGCAACGCTCAGCAGAACGCCGTTTCCGACGAGCAGTCTCGGAATCGCCAGTTCATGTCCCAGGTGAACGAAACCGTCGAAGAAATGGGCGAAAGGCTGGAGGGCTTCGACGACGCGGCTGCGCGCGGCGATGTGGTGACCATGCGCTCTGCTGCACAGAATGCATTCGAATGCATTAGCACGCTGGAGTCCATGGAGGCTCCTGAAGCGCTGACGGACATCAAGCAGCAATACGTTGACGCGTGCGGTACGCTACGCGATGCGTTGAGCGCCTACGTTGACCTGTATGCAGAGGTGGAAAGCGCAACTGACGACGCGCCGTTTGACTACAGCTCGTACGAAGCTCGCCTGGCAGAAATCCAGGACCAGTACAACAAGGGCATCGAGCTTTTGCAGAATGCCGACAAAGCGGCGACCGAAGCGTAGCGTTACGTTCAAGGCTTGCGCGGTGGCGGCATGCGCGGTCCCGCTTTTGCGGGGTGCCGACCGAGAAGAGGACCAAGCGGGGTTCCATCCCGGCGGAAAGCCGGAGGGAATCCCGCTTTCATGTGCGAAGGGAACATCATGACGACGAAAAGACCGGAGTTGCTTGCTCCTGCAGGCAGCATGGCGTGCCTCCATGCTGCTGTTCAGGCGGGTGCTGACGCAGTATATCTGGGCGCCGAACAGTTCAACGCGCGTCGTGGCGCCGAGAACTTCACGCTCGATAACTTGCGCGAAGCGTGCGACTACGCCCACCTGCGTGGGGTGAAGCTGTATTTGACCGTGAACACTGCCGTGCTGCCGCGCGAGACGAAATCGGCCATGGAGCTGGTTCGCCAAGCGTACCGTGCGGGCATCGACGCTTTCATCGTGCAGGACATCGGTATTGCCGCCGAAATCAAGCGCACGCTCCCTGGGGCACGCGTGCACGCCTCAACTCAGATGAACACGCACAGCGCATCCGGCATCGAAGCGGTTGCGGCGCTCGGCGTGAAGCGCGTGACGCTTGCGCGCGAGCTGAGCCTTACCGAAATCGAGCATTTGGCGAACAGTGCGCATGAGGCGGGCCTTGAAATAGAGGCGTTCGCCCACGGCGCGCTTTGCGTGTGCTATTCGGGACAGTGCTTCATGTCTTCCATGGTTGGCGGCCGCTCCGCCAATCGCGGCATGTGCGCGCAAGCGTGCCGCCTTCCCTACGAGCTCCACAACCGTGCGCTCCATAAGAGCAAAGCGCTCGAGGCACCGGGCGAGCATCTCCTTTCCCCCAAAGACCTCTGCACGATAAATCTGCTTGGAGTGCTTGCGGCTATAGGGGTTGATTCGCTGAAGATCGAAGGGCGCATGAAGTCGCCCGAATACGTGCATACGGTCGTCTCTGTTTATCGCGCGGTGCTCGACCGCGTGTACGCTCACGGAGAGCCCGACCCGTCGGTTCGTGCGTCGGAAGAGGAGATGCAGGCGCTTTCCGAGGCGTTCTCCCGTGGATTTACTACGGCATACCTCGAGGGCGAACGCGGCAACGACATCATGAGCTACGGTAGGCCGAACAATCGCGGCGTCTTCGTGGGACGCGTTTCGTTCGCGCGCGGGAGGGAGGTCTCGGTCGACGCGGCGGAAGAGCTCCATGAAGGCGACGTGCTCGAATTCTGGACGAGCAAAGGCCATTTCACGCATGTTTTGGCGGACTATACGTTCGACCGCAACGGGCATGTTCGATTCGAGGCGTCGCAGCGTGCGAACAGGGGAGACCGCGTGTTCCGCGTGCGCAATGCGGCGACGGCCTTCCAGGACGATCCGTCCTTGCCGAAGATTGCAGTTTCCGGGTCGGTGAGGCTTGAGATTGGTAGCCCTCTTTTGGTTGCCTTCTGGACCGAAGAGGGCGTGCGGGCAGAGGCGGAAGGCGCTGTTGTGGAGCCCGCGCGCACGAAGCCTGTTGACGAAGAGGAAGTGCGCGAGCACGTCGACCGCATGGGCGCAACGCCGTTTCTGCTGAAAGAGCTTTCGGTCGAGCTGGACGATGGGGTGGGCATCGGCTTTTCGCAACTGCATAAAATTCGCGCGCGTGCGCTGAAGAACCTGGAGGAAGAGCTCCTTTCCTCGTATCGTTCCCGTACGCTCGAGCGCATGCCGAAGCCTGACTTCCTGCCGCATCATTGGCGCAGCGCTGCCACGGTTGTGGCTCTTGCGACCAATCCTGCCTGTGCGCGCGCTGCGAGGAAGGCGGGCGCGACGGCGGTTTACGTGCCGGTCCTGAACTACAAACGAGGCGAAGCGGTCGTTGCGGGCCAGCTGTCTTCGACTGTGGAACAGGCCGGGTATCCCAAAGACGTCATTTTCGCGCTGCCGACCGTGAGCCATGATGCGGTAACGGGCGCTCGCGAAGAGGCGGTCGGCTTCGATGCGTGGACGCCATTGAAGGAGGGCCGACCGGTCCTGGTCGAAAACTACGGGCAGCTTTTCGAAGCGAACAATCGCGGTATGCTTCCCGAAGTGGGGCCCCATCTGCCCGTTCTGAACAAGCTGGCACTGGAGGCTGCAACGCGCGCGGGTGCGCGCCGCGTGTGGCTTTCGCCTGAGCTTACGCTTGCCCAGATCAAGGAGCTGGGAGAAGATGCTCCGGTCGATCTGGGGTTGACCGTTATAGGCCAAACCGAGCTGATGGTCACGGAGCATTGCCTGCTTATGAGCCAAGGGCCGTGCAACGAAGACTGCAAATCATGCGCGCGCCGGAAAAGCCCGCACTATCTCAAAGACCGCAAAGGCTACGAAATGCCGGTGGTGACCGACTGTTGTGGGCGAAGCCATTTGTACAACGCTGTGCAAATGGACGTTGCCCACCTGCTTCCCGAGCTTCTGACCGCGGGCATTTCCACGTTCATGGTTGACACCACGCTCATGAACGTTTCGGAAACGACCGAGGCGGTAAAACGCGCGGTCCGCGCATGCGAGCTCGCGGTCAAGGGCACCGGCGCCGTCTCGAAGAAAGAAGGAGCGACGAGCGGCCATCTGTTCAGGGGCGTGCAATAGGGGCATGCAACGAGCGGCATGCTCGGTACGCTATGTGTGGTACCATGCGCAGACAAGACTGCAAGCATCGATGCAAGGAGATGAGTCCGATAACTCCCGAAGAGCAACTGCATATCATCAAGTCGGGTACGGCGCAGATCGTTCCCGAAAGCGCGCTTCTGGAAAAACTGAAGCGCGGCAAGCAGCTCAACATTAAGCTGGGCGTCGACCCGACCGCGCCGGACATCCATCTAGGGCATGCGGTCCCGCTCCGCAAGCTTCGTGCCTTTCAGGACTTGGGCCATCGGGTGACGCTTATCATCGGTGATGGCACGGCGCTCATTGGCGATCCGTCCGGCCGCAACACGACGCGTCCTCAGTTGACGCGCGAGCAGATCGCGGCGAACGCGCAGACCTACGTTGACCAGGCGTTCAAAATCCTCGACCCTGAAAAGACCACGCTTCGTTACAACTCGGAGTGGCTGCTTTCCATGAACCTGGAGGGCTTGCTGAAGGTTGCGAGCAAGTTTTCGGTCGCGCGCATCCTTGAGCGCGATGACTTCCATAATCGCTATACCAACAACCAGTCCATCAGCCTGCACGAGTTCCTTTACCCCATTATGCAGGCGTACGACTCAGTCGTGATCGAAGCTGACGTGGAGCTGGGCGGCACCGACCAGCTGTTCAACCTGCTGGCCGGCCGCGAGCTGATGGAAAAGATGGACATGGAGCCGCAGGTCTGTCTGACCTTGCCGCTTTTGGAGGGTACCGACGGCGTGCGCAAGATGTCCAAGAGCTACGGCAACTACATCGGCCTGACCGACGAGCCGGCGGATATGTTCGGTAAGGTCATGTCCATCCCCGACGAGATGATGGTCAAATACTATCGACTCGCCTCGACGCTGCCGGTCGATCAGATCGATGCTATCGAAGCTGGATTGGCGAACGACGAGCTGCACCCGAATCGCGTTAAGCGCGATCTGGCGCGCAACATCGTTGCTGCCTATCATGGCGCCGAAGCTGCCGAGGCGGCCGAAGCAGAGTTCGACCGCGTGTTCAAACAGCACGAAATCCCCGAGGACATCGAAGAGTTCGCTGCGGATTTGACGCCGAACGATGAAGGCAAGGTCTACCTTGCAAAGCTTTTGGCAGAAGCAGGGATGGCCAGCTCGGTAGGCGACGCACGCCGTCTTATCGACGGCGGTGGTGTGAAGGTGAACGGCGAGGCGGTTCCTGCGAAAGCGTACAATGTCGAGCCCGAACTCCTGCGCGATGCGGTTGTGCAGGTGGGCAAGCGCAAGTTTGCAAAGATCGTCGAGCGCTAGGAGCTCCCGAACGACGCAAACGGCGTACGACGCGTTTTCTCTGCGCGCAAAACGAAACGCGCGGTGGCGCTAAGGAGTTATGTGCGTGCCGTTAAAACGCGAATAACGTATATAACATC
>DVGB01000079.1 GCA_018712955.1 Candidatus Aveggerthella stercoripullorum
TCCGGGGACGCCCTGCCCTTTCGGGCGGGCGGCCTTCCTTCGAGTCTCTCTCTCGCGGTATGTCGCTCTCAAGGTGCGGGCCCCGGGGTCTCGCCCCGGGCCTTGCTGCTTCCCTGCGGAAGCGGCGAGGAAGTACAATACTCCCCCCTCCTCCCCCTTGCAAGGCCTTCCGGCCTTCTCCACGGAGCCTCCACAACTTAGGGTTGAGGGGCAAACGAGCATGCGGCATTCCTTGCCATACGCCACGCTATCTGCTTCCTGCGTTTGCCTATATGCTCAGCCGCTTTATGCCCCATTCGTGCGTCGCAGGATGCAGAGAACCTGCGGTGTACCCTCGAGGGCATCCAGCGTGCTGTCTTGCGCTTCGTTCGTGCAATCGAGGAATTGAGCTATTTCGACTTTGCCGGTCCTCTTCGTCCATCCTTCATGTGAGGCACAGGGGATTTCGCGCCTTCTGTAGACCGTCTGATTGCTAAGCCCGTGAACGCCATCAGAAGCAAGGCCGTCAGCCCAAGCGGATAGGAATATCGGAAGTTGATGGCAGGCGTGATCAGGCAGCAGAATATCGCGAATGCCGTCGGAATGAACACGGGAGCATACCGCTTGATACGACCTCGCAGCGCATAGAGACACATAAGGGGAATCCACCATGTGTAGAGCGCAATACAAATAGGAAGATTGAGCACGGGAATCTTCGCCCATTGCTTGAACAGCCCCACGTAGCTTGCTCGATATCCATCAAGTTCGCTCGGGAACCAGGATTTGTCCAGGGCTTGGTCAACCATATGCCCTTGCATGGGCGTTTCGGTGAAATACACCGTAGATGAGAAAAACTCGTGGCAAGTTCCCCATGTTGCCTCTAAATAGGTCTTGGGATGTTTAAGCCCTTCCTTGAGCCAGACGAGGTAGTAGTTTTCTAGGTCCTTTTCCGTCGCTTCGCCATAGCGCCAGCCATATTTCACGCGGTCCATATGAAACGGTGTGTATCGTTCCGCCAAATCGTCGTAACGCAACACTTTGTCGATAGCCTCGCGTTCTTCCTCCGTTGTCTCGTCGGCATGTTCGGACACATACCGCGCAGTCTGCTGGAAAAGCGGCCCAAGAAGCTCTTGCTTGCCTCCCGGGGCGACATCCAAAACTGGGAAAACTAGATAAGGCATGACAACGAACATGACAATTGACGGCACTGCCAGAGCAATTGCCCATTTTCTCCAATAGGCACGGTAATAAAATGCGCACACAATCATGGTCGCGCACGCAAGATACACGCCCGTGCTTTTCGTCAAGCAAAGCAAAAGCAACAACACAATCAGCAGGACGAGATTTCTCCTGCGCGAAAGACACTGCCCTTTCGTCAGGACTATCTCGGCAACCGCAACGAACAAGAGGACGAACAACCACGTGTAAAAGCTGTCTTTGACCATGGTGAACGAAGCCATGGCAGCAGGTGGCAACAAGCAGGCCGCCCCATATGCGCAAAACACCAGCACGCTGGGAGCTCGTCTGCTTTTCAAGTAAGCGCAAGCGCCCGTCAACGAACAGGCCATCGCTATGCACTGAAGCGAGCAGAAGACGAAGATGCCGGGGTTCCAATTCCCGAAAAGAGCATCGCTCGTCAGAGCGATGCCGCCGTAGACGAGCGTCGTGAACACAGGATGATGATCGCAAAAGTACGCGTCCGTGTAATGACCTTCCGCCACCCAGGGAACCGCCAAGATGGGGTGATTTTCCGGATAGCACTGATAGAGCTGATAGTACGTGTCCCAATTTATGCTTCCCGGAAAACAGGCAATAATGCAGGGAAGCCAGCATACGATCATGATTGCTGCAAACAGCGCGATGCTTTTCGGCGCAAAACGGGGTGTCAGCGCATCGAAACGCGTACGACCGCGCTTAAGCGCGAAATAGCGAACCGTTAAAGAAAAGGCTGCCAGAGCCGCTGCGAACAACGGCAATTGGAAGAAAAACAGGAGCGCAATATCGCCAAAGCCGAAGTCCAGCGTCCTTGTTTCAGACGCATATATTCCGCATGCGTTCGTGAACGAAAGAATCGCCGCGAGGGCAAGGTTCGTCACAACGTCCCTTGCCCTCGCAGACCGTAATGACTCTATCGCATAGGCGCAAAACGGATTCGTACGATTACTGCAATGACTGTGCTGCATGCAAGCTCACGCACTGTCGCTTCTTGTTTGCTTGCTAGCAGCCTTTAACGCCGTACTGTTCGTAGTACGCGTCGATGGCGGCTTTCAGGGTGTCGTCGAGTACGGCGCCACGATTTTCGCCCGGCTCGGACAGGATTTCGACCACTTCCGCCATGCTGACAATGGAAGCGACCGGGAAGCCGTAACGCTCCTGCACCTCTTCCTGAGCCGTCACTTTGCCGCCCTTGCCGACTTCCATGCGGTTGAGCGAGACAATCAGGCCCACGATCTCAACATCCGCCGCACCCGTCACGATAGGGTACGTCTCGTCGATGGACTTACCGGACGTGGTCACGTCCTCGACCATCACAACACGGTCTCCGTCTTTGAGCTCTGCGCCCAAAAGGTTGCCTGCGTCGGCGCCGTGGTCTTTAACCTCTTTGCGGTTCGAGCAGTAGCGCACTTCCTTGCCGTACAGGTCGTGCATGGCGATAGCGGTCACCACCGACAGCGGAATGCCCTTATAGGCAGGCCCGAACAGCACGTCAAAGTCCGTTCCGAAATTTGCAACGATGGCATGCGCGTAGTATTCGCCCAGTCGCTTCAGCTGTTCGCCCGTCACGTAAGCGCCCGCATTCATGAAAAACGGGCTTTTACGGCCGCTCTTCAGCGTAAAGTCGCCGAACTTGAGCACGTTGCTCTCCACCATAAACTCAATGAATTCCCGCTTGTAAGCTTCCATGGGCGCTCCTGTCGCTCGATGGCTGCGAGAAACGTGCTCCAACCTGCACGAATCCTGCAAGCCTGTTATTTCGCTCAGCCCATTGTACCGGAGACGCGACCAAGAATTCGCTATGCTAGCAAAGGCAGGGAAAGACCGGGAGTCTTTCTACCGCGAAACGCAGGGGATGTTCGCTCGCGCGGAAAAGCGGCACGCTTGGCAGCTCGGCGCGCGACACCCCGTCGGAGCACGGCGGCATCTACGTCGCAGGGCATACTAGATCAGGAGGCGCATTATGGATCGAGCCGATCCGCGCACGCGCACAGAGAGCCCGCAGTCTACGCCTCGATGCGAAAGAACGGTCGAGCAGGATTCGAATGCACGCTCGCAAGCTCATTCGGGCAAAGAAGAAGCCTCCTCTCATGATGCTATTTCGTTCGTCGGAGATGTGGGAGAAAAGCTCGAAGGCCCACGCGAAATCGCGACGCTTGGACTGCCCATGATCCTGCTTGCAGTCGTAGTCGGGTTCTGCGTCGGCACGATCGTGTGGGCGGCGCTGGGCATTTCGAACCTTCTCGTAAACCTTATCTGGCATGACCTGCGCAGCATAGTGGACGTGCCTTGGTTCCCGGTGGCAGTCTGCACGCTGGGCGGACTCGCCATCGGCCTCTGGGCAAAAGCAACCGGCACGAAGCTCGAAAGCCTGCATGAGGTCATGGCGCAGGTAAAGGCTACGGGCGGCTATCACGTGGACAGCGTCCCGAAAAGCCTGGTAAGTTTCATCCTCCCTTTGGCATTCGGCGGATCAATCGGGCCTGAGGCAGGGTTGACCGGCATTATTGCCGCCGCCTGCACATGGATCGGGAACACGCTCAAGCGAGCAGGGCTGAAGGCGAAAGCCATTACCGACTTGACGCTTTCCGCGTCTTTGACCGCCGTGTTCGGCACGCCGTTTTTGGGAATCGTCGCAACGGCAGAAGACGGCATCCCGAATGCCGACGACTACCAATTCCGCCGAAAAGTGAAAATAGTCCTGTACACGGCTGCGGCGTTCGGTGCGTTCGGTGGCGTCACGCTCGTGTCGTCCATTCCTGGCATGAGCTGCGGATTACCGCGGTTTGGCTCGATGGTGGTCGGCACGGCCGAATACGCTTGGTTCATACCACTCGCAGCAGCAGGCTGGCTGCTCTCGCTCCTGTTCCACACAGCCAACAAGGCTACCGGACTGATTGGAAAACACCTCGAGCGGCACGTTGTCTTTGCCCCCGTACTATGCGGGCTGCTCATTGGCGCGACTGCCGTCTTTTTACCCGACGTGCTATTCGCAGGAGAAGAGCAGTCAAGCGAGCTCATGGGAACGTGGACGACCATCAGCGCTGCCGTGCTCTTGCTGACCGGCGTGTTCAAGGTCGCAGCAACACCGCTGTGCCTGCACCTTGGCTGGAACGGCGGCAATTTCTTCCCCGTCATCTTTGCCGGCATCAGCTTCGGCTACGGTATGGCAGCCCTGACCGGGATCGATCCGCCGTTCTGCGTGACGGTGGTCACCACGGCGCTTATGGCAGGCGTCATGCGCAAACCGTTCGTTGCGATAGCACTGCTCATTCTCTGCTTCCCTTTAGACGGAGTGCTCTGGATGGGCCTTGCCGCCGTTCTGAGCAGCGCGATTCCTTTGCCGAAGGCTCTTTCCCCCGGCGTTTCTCGCACCCCTAAGAAGACCGCCGACGAAAGCGACGTCGGCAACGAAGCCGAGCACGAAAAGGCCTCGGAAACAATCGCTCGCTCATCCCGATAGCAAACAAGGGATTACGCCAGGCGTTTCCGGTGCGGCATGCTTGAGCGCCCCCGCGAAGCTGCCTTGCGCGTCAGCTTTGCGGGGGCGCACTCTGTCCGGCGATTTCGCGCGGCCTATTCGTAGGTGCCCTTGCGCTCCTCTACCATATATATGTTGAGGTCTACCTCGGTGTCGATGCCCCGCACGGTGCCGACGTTGGAGTACTGCCACATGACGAAATCGAAATCAGCGCTCGGCTGTGCGACACCATATTCTGCGTACCAGATCGGATAGGCCTCCAGCTCATCCATGTTCCGCTGCGCCATGTCTATCTGATTGCCATAGACCATCGGCCTATAGCCTGCTTCCTCGATTGCCCGGCAGAACGCAAGCGCGTTCGCCGTCAGCTGGTCGGCGGACAGATCATTGGCACGGCCCTCTCCCTCGACGGGCTCTTGGTCGAACACAACCGGGTACGCCAAGCTTTCCGGCGAAAGCCCGCAGGAAGAAAGCGTGTCGAGTACGAACTGGGCCTCTTCGCGCGCTTCGTCTTCGCTCGTTGCTTGAGAGAAGAAGTACACGCCAAACGGCATGCCGACCGACTGGACGCCGAGCACGTTATCCGCAAACAGCTCGTCGACGTACAGCTGGCCTTCTGTAGAGCCGCGGTTGCCCAGACGAAGCATCGCGAAGTCGATACCGTCCTGAGCGACGGCCGCCCAGTTGACGTTGCGTTGATGGTCTGACACGTCAATGCCAATGCGGGATTTGACCTCGCCGTTCTCGGCGTACACGTACCGTCCGTTCGACGTGTCAAGGCTGTGCTCCCAGTCGTAAGGGCTGACATAGGAAAGTGCGCGCTCTTCGGCGGACCCGCCGCTCTCCTCCGACGAACAGCCCGTCAAGGCAAACGGCACCGCAAGCGAACAGGCAAGGATCGCAGAAAGAGCAAAGCGGGCCGCCCAAGAAGTACGGCGCACAATGCACGCGCGTCGATTAGCAAAAACCATGTGATTCCTTCCGTGAGGTTTCACTTCGCTCCATCTTTGCAAAGTTCGCCCGTGCGCACAGCAGCTACCGCTGAAATGCGCGAAAGGGGCAACGAATCGTCACGAGATTCCCATGCGCACGAAGCAGCGGCGCTGCGTCGCCTCAAAAACTGCTTAAGGCACTTCAGCCGCAGTGCGCCTGCGTTCTGCACCGCGAGACGTCGGTGCGCTCTTTCTCTCGGGGCGTTCACTCGCGCTTTTTCGCGTCGCGGCATGAAAAAGCCTCCCGCCTTCTGAACGACATTCCGTCCAAAATGCGGGAGGCGTCTATCGCGAGCGCTCGGAGCGCCGTCTTCGGTGCTACGACAGCGAAATCCAGCGTCGTCCTGCAATGTGCGCAACGTTAGTTGCCGAAAGCCCACGACTTTGCCCTAAAGGCACGTTTCTCGCGTTCGGACGGCAACCCAACCTTGCGGCTTAGTAGTTCTCAGCGCGAACCTCGAAGAACGAACGCGGATGTGCGCACACCGGACAAACCTCGGGGGCTTCCTTGCCCACGTGGATATGTCCGCAGTTGTTGCATTTCCACACGGTCACTTCACCGCGCGTGAAGACTTCGCCCGCCTCGATGCGCTCCATAAGCTTGCGGTAACGCTCTTCGTGCTCCTTTTCAACGCCAGCGACGCCATCGAACATTTCGGCAATGTCCTCGAAGCCCTCTTCGCGCGCAACCTTCGCGAACTCGGCGTACATGTCAGTCCACTCTTCATGTTCGCCCGCGGCGGCATCAGCAAGATTTTCGGGCGTGGCCGGAACTGCGCCACCGTGCAGGAGCTTGAACCAAAGCTTCGCATGCTCCTTTTCGTTTGCCGCAGTCTCCAGGAAGATGTTCTGAATCTGCACGTAGCCGTCAGCTTTCGCGCGGCTCGCGTAGTACTGGTACTTGGTATGCGCCTGCGATTCACCCGCAAATGCATACTGGAGGTTCTTCTCCGTCTGACTTCCCTTGAGTTCCATGGAGGCTCCTCTCCTCTTCGGAATTCTGGCACTTTCATTGTAGGGGATACGGGGGTCAGAACCAATGCGAACTCGGCACTTAGAAAAATGAAATGAGCTGCGTCGTCGTAGACCTCGCCCGAAAACGACCTTTGCACGTGGCATTGGAAATATCGACCCGCCGCCTTTGCGCGTACAATGGAAAGAGTGCGAGGCAAAACAAGACCAAGGGGGAATTCATGGACATTGCCGTTTTGCAAGGAAGCCCGAACCGAAAAGGATCGACCGCGCTTTTGGTGGAAGAATTCGCCCGCGGAGCCCAAAGCGCAGGGCATGCGGCAAAACGCATCGATGTCGCGTACGCGAACGTAGCCCCCTGCTCGGGCTGCATTGCGTGCGACTACGGAAGCAGCCCCTGCGTGCAGCACGATGGCATGGAGGAGGTACGCGAGACTCTTCTGTCCGCCGACACGATCGTCTTCGCAACGCCGCTGTACTAC
>DVGB01000080.1 GCA_018712955.1 Candidatus Aveggerthella stercoripullorum
CCCAGGTTCACCGGACGACCGCTCAGATAGTCGTTCAGCGCGTTCTTCATGTCGCGCGCCGTGGCGAAACGGCTGGCAGGGTTTTTGTCGAGCGCCTTCATGATGATGTCTTCGAGGGCGGCGTCGATGGCAGGATTCACCTGGCTCGGCGGCACCGGCTGCTCCTGGACCTGCTTCATGGCAACGCTTACCGCGTCGGGGCCGTCGAAGGGCAGCTTGCCTGTGGCCGCTTCGTACAGCACGATGCCGAGTGAATAGATGTCGGAGGCGTAGGTGAGCTCCTTGCCCTGAGCCTGCTCCGGCGACACGTAGTGGGCGGTGCCCAGGACCGAAGAGGTCTGGGTCTTCACTGAGTTCTTTGCGCGCGCGATGCCGAAGTCCATGACCTTCACGTTGCCGTCGGGCTGGATCATGATGTTCTGCGGCTTAATGTCGCGGTGGATGATGTCCAGGTTGTGCGCTACGGAAAGCGCCTGGCAGACCTGCGAGCCGATTTCAGCGACCTTGCGCTGGTTGATGGCGCCGCGCTCTTTGATGGCGGTCTTCAAGTCGGAGCCGCGCACGTACTCCATGACGATGTAGTACGTGCCGGAATCCTGACCCCAGTCGTAGACGTTGACGATATAGGGGCTCTGCAGGTTCGCGGCGGATGCCGCTTCCTGGCGGAAGCGTTGGGTAAAGGCAGGGTCGGCAGCATACTGCGGCAGCATCACTTTGACCGCGACCATGCGGCCGAGCACGGTGTCCTGCGCGCGGTAGACTTCGGCCATGCCGCCAATGCCGATGCGTTCGGTGATTTTGTACCGATTGTTGAAGATCCTGCCGATCATGTTTCCAGTCACGTTTTTGCTCCTTTTGGATACATGGTTTCATGCAGCACAGAGTGTGTTCATGAGAACCCAAGCATAGCCCATTTGCGTGCTTGGTTGTACTGTCCTTGGGGTTTTCAACCGAGGTTCCATAGGACTGCCTTACAGGTCGCCTTGGACTTCCAGGGCGACCTGGAGGACGTCCCGCGCAATGCCGGTCGAGGTACCGCTGCCTGCTTCTTCCAGCACGAGTGCGACCACGACACTCGGGTCGTCGCTCGGGGCGAACCCGGCGAACCAGCTGTCGTCAACCGCCTTGCCGGTTTCCGCCGTGCCGGTCTTGCCTGCCACCTGCACACCGCTGATGCCTGCGGCAGTACCGGTGCCTTCGTTCACGACGCCTTCCAGGACTTCGGTGACGCGGTTTGCGATGTCCGCGCTGAGCGGTTGGCTGAACATCTGGGGCGTTGTCTGCGAGCTGCGTTCGCCGTTTGCGTTGTAGATGGAATCGACGAAGTAGGGCTTCTGAAGCACGCCATCGTTTGCAACAGCGGACATGACCATGGCCATCTGCAGGACGGTCGCCTGCGGTCCGGCGGGGCTTTCGTGCTCGCCAACGGGCTGTCCGCATGCTGCCCATGCCGTTTCCCATTCGGTCATTTCAGCAGGGTCAGGCATGAGGGACGTTGCCAGTGGAATCTCAAGGCCGATGTCTTGGTTGAAGCCGTATTCGTTCGCGGAGGCAACAAGCGTTTCAGGGCCGATCTGCACGCCCAGTTGGCCGAACACGGTGTTCGCCGACACGTCGGTCGCGCGCGAAAGCGTGATCTGGCCGAAGTCGTCGTCTCCGTAGTTCGTGACCGGCGCGTTGCCGATGTCCATTTCTGCCGGGGCGTCATAGACGGTATTTTCGTTCGCAATGTTGTTTTCGAGCGCTGTCGCAAGCGAAAGCGTCTTGAACGTGGAGCCGGGGGAGTAGAGAGACTGCGTCGCGCGGTTCAGAAGCGCGCTGGTGTCCGATCCGTTCGCGACTTCCTGCAACAGCGCCTCCACGTCTGCTGCGTTGTACGTAGGCGACGAGGCCATGCCGAGCACGGCGCCCGTGCGGGGGTCGAGGACCACGCACGCGCCCGTGTACCCGTCCAAGGCGTCCTGCGCCGCCTGCTGCACCTTCGAATTGATGGTGAGCTTCACGTCGTTGCCTGCACGGCTGATGCCTGCGTACTCGTTGAGAACGTCTGTCCAGCTAGCGTAGTCCTGGCTGCCCTGGAGGGTATCGTTGTAGCTTGCCTCGATGCCTGCGGTGCCGTACTGCTCGGAATAGTAGCCCACGACATGGGCTGCCAGCGTGCCAGCAGGGTAGACGCGCGAATAGGTTCCGTCCTCGTTTTCGACGCTCTGCGCCAGCAGAACGTCGTCGTAGGTTGAAATAGTGCCGCGCTCTACTTCAGACTGGCGGGCAAGCGTATGGTTGTTGCCAGGCATGTTCTGGTATTCCTCGGCGTCGACCACCATGATGAGCGTGAGGTTCGCTACGAGCGCAGCGAACATGAGCGCGAACACGACCATGAGCGTGGTCAGGCGCTTTCCCAAGGACACACGGCCGAGCACGCCTGCCGTGTGGAGCGCGGCGGTACCGGACGCCATCTCCGTGCCGACGCCCGTGCCCTGGTCGCCCGCTTTCAGCAGGAAGCCCACCATGATGAAAGCGGCGATGAGCGAAGAGCCGCCCTGGCTGATGAAGGGGAGCGTGATGCCGGTCAGCGGAATGAGGCGTGTGACGCCGCCTACGATGATGAACGACTGCATCACGATGACGGACGTGCAGCCCGTGGCGATGAACGAGCTCACGTCGCTTTTTGCGCGCGCTGCTGTGACCAGGCCGCGGATGGCGAAGCAGAGGAAAAGAAGCAGCACGCCCGCGGCGCCAAGAAGACCGGTCTCTTCGGCGATGGCCGCGAAGATGAAGTCGGACTCAACGACGGGAATCTGCTCTGCCATGCCGTTGCCGACGCCCACGCCGATCATGCCGCCGTCTGCCATGGAATAGACGGACTGAACGAGCTGGTAGCCCGTGCCCTGCGCGTCGGCAAACGGATTGAGCCAGGTGTCCACACGCACTTGCACGTGGTCGAACAGAGCCCAGAGTCCCACGCAGCCGATTGCTGCAAGGCCCAGGCCGAAGAAGACGTAGGATTTTCTGCCGGTTGCGGCGTAGAGCATGGCCAGGAACACGAAGAACAGCACGAGCGCCGATCCCAGGTCCTTCTCGAACACAATGACGAGCATGGCCACGACCCACATGAACAGAAGCGGGATAAGGGAGCGGAAGTCAGGCAGGTGGAACGGGCCGACCTTATGCGTGAACACCGAAAGCATCTCGCGGTTTTGGGCGAGATAGCCGGCAAGGAACAGCACGATACAGATCTTTGCAATTTCGCCCGGCTGGAACGAGAAGGAGCCGACGCTCAGCCAAATTTGGCTGCCCATGCCAGCGTCCGTGCCGATGCCGGGAATCAACGGCGACAACAAGAGCGCCAGACCCACGAGCATGAGCGTGTACTTGTAGCTTGCAAGCTTGTCGAGGTTGCGGACGAGCGCAATGGTGGCAATCATGAGCACGACGCCCACGAAAAGCCACATGACCTGGTTAAAAGCAAGGTCGGGTGCCAGTCTCGTCACGAACGCGATGCCTATTCCCGAGAGTGCGAACGCAAGCGGCAGGACCGCAGGGTCCGCGCCGGGCGCGAACTTGCGAACGGCAAGGTGGGCGACGACGAAGGCGGCAAAGATGCCAAGAGGAGTGCCCAAGGTCACTAGGCTTAGTTCCTGCCCGCCGTTGACCACGATAAGGGAGAACAGCAGGATGACGAGCGGTGCGGCAATGCAAAGCAGCACGAGCTCAAGGTTGCGCCGTGTCACGAAACATCGCCTCCTGCGCGGTCGTTCTGCTCTTCCGAAGAGGAAGTCGCTGCGCTCGACGAGCTGTTCGCGGTGCCCGCGTCATCGCGGTTCGCTTCGGGTGTTTCGCTCGCCGCGCTTTGCTCGATGTAAGCGCGGTATTCGTCTACCAGGCGGTTTGCGGCTTCCAGGCCATCCACGCGGATGCCGGTCTGCAGGCGGCTGGCGACGCCAGGCTGCAGGTCGTCGACGGAAATGTCGGTGGCATGGTCTAGGCGCGACAGCGGCTGCCCGAATAGCTCGTCGGGAACACCGCGATAGATGCTCACGGTGCCGTTTTCGGCAATCAGGTAAGCGGATGCGTCGATGTAGGCGTACACGCCGAAGCCTGCTGCGCCAAGGATGGCGAGCAGGAGAAGGATGACGAACGACATGAACAAGCGAGAGCGCCTTTTATAGCGTCGCGTGACTTTGTCGATCTGCCCTGCGACGTCCACGACCACCACGGTCACGTTGTCGTAGCCGCCCGCGGCGATGGCTTCGTTCACGAGCATGCTCGCGCAGCGCTGCGGATCGCGCGTGCGGGCAAGGGTCGACTCGATAGCGGAGTCTTCGACCATGGACGAAAGGCCGTCGGAGCACAGCAGCAGCCGATCGCCCGTTTCCACGGTGATTTCGTACAGGTCCGGCACCATGCGCGGGTCGCTTCCGAGCGCGCGCGTGATGACGGAGCGGTTCGGGTGGGTGCGCGCCTCTTCGGGCGTGAGCCTGCCCGCTTCTATCATGTCGGCCATCAGGCTGTGGTCGCGCGTAAGCTGCTGGAGCCTTCCTTGGTGCAGCAAATATGCGCGCGAATCTCCCACCTGAGCGATGACCAGGCGGTCTTTCTGGAGAACGGCGGCGGTTATGGTGGTGCCCATGCCGGCGCGCCCGCGCTTTTCGTTCGCGGCCAGGATGACGGCGCGGTTTGCGTCCTCGACGGCGCGTCCGAGCGCGGCGGCGTCGGGGGTGTGGGGCGCTTTTTCTCCCAGGACGGTGATGGCTATCTCTGAGGCGACTTCGCCTGCTGCGTGGCCGCCCATGCCGTCCGCGACGGCGAACAGCGGCGGTGCCACGAGAAGGCTGTCCTCGTTATGGTCGCGCACGCAGCCGACGTCCGTGCGGCTGCCGAACGTTCCATTCGGGCGGCGCGATTTGATACGTTGTACGCGGTCGGATGCCATTAGGCGTACCTCACACGGATGGCGACGTCGCCTACGTTGACGACGTCGTTGTTCTTAAGGGCGGTGGGCTCGATGATCGGATGGCCGTTCACGGCTGTACCGTTCGTGGAGCCCAAGTCCTCGATGAACAGGTTCTGCCCCATGAGGGAGAAGCGTGCGTGGCGCCCGGAAACGTATCCGGCGCCGATGACGATGTCGGCGCCGGGGCTGCGTCCCACGATGACAGGGCCGCGTACGGCAATCTGCACGCCGCGCAGCTCTTTCGGGCCGCGCTCGACCGCGACGGTCCACGTCTTCTCCTTCTTCCGCTGTCCGCGCACCAGCCCGATGCCCGTCTTCATGATGGCGAAGAGGAACAGGTACAAAAGGGCCACGAACAGCAGGCGTCCAATGAGCAGAACGATGTCTATCACGTTGTATCCTCCGAAACGTCGCCGCGATGGCTAGGAGATGTCGAATTCGAAGACGGTAGTGCCTATCGTAATACGGTCTCCCGGCTGTAGTGCTTGGGAGGAGATGGGCACGTCGTTCACGCGCGTGCCGTTGGTCGAACCCAGGTCGGAGACAACCCAGATGCCCTGCGGTTCAAAGCGCAGTTCGGCATGGGTACGACTGGCGTTGAGGTCGTGGACCACGATGTCGCTGTCCGACGCGCGGCCGATGATCTGGCGCGCTGTCGCAAGGTCGTACGTACGGTTTGCCTCGAGGTCGATCAGGTGGGCATGAACGGCGCGACGGTCAGGAACAGGCGTGCGCGCGCCCATGCCAGCAGCGAAGACCGTGGTGTCGGGCGCAGCGTATGCGCCGTTCGAGGCCGCTCCGCCGTTTTGGAAGTCTTGGCTGTTGAACGTGTACTCGCCGTAGTCGATGGAGTAGTCGATTTCTTCTTCGGGGACGTACGGAAGCTGCTGACCGCCGAAATCGTCGTTGAAGTGAAAGTCGTCCTGAGCGTCGTAGGCATACCCGTCGTCGTAGTTGTCGCCGTAGCCGTTGTCGTAATTGTCCGCAGGGCTGCCGTAGGCTGCAGCAGCACGAGAATGCTGGCTGGCGGCGTTTGCCATGCCATAGCGTTCCATCTCCTCATCGCGCAGCTGGCTGACGATGGGGGCTGATACAAGCTCTGCGATGACCTGGAATTTTCCACGCTTCAGGCTTTCGTCCACGATGAAGCGAACGAGCGGCTGCCCATCCATCAGGAAGCCCTGCTCCGTCGCCTTCGCCGACAGGTACGTCTCCGTCTCGCCAGCCAGTGTGGGGTAATAGCCGAAGAGGCGCTGATCGTCCTCTGAGCTTACGAGCACCGTGTACAGGGTGGGGGCGTACTGGCGCCCGGCACCGACCATCTTGTTGCGGCGCATTTCCTTCTCTGCCTTTTTGGCGATATGCACCGGCGAGATGGGGGAGTTCGAAAGCTTGTCCGCTGCTCCTTCGAACGTGTCTTCGACGCGTCCTTCGAATCGCGAGAAAATGCCCATCCATGCGTCCTTTCTCGCGAACGCCGCTCTCCTTCGCCGAAAAGGCGTCGGCGGGGTTCGCGAATTCAGCGCGCCCCTCCGCGCGCTGATCCTGTATCTCCAAGGCGCGCAGGGCGCGCCCACTGCGTAGTTGCAGATACTTCATCATGCCACAAACGGACCCGTACGTGTCGCGCCTTTACCTAATCGTCAAAGACTGGTGTTCGTTTTACGGCTTGAGCCGCCTGCACCCTTTTCGTGGCGAGGTGTGCGTTGCGATTGAGGCATTGCAGCGAGGGGAGAATATGGGAGAATGGGCGCATACCGAAAACTGCAGCGTCAGGGAGGCAGGGCCATGGAAGAGAAGCGTTTGAACTCGCGCCAGATGGCGGAGCTTGAGCGCTTGGTCGCGTTCGAGCGCGACCGGTGCTCTGCCGACGGCATGGTGGTCTACCAATGCGCGTTCCCGCTGCGGCCTCAAGACCCTTTGCAGGCAGAGCTGGTGGATGCGGGCGTGCTCGCTGTAAAGATGTCGGCGGATTCGGACCGTCCGTTCGTGGTGATAGCGCCTGAAGGGTATGCGTGCATCGACCGTGTTGAAGAACAAGAGCGCCGCGAGCGCTATTGGGAGCGCCGCGACTGGGCTATTGTGCTGATCGCGGGCTTGTTCGGCATGCTTTGCACCCTTATCGGCCTGCTCATCGGCCTTTCTATGTAGTCTCCACGCGCAAAGCGCTCGAAGCGTGTTTTGACGGCACGTGCTTTTCGGGCTTAGCGACAAAAACCAAGAAGTTTAGGCATCTGACGTGCGGCGCCTGCGTGCAGCGTTCTGTCTTCTTCTCGCTCGTGTGTGGCGGACGTGTCCGCATTGCCGCAGAGGCTACTGACGATCGCCGCCCCCGTTTGAAGGTTTCGTGCGCTCTGGTGCGGTGTTGCCGTCAGCTTTGTTTGTGCGAATTTCTTCTACCTCGTCGAGCAGGAATTCCACGGCAGGAACGTGCCGGGTGCTCGTAGGGACGGTCGGCTGCACCACAGCATCGTGCGCGGCGTTCGGGTCGATGGCGCCGGTCCAGCGTTGCGGGTCGATGCGCGAGCCGACGATCGCACGCCGCAGTACGAGCACCAAGGCAAGCGTGAAGACGGTGTCTACCGTGCGGTCAACAAGGATGGCAAGGAACTGCGCCAGGGGCTCTGCCGCATGGGCTGCCAAAAACGCGGTCAGGTACGCTTGCTGCGCGGAGGCCGTGAGCGCTGTGCCGGTCACGATGCGGCTCAGCGCGAACAGCAGTAGCGTTCCCACGCCGACAAGCAGGACGAACGCAAGGCAGACGCGCTTTGCCGAGATGGTTTTCGAGCGGGCGAACAGCGTGCCGACCACGAGCGCGGCAAACGCGCTGAGCAGGTAATAGAGCAAATCTCCCGCGCTTCCTATTTGCAGCGCAAGGACGACGTTGTCTGCGAATCCGACGATGAGGCCTGCCGAAGGCTCCAGCAGGATGGCGGCAAGCCCGGTGCCTACCGTATCAAGCCACAGCGGCAGGTCGAAAGCCGTGCGCAGAGCGTAAAGCGCAATGTCGAGCAGCGTGCACGCTGCCATGGTGACAAGGTACGTGTATGCGCGGGGGTGGTCTTTCGTCCAGGCGCGAATTCCGTCGCGAAGGCGTGCACGAGTTGCGTCGAAAGGAATGTGCGCTTCGCGGAGCGTATGGTCGAAATACCCTTCGCGGTCTTGCTGCATCTTGCGGACCTGCTGCAAAAAACCGCTGGTGATAACGCCGGCGGGCATAGCGATGACCGCCATGCCGAAGAACGAGGAGGTCATGGCGACGATTTTTCCTAGGTCGGTCGTCGGGTAAACGTCGCCGTAGCCGACGGTCGTGAGCGTGATGCAGGCCCAGTACAGCGCGTCGAGGAAGTTGTCGAACGTTCCGGGCTCGTTGGAGAACATGATGAGCGCGCAGACGAACACGTACATGAGCGCTACAGCGAGCACCGACAAGAGCGTGCGCCGTTCTGCTTTGAGCACGTTGCCGACGATCGTCAGGTGCTTCGAGTAGCGGAAGACCCGCGTGACGCGCAGGGCGCGCAGGAACAGGAAGTTTGTCGGCAGTACGCCCAAAGAGGGGAGAATGGACAGAAGGTCGACGATGGCAAGCGGCGTGAACGGGTATGCGATGAACGAGCGCCAACCTGGCTTGCCGCATTTCAGGTCGTAGGTCATCCAGCGGAGCAGGTAGTCGAACGAGAGGACGTAAACCGACGTCAGCTCAAGCCCGGACATGAACGCCGCAAGGTGCGGCCCCATGTCCTGCGGGCGGAACATGAGCGGCACGATGCTCAAGAACGCGACTGCCGCCACAAAGGCATCGTAGGCGCGGCTGAGCGCATCGTCTTTCTGGGCGCGTTGGACTATCTGGAAAATCCTTGTTCTCATAAAGAAAGAGTCTAGCGTGAACGGGCACGAGCGCAGAGGGCATCGCCTCAATCTTTGATTGAAAGAACGCTCTAGCCGGGCGAAGCAGGGAACGCCTTGGCGATTGCATCTCGTGTCTCGCTCCAGCTTCGGTAAGGGGGAATGTCGGCGAACAGCGCGTTCAGGCAGGTGCATTGCGCGCGCGGGAGGCTAAGTTCTTCACGCCACGAAGCGTTTGTGCGCGGTCCTTCATAGCGGGAGTAGAGCGCATGGAGAAGGATGTCGGCAATGCCACTGCGGTCGATGGCGCTGCTTGCGGGGAAGTCTGTGCGCGCCCGCGACGACGGGAAGAACGTGGCAAGCCCGAAATCGATGAGCGAAGCGCGATTCCGTTCGATGTCGAAGAGCACGTTTGCCGGCCGGAGGTCATTGTGCGCGATGCCGTGCTCGTGCGCAAAGGCGACTGCTGCGGTGGTATCGCGGGCAATGACGCCGATCTCTTCATCGGAGAAGACGTAGTGCTTTGCGAGCAGGCTCGCGAGGGACTCTCCCGGCATGCGCTCGAGCACGATGAAGTAGCGGCCGCGTTCGTTCACGATTCCGTGCCACCGAGGTATGAGGCCGGAACCTTCGCATTGTTGGAGCGCTGCGCACTCTGTCCAGACGCGCATGCGGGAAATATCGTTTCCGGGGGACGTCGCGCTGTGCGTGCGTCGAGCTGCGAAGGTCGACCGCACGTTATTACCGCTGGAAGGCGCGTTGCGGGCGCTTTCTTGAAAGGCATCAGCCTCTCGTTCCAAGTTGTCGAGGCGGGCATTCGGGCGTAGCAGCTTTAAGACTGCAGAGTCGCCACGGGAATTGCTGCCAAGGAAGCTGGCTCCAAAGGACCCGGCACCGAGGAACGAGTCGAGCCGCCATCCTCCGTACGTCTGCCCGACGAGCAGGCGGGCTCGCAGGATAAACGCCAAGGTGGCGGCTCGGGAAATCATGAGGGTGTTCGATGCGTTCCGTGCGAAGCGGGCTGTGAGCTAACCGCGCGGCGCTCCGCATTCAGGGCAGAATTTGCCGGTCGGGGGCAGCGTGGCGCCGCACTGGGCGCAGAACCCGCCGCCGAGTTTCGTGCCGCACTCGAGGCAGAATTTTGCCCCTGCTGGAACGGCGGCGTGACAGTTCGGGCAGGTCGAACCGCTGTTCGCCGAGGCGGTCTGCGGAGCGGCCTGCGCAGGCGCCTGCTGCGCGGGGTAGGGGGTGCCGTATCCCGCATGGCGCCGTTTGCTGGAGCTTAACGAGCCGAAACCGAAACCGCCGCGATGCCGCCTGGCGGAACTGCCGGACCCGAAAGAGCCCATGATGCCTCCGAACAGGCCTCCCATGCCGCTTTGTTGTTTGTAGTAGCCGCTTCCGTTGCCATGGTGGCGTTTCTTGCGAGCGCTTGATCCAGAGAAGCCGGAAAAGAGTCCCATGGTCGTCTCCTGTCGTATAGGGGGCTGATGGGGCTATTGTATCCTGGGCGGTCGCAAAACCTTCCGACCGAAAACGAGCTGTTGCTTTACGCGTATCCCATCTCGTCAATGGCCTCTTCGTCCATGCCGAAATAGTGCCCTATTTCATGCACGACGGTTTTGCGGATTTCCTCTACCATCTCTTCGCGCGAGCTGCATAGGCGTTCGTGCGGCCCTTTGAAGACGGTGATCACGTCAGGAATATCCCCTGCGTAGTCGTCGCGTTCGGTGAGCGGGATGCCGTCGTAAAGGCCGAGCAGGTCGTCGAATTCCTCTTCGTCCGACAGGGCGTCACGATCGCTTTCTTCATCCGGGGCATCCGCGTTGGCTTCGTCGTTCGCTTCGTCGAACCATGCTTCGAGCTCTTCTTCAGTCCATTCCTCGTCTTCTCCCGCGGCGCGGCCGAGCTGGTAGGCGTTCGGCTCGTCCTGTGCGACGACCGCGACATTTTCGAGCGCTCGCAGGAACTCTTCGGGGATGGACTGCAACGCTTCGTCGATGGCTCGTTCGAACTCTTCTTCGGTCATGCGGTACATGTGCTCCTGCTTTCAGGATCAAAGGCGATTGCTTGTGTCGCATTGTACCGTTTTAAAGATGCGGGCGCCGTTTTTCTTCCCTTGCTTGCGGGGCGGCGGGGCGTGCCGCACTCCTGTTGACGGCGGTTCCGGCGTGCAGGCAGGTCGGGTTGGTCGGACGACGCAGTCGTTCATGCGGTAGAGGGCGGGTTCTATGCTCTTGTTGCTGGAAAGTGCCGACGACTTTGCTATGGTGGGAGCAGAAGAAGCACGTTGACCCGCAGGTGCGCGTCGGGCAGGGATACGCGGATGGAAGGGAGTCGGCATGGGCCGGAATAAAGTGCTGCGAGGGCGTTTTGCCCGCATCGTCCTTGCCGTTTTTTTGGCGGTCGGTTTGGTGCCGACTGCCGCGTTTGCGGATTCGCAGGGGGCGGATGCATCGCGTTTCAGTGCGTCGGACGCGCCGTCTTCTCAGGAGGGCCTGGAAGGAGAGCGTGCGGCAGAAACGCCTTCTGCGGAAGCGGCGGAAAACGAGGCCGTTTCCGAGGTTTCCATCACGGCGGCAGACCCTAATCCTGCCTACCTGGAGTACCAGGAGAGCGGCGGGTCGTCGTCGCTTGCCCCTTCTCCGCTCGATCTTTCATACCTGGGCGAGTCCCTCGACGCGATGGTGGGAGCCCGGGCTTCCGAAGAGCTTCCGTCGTCGTTCGACGGGCGCGAGAGCAATCGGCTCGGGCCTGTCCAGAACCAGGAGTCGACCGAAAACTGCTGGGCGTTCGGTGCGCTAGAATCGGCAGAGGCGAGCATTCTTGCGTACGATCCGCACACGGTGCTCTCTCCCGCTCATCTTGCATGGTTCACGTATACCGGCGGCGAGCAAGAAGAGGCCACGCCCTATCCCGACTCGGGCGGAACGACCGCTTACAAAAGAGGCGGCTATCAGCAGCTGGCGGTCGCGACCCTTGCGGCATGGGAAGGCCCGGTCTTGCTGGAAGACGCGCCGTTCCAAAGCCAGTATCTGGACGAAAGCCGCCGTTTTGAGGCGGCGTACCATTTGCAAGAAGCGGTCTACCTGCCTGCTTCGTTGAAGGCGGCAGGGACCGAGCGCAATCCGAGTGCGGACGAGGTCAAGCGCGTCATCATGGAGAAGGGTCCGGTGACCGTGGACTTTGCAACGCACGAGGGGGCTTCGTTCTCCACCACGCCAGGATGGGACGGCAAGGAGCACGCTACGTTCTATGCTCCATCCCCCGCGATCACCGACCATAACGTTCTTGTCGTCGGGTGGGATGACGATTTTGCTAAGGAGAACTTCTCCGACGCGGCGCAACCGACGTCGGACGGCGCATGGCTGTGTCGAAACAGCTGGGGGGTCAGCTGGGGCGAAGATGGTTACTTCTGGCTTTCCTACGAAGACCAGTCCTTGATCTTTGGCACGAACTATCAGCTTGAGTCTGCGGACAACTACTCCACTAACCACCAATTCGACATTTTGGGATGGACGTCGAGCCTTTCCGTCTCCGCTTCGGGCGCTGAGGCGGAAGGTGCCGTCGAAGGCGGTGGCGCTTCGGCGTGGATGGCAAACGTGTTCACCTCGGAGGAAGCCGAGTCTCTGCGCGCTGTCGGCTTCTATACGACCGACGTGAACGCACGCTACGAAATTTCGGTCTACCGCAATCCGGAGCCGGGCAATCCGACCTCGGGCGAGCGCGTGGGCAGCGTTCAGACGGGCATGGAGGAATATGCCGGATACCATACCGTCAAATTGCAGGAAGACTTGCAGGCGGCGCTGTCTGCGGGCGATTCGTTTTCGGTCGTTGTGAAGCTCGAGAACCCTGTCTATGCGTATCCTATTCCTTCCGAGGGCAGTCTTGCGAGAGATCCGAACTGGCAGCCGCAGTATTTGGGCAAGGATGCGAAGGGCAATCCTGAGGTCAGTTACGTGTCTGCCGACGGAAGCGCATGGACGACGCTTGGCAAGCACGTGGAAAGCCCGGGCGGCCTGGGCGTATACGCATCGAACGTGTGCCTGAAGGCGTTTACGCAGACTGCGGGCACGGAAGGCGCGGCATGGCCGCCTGCGGAAAGCAAGGAAGCCACGGTGGGCGGCGTGAGTGCGCGGTATGAGTACCGCGTCGACTTTGGACAAGGGCTCCAGTCCTTTACGTCCTCAGCGTCGACTCTTGAGTTTTCGCGGGCAGATGACGGTGCGTGGGAAGCGGTCTATCGGGTGCCGGACGAATACGGCGCGGTGGGCCCCTACAGCCTTCAGCTGCTTGCGACGGGAAGCCGCGACCTCGTCATTTCATCGGAGGGCACGTCCCTTCCGGCCTCATGCAACGAATGGTCGTCGTCAGTTGACGTCGACCGGGAAAGTGGAGCGGTGCAGACGGTCACGCTGACTGCGCGGGATGCTGCTGCGTCGAAAGAGGAGGCGGTCTACCGCATTTTGGTGGTATTCGGCGCACCTTCATTCGACACCACGGCAGACACGGTCGTCTTCGACGAGGCGCGCTATCTTGTGACGGCGCCTGACGGTTCCGAGCTTCATTCGGGAGACTCCATCTCCGAGTGGGCGGTGCTCGACGGCGTGCGTCCGAACGTTCTGCGCGTGAGTTCGCGAACGGACGGAGCAACCTTCCTCCTGGACGTGCCTTCGCGCTATCCCGACTTGCAGCAGCGTGATATGAAGATCGATTACGACCAAGAGACCGTCTCGTTCGGCGCGCTGGGCGGCGTCGAGATATCGCACGATGGGTCCTTTGCGGATGCGACCTATCTCCTCAGCTCCGACCCGGTGGTTCCGGGCGATGCGTTCTACGTCCGCGCGCCAGCGGATGCGACCCGTCTTGCTTCGGAGAACGCTTTGTACGCGGAGATTCCTGCACGGCCTGCCGCGCCGTCGGATGTGGAGCTGCTGCGCACAACGCCTACGTCCGCGCTCTTTCCGGCAACGCTCGAAGGAAAGACGCTGCAGTATAGCCTCGACGGGACGACCTGGCAATTCGAATCGCTGGTAGAGGGCCTTCAGCCAGGTTCGGAGACGGTTGTCTACGCGCGCTTCGTTGCGGGGGCGGCGGGCGACGTCGTGTCATCGTGCTTTGCATCAGAGGTGCGCGAAGTGCGCGTGACCACGCCGGCGAAGTCGGCCACAGCGTACGACCTGCGCACGGAAGGCGGGCTGCCTGCCGTGCGCGACCAAGACGTGTACTCGACCTGCTGGGCGTTCGCTGCAATGGCGTCGCTCGAATCAAACCTGATAAAGCAGGGCGTCGCGGGAGTCGATGTGGATCTTTCGGAGGCGTCCCTTGCGATGCTGACGTACCAGCGTCGTCCGCTCTACGAGTCGGATGCTTCAGCGAAGGATTCCTATCTTGATTTCGGCCGAAACGAAGGGGAGTACGGCCTGCGTTCCGGCGGTACCTGGGAGATGGCGGCGAGCACTCTGGCGCGCTGGCAGGGCGCGGCGCTCGAATCCGATGTGCCGTACCTTCCGCTCGAACAGTTCGACTACGACTATGCCGCTGCCGGTGCCGCCATGGATACCGCCGCAGCGGCCTCTGCAGCGAACGATCGCGTGCGCCTTGAGCGTGCCTTCCAGCTGCCGTCGTTGCTGACGGCGGCACGAAGCAGCGGGGAGGGTCCGCTGGGCGGGGAGACGGACGGCGCGGGTGCGTCTGCGCGCACGCTGGCGGGCGACTACGAAGTCGACGAAGTTGCGATGGATGTTGCCAAAGAGGCGCTTCGGCAAGGCGGGGCGCTGTATCTGAGCATGGCAGAACCGTTCGAGGACGACGGATACTGGGGTAGTGGCGCAGGCGCGAACCACTGGTTCTACGACGGCGGTACCCAGGGGCTCCGCTCAAACCACGCCATGGCGCTCGTCGGTTGGGACGATTCCTACGATCGCATGAACTTTGCCGTTCCGTACACCGGGCAGGCATACGATATGTGCGCCGCCCAGGTCGTGGACGAAAACGGGACTGCCGTCGAGATTCTGGACGCGAGCGCGGGCCAGCTGATCGTGCCGCTGTCAGACGGCGCATGGCTCGTGCGCAACAGCCGGGGTGCTTCTTTCGGCGACGACGGGTATCTGTGGGTGCCGTATTGCGATGCCACGCTGGGCGCGCCTGCCGCGTTCGAAGCGCGAGATGCATCTGGCGAAGGCGAGCCGACGCGCAATCACCAATACGACGGCCTGCACGCTTCGCTGCTTGCGCTGCTGGACCAAGAAGAGTTCAAGGGCGCGAACGTGTTTGCAGCGTCGGAAGACGAGATGATCACCGGTGTTGGGGCATGGGCGGTCTTGGGAGGCTCTGTTGTCAGCGTTGACGTGTACGCCGACCTGTCGAATCCTGCCGATCCGACGAGCGGGCGTTTGGCCGCCTCTCTGGAAATCGACGCAACGTATCCCGGCTACTACACCGCCGACCTGCCCCAAGCGGTCGAGGCCAAAGCGGGCAGTTCGTTTGCGGTGGTCGTGAGCGAGCGGGCGGTAACCTCCGGCTACGTTGTCGACCGTTGCGTTGCGGTGGAAGCGGCAAAGGCCGTCGCGACGAACGAAGACGGCAGCGCTCGCTATGATGCCGTTCCCGCAGTGGAGGCGGGTCAAAGCTATGTGCTCGAAGGCGGCGCCTGGCGCGACGTTGCCGCGCATGCCGACGAATACGCCGACCGCGTAGGCGCACCGTTGGGCAACGTTGCCGTGAAAGCGTTCGCATCTCCTGCGTCAGATGAGCCGGGCAGCCAGCCCGGCGGCCAGAACGGAGAGGGCAATCAGCCAGGGTCGAACGCCAATCCTGGCTCAAACGGCCCTACAGAGCAGAAGACCCCTGCCAATGCAAAGTCTCCTGCGAGCGCGACGGGCGGTTCGAGCAAGACGACTGCGAAAAAAGCGCAGCCTGCTGCTGCCGATCTCGCGCGCACAGGAGACGCGATCCCGACGATGCAGATCGGCATGGCGGTATTGGCGGCGCTGCTGGTGGTGCTGGTCTGCGTTCGCCTGCGCAGCGTAAAAGGCCGTTCGTAAAGGTACGTGCGCTGCCTTGCGAACGGTTTTCGGAGGGCAGCGTACGAGGTGCCCAGCGGTTGCATGCTCGCGTGCTTGCGGATTGGGCATGCGGGCTGGTGCGAGCTTGCGCGTTCTCTGCGCTTTCGGAGCGGTGCTAGTTCGCTGCTTCTGGACGTCTTTTCGGCATGCAAACCATGCCGAAGACGAACGCTGCCGCCACCAAGGCTGCCAGTACGGTGAAGCTCACGCCGAACCCGAAAGCATCTACGCCGATGGCGTTGCTGGACGCATGAGCCATGATGGCAATGAAGATGGACGTCGAAAGCGAAGAGAACAGCTGGCGAAACGACGTGATGATGGCGGTACCCTGCGCAATGTCCGACGCGTCCAGCACCGTGCATGCATGCCCGGTCATCGGCATCATGAGACATGAAACGCCGACGGTCCGCACGCCGTAGAGTACGGTCACGACCCATGCGGGGGTGCTGGAGTCGCAGAGCGCGAACGCAAGCGTTCCCGCCGCAAGCACGGCGCATCCGGTCGCGATAAGCGGGTGAGGTCCGTAGCGGTCTAGCAGGCGGCCCGTAATCGGGTTCAGGAAGCCCATGAGAATGGCTCCGGGAAGAATGGTGAGTCCTGACACCGTAGCGCTTTGCATTTGCACGTCCTGCACGAACAACGGCACCATCACCGCACCGGTCATCATGCCCATTTGGCCCACCATGACCAGAATGGTCGAAACGGTGAACGTGCGATCGCGGAAGCAGGAGAGCTTGAGCAGCGGATGCTCGACGTGCAGCTGCCTCCGAACAAAGACGGCAATGATAACCACGCCGACAGCAAGCGCAATGCAGGAGATAGCGCTGAGCGCGACGCCCGATTCGAGTTCGGTTACTCCGACAAGGATGCTGTAGAAGCCGACCGCGTAGAGGATGCCCGAAAGTGCATCGAACCGAGCATGGTCGTTGCCGGCGTGCACCATGTCTTTCAGCAAGGCGAGCGAAGCGACGATGACCGCCAGCCCAACGGCCCCAAGCACGGCGAACACCGAATGCCAGCCCCATAGATCGATGAGGAACCCGGAAACGGTGGGGCCAATGGCAGGAGCAAAGCCGACAATAAGCCCGACAAGCCCCATGGCTTTGCCGTACTCGCTTTTCGGGTAGACCGAAAGCGCCACGACCTGGATGAGGGGCAGGGCTATGCCGGCTCCTCCCGCCTGGAGGAGCCGTGAGGCCAGAAGGAGCGGGTAGTTCGGCGCCACAAGCGCGGCTGCGCAGCCGACGGTGAAGCAGAGCATGGAAACGAGAAACAGCTTCTTCGACCCGACATGGTTTACCAGGTAGGCGGTCATTGCGGAGATGAGGCCAAGCGTGAATATATATCCGGTCGTGAGCAGCTGGCCGAACGTGGCTCCGACGCTGAACTCGTGCATGATGGTGGGCAGGGCGGCAGTCATCATGCTTTGGGAAATGCAGGCGGCGGTCGTGCCGGTGACCATGATGCCGAGGACGAGCATGCGCTCTCGCTTAGGAAGGCCGTCCTGCTCCGGAGGTTCGGTGCTCTTTTCTTTGGAAGCGCAGGTCATTGCCTGTTTTTGGGCAGAAGAGGGAGACTGTTCAGAAGGCGTGTGCTGGCATGCGCGCTCTTGCTTCAAGGTCGTGCATGATGACTCGCGTGGGGCGGAATCTGTTTTCCCCATTTCTCCCATGGGGGAAATGGTAGCACGCACTTCATGCTGCGTCACAGGGGCTTGCCGGTTTTTCGAAGGGAGAGCCGTCGGCTTGCTTGTTTCGCGCTCTGCCCGTTTCCTGCGTGTCGGCGTGCCGCTCCTGCGCTACCATCGACAGAATAATTCGCAAACGTGGTCGCGCGCACATTCGGCGCGCCCGATCAAGGGCGGTGAAACGTTGAGGCTGAGCAAGCGAGAAATCACGGACGCGTGCGCACTGCATGCCGTCATCGACCAATGCCGGGTAGTTCGCATTGGCGCGGTGGACGAAGAGGGCGTATTCGTGGTGCCCGTGAACTTCGGTTACGAATGGCGCGAGGTCGAAGGCCCGGGAGACGTCATGGAATACGACTCCGACGTGCTTTTGGAAGACCGCGCCGACGTGGACGAAGGAAAGCTGGAAGCGCCGGAATCCCGTCCTGAGCTCACGCTGTACATCCATTCTTCGAAGGACGGGCGCAAGGCACGATTGTTTTCGCGCGGTGCGAATGTCGCCGTCGAAATGGACATCGACATGGGCAACATCGTCGGCGATTCGGCGTGCGCGTATTCGCGGGCATACCGTAGCATCATGGGGGTCGGCTACATCGAACCAGTGGAGGATTTCGCCGAAAAGCAGTATGCGCTGCAGCTCATCATGGAGCACATGGCACCGGATGCCTCGGCCGAATTCGAGCCGAAGGCGATAGAGCGCACTGGCGTGTTCCGCATTGCCGTGCGGGAGTTTACGGGCAAAGAGCGCTTGCCGTAAGGGCTAGTCCTCGCTCGCCTCCCGTGCCAGGCGCTCGTCTTCGCGCCGCCCTTTCGCGACGTCTTCGGCGGACTGGCTTTCAATCGTGATGCGGTCGGCTTCCGGGAAGGAAGCACGGATGCGCGACTCGATCGTGTCGGTCGTGCGCATGACGTCCTGCTCGTCCAGGCCGTCCGCAAAGTCGACGTCGATGGCAATCTCCAGGCTCTTCGGACCCAAATACACCGTCAGGATTTTTCCGCACGCCGTGACGCCAGGCGTGCGGTCTACGATGCTGCGCAGGCGAGCCGTCTCTTTAACAGTGAGGCCTTCGCCGATGAGCAGGCCTTTCGTTTCGCTCAGCAGCACGATAGCCACAACGACCAGCAACGCTCCGATGAGCACGGAGGCAAGGCCGTCGATCCAGGGCATTTGCAGGTGATGGGAGAGGAACACGCCCAAAAACGCGAACAGCAAGCCTGCCTCGGCGGCCGAGTCTTCGAGCACGACAGTGTACTCGGACGGGTCTTTGCAGTAATGGATGTATTCCATGATGCTGCGTTCGCCGCGGTTGGCGTTGAGCTGTTTGAGCGCGATGCCAAGCGACGTGCCTTCGGCCACTGCCGCGATGGCGATGACGACATAGTTCGGGATGGGGGACTGGGCGAGCGCTGCCATGTCGTTTGCGACGATGGTTTCCACGCCGTGCCAGATGGACAGGCCGCCGCCGAGCGCAAAGATCAGGATGGCGACGACCAGGCACCAGAAAAAGAGCTCCGACCCGTAACCGTACGGGTGCTCGGCGTCGGGTGCCTTGCGTGACCGCTTCAAGCCGTAAAGGATGAGCACTTCGTTGCCGGTGTCGACGAACGAGTGGATTGCCTCAGAAATCATGGCGGAAGAACCGGTGATCGTGCCGACGACGGCTTTCGACACGGCGATAACGACGTTCGCGATGCCCGCGGCGACAACGGAGACGGTCGATTCTTTCTTCTCGCGCGGTTTCCGCGGTGCGACAGCCTGCTCAGTGCTCGTATCCATGAAAGCCTTCCTCCTGAAAACAACCTATCTAGTCTACTACGGTGTGCGTACGTCGAAAATACGTTCGCCCAACAGGTGAAGGCGGTGGACAGCCTGTCGGCAAGCTATTTTTGGTGGCTTGAAATGACGTGCTTCACGAAATAGGCGAGCGCAGTGATGACCGCGGCAGTGCCCAGGCCAATGAGCAGCAGGTCGAAAGGGTCGGTCCCATGAATAAGGCGACCAAGGAAGTACACGCCCATGACCACGCCGATGACGCCGATGAGCTTTTCCTTCAGGTCGTCGAGCGTGTCGATTTCAAGCCAGGATGGCATGACGACATCATGGTCGATGAACAGCGCGTACAGGCCGATGCACATGATGTAGAGCACGACGGACAGCAGGAAGAAGTCGGCGTACTCGATGTACTCGACAAGCATGTCGTGCATGCTCAAATGGCCTTGGACCGCTTCGACAGTGGTCAGCACCGTCGAAATGAGCGTGGAGACGGTCAGCGCGATGGCGGCGATGAACAGGCCTATGCAGGGGACTGCCGTGATAAACCGCGTGTAGCCCGCAATGCTGTGCGCACGCATGGCGCGTCTGCGTGCGGCTTCCTGCTTCGCGTCGGTTTCGGCGCATTCCTCGCACGCTGCTTCCTGGATTTCGATTTCTGCCATGAGGTCTCCTTGACGTGCCTTGGTGGGGTCGTGCTGTGAGGCTGCGCTCTGATTGTACCGGACGCGGACGGTTTGTGCGCCTTCAGCGGTCGCGTCCTGTTTGGAGCGACTGTTGTTGGGAAACAAAAAACCCGGCCGAGGCCGGGTAAAGGGGTTGAAATGGTGCGGGCGAAAGGACTTGAACCTTCATGGGGTTGCCCCCATACGGACCTGAACCGTACGCGTCTGCCAATTCCGCCACGCCCGCAATCCGTCTGCTTCTTGCGAAGCGAGACTGTATATTACCCGAGCAATAGGGGCTTTGCAAGAGGGAATTTGCGAATATTTTGCTGCAAGCCTTTCGTGCGGGCAGCGTGCGACCGGGCGAAGGGCACAACGCGGTTTGCTCGGCTGCGCACAGCGAGCCTGGCTTTGGAGCGGTGACGCTATCGCGCGGTCACGCGCCCTTCGCGCACTTCCCAGACGGTGCTCGTGCACGCAGCCAAGAAGGTGCGATCGTGGCTTACGAGCAGCAGTGCGCCAGGGTACGTTGCAAGCGCGCGTTCGAGCGCTTCGACCGAATGGAGGTCGAGGTGATTGGTGGGCTCGTCCATGATGATAAGGACGGGCTTGCGCAGCATGCCTATGGCTAGCATGAGCTTGCGCATCTCTCCCGGGCTGACGTCCTCTCCCTCAAGAATGCGTCCTGGCTTTGAGTTGAGCTGGGCAACGGTAGATAGCACGGCGCCGCGCTCGGCGGGCGCAAGCGAAGCAAGGCGTTCGAGCATGCGTGCACGTGCCGCTCCGTCGAGCTCTTGCGGGATGTCCAGCACGGAAAGGTCATCGGCGAGCAGCGTGCGGATGTGCGCGAGCAGGGTTGATTTTCCGGCGCCATTGGGGCCTACGATGCCGATATGGTCGGTGTTGCCCACGAACAGTTCGGGGACTTCCAGCGTGTCGGCACCGCAGGGAATGTTCGCTTCCGGGATGTGCGCTATGGTCTTGCGCGGGCTCGGCTGTGCGTTGACCCACAGTTCTCCGTCGTATCGCTTGTGCACGAACGCAGATGCGACGCGATCTTGGGCGGCAGCAAGCCGCGTGCCCATTTGCGCAGACAGCTTGCCGGCAACGCCATCCTGGCCGGTGTATACGGCGAGGTCGATCATCGCCTTCGCGCTTTTGTCCTTCGGGTCGATATGGCGTTTGCTACGGCGTGCCTGGGATCGCGCGGCTTCGTGCGCGCGCCGGTCTTGCTCTGCATGCAATCGCGCGAGCTCGGCCTTCGCCTCCGCTCGTTCGCGTCGGGCGGTTTCTCGCTCCAGCTCAAGCTGGCCGCATGCTTTCGTGTATCCTCCGGGGCGGACGGTCAGGACGCCACCGGGCTCGAACGATACGCAACGATCCGCAAGCGCGTCGAGCAGTTCACGGTCGTGGCTGACCAGGATGCCGATGCCGCGAAAGCGTCTTAGTGCGTCGGTCAGCTGCGCTCGGGCCTCCTGGTCGAGGTGGTTCGTCGGTTCGTCGACCGCCAGCACGTCCGGACGCTTCCAGAGAGCGCATGCGATTTGAAGTTTCTTGCGTTCGCCGAACGAAAGGGCGTCGAAGCGCCAGGGCATGTCGTCTTCGATGCGGAAGATACGGCGCAGCTCGAGCGCATCATGGCCGTAATCGAGCGCAAAGTCGGCCAGTTCGGCGGGGGCTGTGCTCGCGTCCTGAGCGCACACTGCGCAGAACAGGCCTGACGTGATCGAGCCCGAATCGGGCGACAGGATGCCGCAGGCAAGGTTCACCAGTGTGGACTTGCCACAGCCGTTGTCGCCGAGCAGGCCGGTCCACCCGACGGGGAAGGCGACGGTTACATTGTTGATGAGGGGTTCTGGCGCAGACGGGTAGGCGAACGTGACGCCGGTCAGTGCAAGCTGCATGGGACATTCTCCTTAGGATAGGCTGCGGCAAGGCTGCAGCAGCATGGTGGTGCGGTCGGTATTCCGCATACGGGGGAGATGTCTAGAAAATGCGCACTGAATCCTTTCTTTCTGCCTGTCCGATGGCGTCGCCACACGCACTGCGGACGGGATTGTCCACTCGGCAGGCGGGGCCAGTATAGCAGATGGGCGAGTCGCATCAAGTAGCGCAGGAAGGCAGCGGACGGCTTCCGACAAAGCGCGTGGCGTAAGATGCCGGGGCAGACCGGCCGTTCACGGAATTGAACTCAAAGTTCAATTTTATGGTGTCCATAGGTTCAAAATTCTGGTAGGATGGGCAAGACCGATTTCTTGCAAATTGAACTTGCAGGAAATGAAATTGAACTATAAGGAGCCACGGGCATGGACCATGAAACGTTCGCATGTCGATTGCAAGAGGCCATGGCGTCATGCGGCATGAAGCAAGTCGATTTGATTAGGGCGGCTGAAGAGCGCGGACAAAAGCTCGGAAAAAGCCAAGTCAGCCAGTATGTGAGCGGGAAGACTCTTCCGCGCCGAGATGTGCTCGAGATATTGTCGGGAATTCTGGGGACTACGCCAGAGTGGTTTTTGGGCGAGTTGAATGAATCCGGCGAATCTGAGAAACCGGATACCGAAGCAGATTCAGATGCCTTCATTTCGCTGCCTGTGGTTGACAGCGCAGATGAAAGTGTGGAGGGCGACGGTTCTGGTGCGTCTGTCGGGCAGGACGGCGGGAAATCTGAGGCGAACTTCGAACAATCAAGGAGCAGGAATATGAGGGAGTTCAAGAAATCGAGCAAACTGGACAACGTCCTGTACGACGTGCGCGGGCCGGTCGCAGACGAAGCGCACCGCATGGAAGAGGCGGGCACGCACATCCTGAAGCTCAACATCGGCAACCCGGCACCGTTCGGCTTCCGCACGCCTGACGAGGTCATCTACGACCTGCGTCGCCAGCTGACCGAGGTAGAGGGCTATTCCGACGCGAAAGGCCTATTCTCTGCGCGCAAGGCCATCATGCAGTATGCGCAGGTGAAACATATTCCGAACGTCTCCATGAGCGACGTCTACACGGGCAACGGCGTCTCCGAGCTCATCAATATCAGCCTGTCGGCGTTGGTGGACACCGGAGACGAAGTGCTCGTTCCCTCTCCGGACTATCCCCTGTGGACAGCGTGCGTGAACCTGGCGGGTGGTACGGCGGTCCATTATGTCTGCGACGAAGAGCAGGAATGGTACCCGGACATTGACGACATCCGCAGCAAGGTGACGCCGCGCACCAAGGCCATCGTCATCATCAACCCGAACAACCCGACCGGCGCGCTCTACCCGAAAGAGGTCTTGGAAGAGATCCTTGCCATTGCCCGCGAGCACAACCTGCTGGTCTTCTCGGACGAGATTTACGACCGTCTGGTCATGGACGGCCTAGAGCATATCTCCACCGCTTCGCTTGCTCCTGACCTGTTCTGCATCACGTTCAGCGGCCTGTCGAAATCTCATATGATTGCGGGCTATCGCATCGGCTGGATGATCTTGTCCGGCGACAAGCGTGGCGCCGAGGACTACATCGAAGGCATCAACATGCTTTGCAACATGCGCATGTGCTCGAACACGCCGGGCCAGTCCATCGTCCAGACAGCGCTGGGCGGTCATCAGAGCGTCAAGGGCTACGTGGCGCCGGGCGGCCGCGTGCTGGAGCAGCGCGATTTCGTCTACGAAGCGCTCAACAGCATTCCGGGCGTGTCTGCGGTGAAACCGAAGGCAGGCTTCTACATCTTCCCGAAGCTCGACGTAGAACGGTTCAATATCACCAACGACGAACAGTTCGCGCTGGATTTCCTGCACGACAAGAAGATCCTGATCACGCAGGGTACTGGTTTCAACTGGAAAAAGCCCGACCACTTCCGCGTCGTGTTCTTGCCGCGTATCGAAGTGTTGCAGGAAGCCATGGAAAAACTGGCAGACTTCTTGAGCTATTACCGGCAGCGTTAGGGTTCCGCCGTTCTCACGAACGGCGGAACGTGCCGCCGCCGCGGTGCGCTATTCTCGAACCCGTAAGGGTGGCGGGCTGGAGGTGAGTCTGAGCGATTTTCCTGAAAGCGCGCGAAGCGCGCCGTAATACGCACGAAGCAGTGGAGCGCATGAAGAAGGGGCTGTAACAAAAGTCCCTTGCAAACCCCCTCTCCCCGTTCTTCGAGGAGAGGGGGTTTCTGTTTTTCCCGCATGCCGAGCAGGTATGCCATATACCACGCAATCGCTCTCTGAACAGGCATTATGCATTGCTTTCCTGGTAAAATGGGACTACCGAGAGAAAGGGTCGCCCATGCCGGACAGTCGCTTCAAGCCCTACCAGCAGAACCAGCTGAGGCTCCTGCCCCTCGACTTGTCGGAGATGGTCCCGGAGAACCACATGGCGCGCGTCATCGACCGGGTCGTCGAATCCCTCGACACCAGGGCCCTGGAGGC
>DVGB01000081.1 GCA_018712955.1 Candidatus Aveggerthella stercoripullorum
TTGTTGGACGCGACGTTAAGGTCCGTCAGCACCGCACGGAAGCGCTCTTCGACCGTGCCCTCCGTCCAAGATGCCGGCACCGCGTACGGTTCAGCAGAAAGGACGCGCACCGTCTGGTGCTTCGCAGCGCCGTTGGACGCCAGGAATTCGCGCGAAAGGTCGACGATAGCGTCGCCGCGCCACACCATGCGCATGCGCGGTTCTTCGGTGACCTCGGCGACCACGGTGGCCTCAAGGTTCTCTTCGCGCGCATAGCCCAGGAATTCTTCCACGTCTTCAGCCGCCAGCGCGACCGCCATACGCTCCTGGGATTCCGCGATGGCGAGCTCCGTGCCGTCCAAGCCCTCGTACTTCTTCGGCACCACGTCCAGGTTCACGGAGATGCCGTCGCACAGCTCGCCAATGGCCACGCTCACGCCGCCCGCGCCGAAGTCGTTGCAGCGCTTGATGAGACGACACGCATCACCGCGACGGAACAGGCGCTGCAGCTTGCGCTCGACCGGAGCGTTGCCCTTCTGGACCTCCGCACCGCACTCCTCTACGCTTTCGACCTTCTGCGCCTTGGAAGAGCCCGTGGCACCGCCGATGCCGTCGCGGCCTGTGCGTCCGCCGAGCAGGATGATCTTGTCGCCCGGCGCCGGCGTCTCGCGACGCACGTTTTCGGCAGGCGCGGCGCCTACCACGGCGCCAATCTCCATGCGCTTGGCCACATAGCCGGGATGGTACAGTTCGTTCACCTGGCCGGTCGCCAGGCCAATCTGGTTGCCGTAGCTGGAATAGCCCGCCGCCGCTTCGGTCACGATTTTGCGCTGGGGCAGCTTGCCCGCGAGCGTCTGCTCGACCGGCACCGTCGGGTCGCCCGCACCGGTCACGCGCATGGCCTGGTAGACGTAGCTGCGGCCGGAAAGCGGGTCACGGATAGCACCGCCTACGCACGTGGCAGCACCGCCGAAGGGCTCAATCTCCGTCGGGTGGTTGTGCGTTTCGTTCTTGAAGAGGAACAGCCAGTCCTGGTCTTCGCCGTCCACGTCAACCTTCACTTTGACGGTGCAGGCGTTGATCTCTTCAGATTCGTCCAAATCTTTCAGAATGCCGTTCGCTTTGAGCCACTTTGCGCCGATCGTGCCCATGTCCATAAGGCATACCGGCTTCGCGTCGCGACCGAGCTCGTGGCGCATCTCCAGATAGCGGTCGAACGCCGCCTGGACGGCAGCGTCGTCGATAGCGACCTCGTCCAGCTGGGTTCCGAACGTGGTATGACGGCAGTGGTCGGACCAGTAGGTGTCGACCACTTTTACTTCGGTGATGGTGGGGTTGCGGCCTTCCTTCTGGAAGTACTGCTGGAAGAACTCGATGTCGGCCAGGTCCATGGCCAGCCCGCGCGCGTCGATGAACGCAGCCAGCGCCTGGGAGTCCATCTCCGTGAAGCCTTCGATGACCTCGACCGGCTGCGGGTCCGCCATGTCCATTTTGAGCGTTTCGCGCTCCTCGAGCGAAGCTTCGCGCGCTTCGACCGGATTGATGACGTAATGCTTGACCGCCGCCACGTCTTCGGCCGTCAGGTCGCCCTGGAGAGCGTAGACCACGGCGCTGCGCACTTCAGGGCGCTCGCCCTGGCTGATGAGCTGGATGCATTCGCTCGCGGAAGCGGCACGCTGGTCGAACTGCCCGGGCAGGAATTCCACCGCAAAGACCTCGCAACCGGACAGGCACGGCAGGATGTCGTACGCCCAGTCCGACTGCGGTTCGCTGAACACGGTCGGCACGCACGCACGGAACAGCTCCTCGGTGATGCCTTCGACGTCATAGCGGTTGAACAGCCGCACGCCCTCCAGGCGATCCAAGCCTAGGATAGTGTGCAGCTCGGAGAGCAGCTGCCGCGCTTCCACGTCGAATCCAGGCTTCTTCTCCACGTAGATGCGAGAGACCATGTGTCGTTTCCTTTCTGCAGGCGCGAAGGGCGCCTTCCCGCGCGTTTTGCATATCATTTCTATGATACGACACAGCAGCCAGTTCAGACGGCAGAAGCGCGGCTTCACATGGGAGAGACAGCGTGCTCACGCCAGCGCCCGCAAGCCTGTCCTCTCCCGCGCGCTTTCTGAGAGCGCAAAAGCGAGCGGATGGTTGCGCGTTTTCTTCACCAGCCCCCGCTCCTCCAATTTCGCAACGTGCTTTCTGGCCATCTGCTTGCCCAAGCCCATACAGGATGCCACGTCATCAAGCGAAGCAGAAGGAAGCGCTCCAAACAAATCAAACTGCACGAGTGCGGATACGACATTGCGCTCCTGCGCGCTCAACCCCTCTTCGATTGCCATCTCCTTCGCTTTAGCGCTCACTTCTTCGAACCGGGAAAGGCTCGTTTCCAGCGTCTCAAGAACAGTGCTCTGCCCAATCCTCACCAGTTCGAGCATGTTGTAAACGAAAAAGGTCAGCTCCCCCCTGTTCAAGGGATTCTCCACCGTGCTAAACGCGTCGTAATAAAGCTTTCTGTTCTCGGCGATGGCGCGGCTTAAAGACAGGACCGTTGCCATAGAAAGCGGCTCTCGCAAGAACAGCGCCAAAAGGTAGCGCCCCGTCCTCCCATTTCCGTCATAAAACGGATGGGCGTACTCGAACACATAGTGGGAGGCGAGCGCGCTGATGATTTCGGGAACGTCAGGCCTGCGCACGAGCGCGAGCATAAACTCCATGGCCTCTCGAATCCTCGCCTCTGGCTCCAGTCCATGGTGCACCACGCGCACTCCGCCCGCGGTAATGTTCACGCCGCCTTTTCTGAACAGCTCGCCATCGGGATATTGTCCCTCGGACAGCTCACCGGCCATAACACGATCGTATATCGCACGAATCTCCTCGGGCGTTTCCGGCAGACTTCCCTCGGGCTCGTCAAGACCAAGGTAAAGGAGAGCAATCTCTTTGAATCGCTTTGCTTCGAGATTGGCGCCTTGAGAGGCGTCGAGCGCATCGGCAACTTGCTGCCGCGTGCTTTGAATCTGCTCGATTGCATTAGTGCTCACGACCTCTTCCAACACGAGACCACGCACAAGCGCGAATCGTGCAATGGGAGGTAGGGAGTGCATGAGAGCGGACGCTTTCCGCTCCGCTCGGAGTATCAACTCGTACAGAACTATCATTTCTCGCGGCATCGCGACAAAAAGCCTGCCCGCTGGCGTTTCGAACGCCAAGTCGAACGTTGAAGGCATCCGTCTTCTCTCTTCCGCCAGCTTCCGGCTGATCGAATCGCGTTCTACGGAAGCATCCATATGGTACAGCCGTGACAGCTCTTTGTATTCCATGTTCAATTCCGTCCATTTTGGCACTGGCTTATTCGTTATACGTTTTTGATAATTATATAATTCTGAGTAGAAAACATGGCCTCAAAATTATATGAATTGCTAAATCATATAATTTTGAGGCCATGCGAAAGCGTCGTTGTTATATTCTCGGCGACATTCGATTACTGTGCACCCGTGTGCGTATAGTCGATTTTCTGGCGCGTGACGTGCTCCCAGTGGCGTTCTTTACGGCGATGGCCGATAAGCGCCATCATGCGCGTGACCGCCAGAATGAAGCGCATGACCGTAATCTCGAAGAGCGAAAGCAGAATGGCCTTCACCACGTCTTTGAACGACAGCTTCAAATCGCGCGTCTGCACGCGGGAGAAAAATGCCGTCAGGGACATCACCGCGCCGAACACCGCGTAGATCATGAAGAACATGATCATGAACGGCACGTTGATAAAGTTGAAGGCAAAGGCAATAAATACCGTAACCAGGCCGAATAGCTCAATGAACGGCGAAAGCAGCTCGTAAATCAAGAAGTACGAATACGACGCGAAGCTAACCAACCCATAACGCGGGTTAGCAAAGATGCGCCAATGCTTGCTCATGCACTCCCATAAGCCGCGGTGCCAACGGCGTCGCTGGCCGCGCAGTTCGCGCAGCGTTTCTGGCGCCTGGCTCCAGCAGATAGCGTCCGCCGCGTAGCGAATGCGATAGTTCATGTTGTTCGTTCGACAGAAGACGTGCAGCTTCGTGACAAGCTCCATATCCTCGCCCACCGTATCAAGGTCGTACCCGCCGACCGCAATGACTAAATCCTTTTTGAACAGGCCGAATGCGCCAGAGATAATAAGGTTCCCATTGAACTGATCGAGCAGGATACGCGCAGAAAGAAACGAGCGGTCGTACTCCAAAACCTGCATAGCGGGAATGAGCTTTCGCGGAAGCGAATAGTTCGTCAAACGACCGTCTTTCAGCGTGATACCGTTTGAAAGCCTGACCAGACCGCCCACTGCAACTACGTTATCCTGCTCAATGAGCGGCGCGGTTATCTCCCTCAGGGAATCGTACTGAAGGACTGAGTCGGCATCGATACAAATGAAGTAGGGGAACTGCGATACGTTGATGCCCATATTGAGCGCGTCGGATTTGCCGCCGTTCGCTTTGCTCACCAGCGTGATGGGCACGCGCCCTACGCTGCCGATCCACACCGCCTCAGCCCGCTCGCATGGCACTTGATAGCGGATGGGGCGCTCTATAGGCTTCAGGTCGAACGCGTCTACGACAACGTCCACCGTATCATCCGTCGACCCATCGTTCACAACCACGATTTCATACAGGGAATACTCCAGCGTACCCAGCGACTGCAGGGAGTCAACAATGGTAACGCTTTCGTTATGCGCGGGCACGATGATGGTCACTGGCACATAACAGTCCACCATGAGCCAGTTCTTGTAATGGTCTTCGCGCTTGCGCTTGTACAGCATGGAAGAGCCGACCGTCACCGAAAGGAACAGGAACGTGGAATAGCCAATCAGGTAGAGCACGAACAAGATGCCCACGAAATACAGGAACCCCTGCACGACGGCCGCAGCCTCTACGCCTGTGTCAAGAATCCCCAGAAAATTCGCCATGTTCATTACTGCTCACCCCCTTTGGCCTCGCAATCGCCTTGGTCTTTGGGCGCGGTCGCACGAGTTTTCGCGAAAGGCTCTTTCGTTTCGTTCGAAGCTCTTTGCTTCTCGAGATTGACCTCAGCTACATGATGCCATGATTCACGTGCCTCTTCCCACGAAGTGGAAACACGGCTCCATGCAGCAGCAGCCTCCTGCCACGCATCGCTGCTCGACATATGAGACGCCAAGCTCTGGCGTTTGCGCTGAAGTGCCAGAGCCAGGAATTCAAGGTCTCGCGTACTCTGAGCCGAGAGACTCTGGTCCTGAAACGACAGCCCCGTCGTGCGCGCATGCTCCCAAGATGCTTCCGACTGCTCCGTCTCGGCAATATCGGCAATCTGCACTTCCAAAGCTTCAGTTGCACCTGCACCACGAACTTCACCTCGACGCATCGCTTCATAATCCCAGCGATAGCGCAACATGTCGCGTGCATATGCGTCGTTCCCGCTCAGCACATCCGCTAGATCGGTTTCCAGCGAGAGCCCCAAATCGTACAAACTTTTCGCCGCATTAAAGCGCACGTACCACATTCTGCTGCGCAGGCAGCGCTTCAGCACAGCGACCGTTTTTTCGCCTGGATATGATGCGAGAGCCGTAGCGGCGACCGCTGCATATTCCCACTCTTCGGGCGTGTCTTTCGCAGCGAGAGCACACAGCTCGTCCCCTGCTGGCTCCCACGGCCAGCGCATAAAATAACGAATGCACGCAAGGCGGACTTCGGAATACACCGACTCATCGCTCAGCTTGCTGAATACCCATGCACGACGCTCTTCGAGCTCGCTTTCTGAAAGTGCCCCCTCTTGTCCAACGCTATACATGCGAAGGAAGTTCACAATAGCGACCTGGGAATGAGGCGCAAATTCGTCAAATCTTTTCACTGCTTCTTGCGCCAAGCCGCCGCGATTTCCCTGGAACGAAAGCAGCGCTTCTGTCAGAAGCTTTGGATGATGGAACGAGTCGGATTGGTCGATCGCGCAGGCTGCTTCAATCATAGTTCGTTCATCCGCCACAACGGCTAAAGATTCCAATGCATTCTGACGTGCGTAGAAAGAGCGCTCGCGCACATAATGGAACAGAGCCTCTATGATTGCATCTGCCGCAGGGCGCTTGCGGTACCAACGCCCCACGATGTACGCGAAATAGGCGCACTTGAGGTCATCGCGACCAGTGAACTCGTAGGTAAGGTGCTCGAACACCGACGAGATGCCGCGAAGATAATGCTCGCTTTTTTCTGTATCTAAATCGCGCAGCTTCTCCATGGACAAATCGAACGCTTCCATGCCTGACAAGCGGCGCATTTTCCGCTCCAAGATTCTGCGGTGCTCTTCGGTGGGAAAATCAGCGTTTCGCTCGATTTCTTCGCTCAGGGAGACCGCCATCTTCGCCATTTTTTTCTCGAACCGCTTCGAATGGGCTTTCTCGTAGAACAAAAAGCCAAAATTGAATACGGTCATCATGACGCAGACGAGCATGTAGAACGCGATGATGTATTCGAC
>DVGB01000082.1 GCA_018712955.1 Candidatus Aveggerthella stercoripullorum
GCCGTTCGCCCCTACAATCCTGCCGTCGTCTCTAGATTTCCTCAATCCGCACGCTCAGGATACGGCCGTTCTCGACTTCCATTTTCGCGATACTCGGCTTGCTGCCGCCACGCGGACGCGAGACGCTGCCGGGACACACGATGAGATTCGCCGGACGGGCATCTTTGCCGGTCAGGATTTCCGGCACGTGCGTGTGCCCGTGAATGCACACGTGCGGCAATGGATCGCCTGGATGGATAGGGCCGTTGCCACGCAGGGCGCTACGAATATCCTGCGGATAATGCGCCACCAGAAACCGGAGCCCTGCTAGTTCGAACTGGGCAAAACGCTGTACGCCAGAGCCGTATTCAGGGAAATCGTTGTTGCCCAAAACCGCATGCACAGGAGCCAACAATCGCAACTCCGTCAGAATGTCCGATCCGCAGATGTCCCCCGCATGCACAATGACGTCGCAGTCCGCCAACGCCGCGCATGCCGCCATGGGCAGACTGCCGTGCGTGTCGGACAGCACGCCAACCACGACTACATTACTTTCGCTTCCGGTCTTCTCCATGCCCATCCTTCCGACCGACGCCGCCCGTGTCTCCAGCACTGCTCTCGTGCACTAGTATGCGACGAAATCGATACTGAAAGGGACAGAGATCAAAGTTGGTTGCAATTTGGAGAGGCCAAAGCCCGCGTTGAGAGGGCAAACGCGACAAAGTAGCGCCTGCTCGCGGCTTCGCTTATGCTGGCGCGTAGCCTGACAATTGCAAAACATGGGGCCAGAGACGTGTTGCGAAAGCACCGTTTTTCGACGCCTCTTTCTGCGTTGCCCTCAGTAACCAACTTCGATCTCTGTCCATTTCGACGTCGAAACCGCGACCAGCTGACAGTCTTAGACGGACGAACCTGAGAACTCTGCGCCGAGATTTCCTTCTTCCACCAGGTCGATGAGCTCTTGGTGGGAGTGAATATCGAGCTTTTCATAGACATGCCGCACGTGCGCTTTGACCGTGTTGCGCGAGACGACGAGCTTCTCCTGGATGTACTCGCGGTTGCGGCCGCGCGCCAGCATGGCGAACACTTCGCGCTCACGCGGCGTGAGATGGTATTCCTCTGCAATGGCGTCGCAACGTGCCTGGAACAGGTCCTCTGGGCTCTCGGAGCGAACTTCAGGCTCTTCCACAGGCACGATGCCCTCGATAGCGGTTTCGAAGCTGAAGTTTTTGAGGCCGATGAGCGCATAGCCCACGAAGAGCGCCAAAAGCACACCGGTCAACACCATCAAACCCGTCGGACTATGCTCAACAAGGTGGTTGCCCCCAATGCCAAGGGCAGCGCCAACCAACGTGCCAATCGCCCCGATACCGTCGCCCCATCCAGCAACACTCAGCGCGCCCACTTTATTGCGTGCGCCGACCGACATGATGACAATCCACGACACCATATTGAACGCAGTCTTTCCCGACGAGAGCAGGATATTGCTCACATTGCGAACAGATCCGTCGTTCGAATTGACGAACAGGAAGCCCACCGTGACCAGCAACACCGAAACCTGCAAAAGACGGTCAGCATCGAAGCGACCCCAGCGCATAAGCAAAATCGCGAGGATTCCAACAGGAATGATATTGAAGAACGTCTCCACGGGAATGCCCGTCGATTCGCCAAAGCGAAGTGAAAAGCCGAAGGCGAGATGGAACAAGAACAAGCACACGAACACCTGGCTTGCTAATGGCAGGTACGACGAAGGGCGCGTGATGGCAGCATCGGCGGGACGTTCGCCCTGCACGGCAAGCGCAATCATGGTCATCGCATCTTTGTGAGTAAGGAACAACGAGACGAACGGTGGTAGCAAATACAGCGCGAATCCCGCCACAATTGGCATGACCCACAGGAACGCCTGCACTGCCGATGAAGCGACGTACACGAGAGCAATGCACACAACGATTGCTTTCGTCGAAAGGTGTCGCGCTATGGCGACAGCAACACTGAGCATGATGCAACCACGCGCGAGCGCAAACAGCGATGAACCAGCAATCAATAGCGGGGTGCTGCCTACCGCCAACGACGCAGGGAGCAAAACGCCTCCGACGACCAAGCCGACCAGCGCGATTCCACTCAGAGGCACCCTTTTCAAAATCGCAGGCCGAAACGTGGCAAGCACGCCGATCAGAAGAATCGTCAGTGCCTGCACGGTCTGCGAGATATCGCGCGCGAACGTGAACACACCGTCGAACAGGGGGAATACCACGACGTTCATGGCTGCCGTGACCACGAGCATGCATGCGAACGCGGTGCAGAGACGCCAAAAAGTCGCGTCGAGGAAATCAAACGTTGATGAGGCCTGCTTCATAGTGCACCCATTCTACCGGCGCCAATCGAGAAGATGCTCAAGACATGCGCAATTCAACATGTGCGTTATGCGCGGGCAGGCTGTGCTCGCTTGTGCGAGCACAGCCTGCTAGAAAAGTTCTGTTCACCTATAGATAGCTCGCCACATCTGAGGGCGGCCCGCTTCTGTAGGTACGTTTGCGAACTTTACGCCTTACCGGTGGCAGCATTCTCGCCAGCAATCTTGCCGAACAAGAACGTACGGCCGCACGCGAGACCCGTGAACAAGTTCGGGTAGCTCACGCTGAAAAAGCCGCCCGAGCAGTCGCCCGTCGCGTACAGGCCCTCGATGGGAGTGCCGTCCTCGCGCAGCGGATGCATGTTCGTGTCGATCTGGATGCCGTCCAGCGTCGCCAGGAACCACGCGCCCGTGCGCACACCGTAGTACGGTGGCGTGTCCATCGGGATAAGGCGGTAGGCTTCCTTGTAGTAATCCGTGTCCTCGCCGGCGCGGGCCATCTCGTTGTAATGGTTGAACGTCTCGGCGAAGGTGTCAGCCGGGATGTTCAGCTTCTCGGCCAGCTCTTCCGGCGTGTCGGCTGTTTGGATATAGCCCTTCTCGATAAGATCCTCGAACAGGGACTCCATGGAATCGGCCGTGCGGTTGGACGGAGCGCCGTTGTCGAACGGGAACAGGCGGCAGCAACCAACCTCGTTCATCTGACGGGCATGCTCTTTCCAGTTGGCGTCCCACACGTCCACGTAGGTGTGGTGCGTCTGCATGTAGGCAGAGTGCAGCATGTAGTCGTACGGGCCGGACTCGTTGCAGAAGCGTTTGCCCTCCAGGTTCACCTTCATGAACGGCTGCTCGCCGAACCAGAACCACTCGCCCGTGATGTCCATGTCCACCGTCTCGTCGGGCTTGCAGCAGGCGCGATTGAACGTGACCGCAGCACCGACGGGATCCATGCGCGCACCGCACCACAGGGCGGCCTTGATGCCGTCGCCCGTGGGATTGCCGCCCTTGCCCGGCGCCGGGATGCGCAGGCGCTGGTTCCACGGCTGGCGTGCCTCCATCATCTCGATGTTGTTACCGTAGCCGCCGGTCGCCAGAATGACGCCCTTGGAAGCGTTGATGCGGATGTAGTGGCGGTCGTTCACGTCACGAGCGATGATGCCGGTCACGCGGCCAGCTTCGTCCTGCTCGAGTTTCACGAGCTCGGTGTTGAAGCGGAACTGCGCGCCCTTCTCCTCCGCGTACTCCTTGAGGGAAACGCCGAAGCCGAAGTTCTTGTCCTCTTTCGCAGCGCCCACTGCTTCGGGGCTGTGGCCGGTCGCCCATGCGCGATCGCGCGCACCGGTGTTCTCGGTGCCGATGGAACCCTCGAAGTTCATGACCATGCGGCCGTCACGCTGGATGATATCGGTCACCCAATCAAGCATGGCGCCGGACTCGTCGGCCCACAGCTTCACAAGGTCGTAGTTGATGAAGCCGTTCGCGTAACGGACGATGTCCTCGACGGCCTCCTTTTTGTCGATGCGGAACTGCGGGAACTGCTCGAAGGACTCCAGCTGCAGGCGGGAATCGATGGCACCGATGTCCTCGCGTGGATTGGCAATCTTCGACGTGCGGTCAATGCCAAGTACCTGAGCGCCGTTTTCAGCAGCGGAGATGACTGCCGGCAGGCCGCCCGTGCGCGTGCCGACGACGAGCACTTCAGTGTCGACGGTCTCGGTGATATCGGCCTCCGCAACCTCGGGAGGCAAGCCCAGCCAGCTGGGCGACACTGTGGACGAGTTCGTCGTGCGAACGTCGTACGGCACCTCGTTCGCAGGAACCTGATAGCCCTTGCCGCAACCGGCAAGCATGCCCGCGGCAGCGGCGCCGAGGGCGGTGATGCCCGCGCCCTTCAGGAAGGTACGGCGGGAAAAATCGTTCGTCGTCATGTTACTCCCACCCTTCCGGCACGTTCATGTTGTGGCAGTCGTTGCACACAAGCGTGCTCTTCTCGTGGACCTTGTGGCAGTCGCCGCACTCGAGCGCAAGGTCCTGGTGGCTGCTGTGCGGGTTCTCGTCAGGCTCGTTTTCGCAGAAGCCCCACGTGTTGGCGACCACCTCGTTCATGTCGTGGCATTCCGGACGCGCGCAGAACTCCTCGTTGGCGAACTCCTTGCCGGTGGCCAGCATGTCGCCGTCCATCGGATAGGAGTCGGACGTCCAGGCCATGAGCTCGGAGACCTGGG
>DVGB01000010.1 GCA_018712955.1 Candidatus Aveggerthella stercoripullorum
TTCGACCGCTATCGCGAGGTTTCGAACCAGGTGATGGCCATTTTGCGCGACGAGACGCCGCTGGTGCAGCAAGTGAGCATCGACGAGGCGTTCTTGGACGTCACGCCCACACCCCATGTGCCTGAGCATCCCGTGTCCATCGCGCAGCGGATTCAACGCCGGGTTGCGCAGTTGGGCGTCAGCTGCTCTATCGGTGTCGGCACCTCCAAAAGCGTGGCAAAGGTCGCTTCCGACATGGACAAACCGCGCGGGCTTACGGTCGTGTTCCCCGGAACGGAGCTGGACTTCCTGGGGCCGCTTCCTATTCGCAAGATGAGCGGTATCGGGCCGGCTGCCGAACGCGAGCTGAAAGCCCATGGCGTTCGGACGCTGCGCGATGTAGCGTTCGCGGACGAGTCTTTGCTGCGGCGGGTGTTCGGAAAGAATGCGTCCATGATGCGCGCACGCTGCGATGGGTCGGACGCCTCGCCGGTTGAAGTGGACGATGAGATGAAGTCCATTTCGAACGAGATGACGTTCGCTCAAGACCTGACGAAGCGCGCGGACGTGGAAGCTGCCCTTGATACCGCTTGCGCGAAGGTGTGTCGCCGAGCGCGACGCAAGGACGCCAAAGGGCGCACCGTTTTTCTCAAGCTTCGTTTCGAGGACCGCAGCGTGCATTCGGTGCAACGAAAGCTTGCCCATCCAAGCAACGACGAATATGCGATCATGCCGGTCTTGCACCGCATGCTGGGGGAGCTCTGGAGCGAAGGCATGGGGGTCCGCTTGGCAGGCGTGGGGCTTTCGCAGTTTGAAGAGGAGACGGCGGTTCAAGAGAGCCTGTTCGCGTTGGAAGAGGCAGCGCCGAACGAAGACGACGTGGCGCCGTCCATCGCAGATGACCATAAGCGCGAAGGGCTCATTGCTGCAACCGACAAAGTGCGGGACCGTTTCGGCGACGGCCTACTGCAGTTTGGGCGGGAGATGCGCAGCAAGCAGAATTTGACCGGGTCTTCCAGCAAGAACGTCGAAGATTACAAGTAGAGGCCTCTTTGGAAGGAACCGCCTTGGGTATAACGGGGCACGCGTGTATCACGATGCCTCGCAGCATCCAAGAGGCGGATTGCGCCTTATGGGCGCTCTTGTGTCGGTATGCTTCCGACCAGGAAAGACAACAATCAGAAGCATGCGTGTTGCATTAAGCGCCGATTTCTCCTGTATGGGGCGCCTTGCAGTCCATGATCGCGTACACGAATCTGCCCGACGTAAAGGTCTTGCACTCGCCTTCGGCCGAAGGCGCTTCCCACGGAAGTTCCATTATGCGCTCGGATACCCGCCCGAGCGCGCCTTTGCATTCGTCCAGGACGTTCGCGATGACGGTGAGCGAAGGCTTGTCGGCGAGTTCGCTTTCTGCAAGCGCCACCGAGATGGTGGAGAGCCCTTCAAGCGATAGTTTGACGTCGTCGATCGAGTCGGCAAGGGCGATGGCGCTTTCAGATTTCTGCGTATTCGTGCAGATCATGGCGTGCTCCTTAGGAAAGAGGCGGGAACGAAGTGGCGCATAAGACGCAGGGCGCGGCACATGCCGCGCCCTGTCGTACGGATTGTGGTGATAAGACGACTGCTCCTTCGCGGCATCGTGCAACAGCGGGCGGGAAAGGAGGAGTCGTCCCTAACGCTGGTCAGCGAGGAAGAACAGCGCAAGCGTGCCAGGGCCGGAATGCGCGCCGATGACGGGATCCACGTAGTTGACGGTAATCTTCACGTCGCCGAACTTCTCGCGAATGAGATCGGACACGTATTCGACATCCTCGATGCAATCGCCATGCGTGATGAAGACTGGCTGGTCTGCCACGGGCTTCCAGGCGGAATCCTCCATATGCTTCACCAGGGCTTGCAACGCCTTCTTGCGTCCGCGCACTTTTTCCATGGGGATGAGGCGGCCTTCGTCGTCCACGTGCATGACGGGTTTGATGTTGAGCATCGTGCCCATATAAGCGCTTACCTTCGAGACGCGTCCGCCGCGCAGCAGGAACATGAGGTCGTCGACGGTGAACCAGTGTGCGAGATGCAGGCGGTTTTCCTCCACCCAACGCGCCGTTTCTTCCAGCATGGCGCCTTCGCGCGCCTTCATGCAAGCATGGTATACCAGCAGGCCCTGCCCGCCGGACGCCGCCAGCGTGCCGACTGCGCGGACCGTGCGTTCGGGATATTCGCTGGCAAGTTGCATGCAGAGCATGCGAACCGCTTCGTGCGTGCCCGAAAGCGCGCTGGAAAATCCAAGATAGAGCACGTCTTTGCCCGCCTCGAGCAAGCTGCGGAACAACGCTTCAGCGTCCGCCATGTTCGGCAGGGACGTGGTGAAGACTTTGCCTTCGCGCATCATGGTGTAGAACTGTTTGAGGTCGGTCTTCTCGCCCTTGAGGTAGCTGCGGTATTCTTGGCCCTCCGACATGAAGACGAGCGGCAGGATGTGCACGCCCAAATCGTCAATCATCTCTTCCGTGAGGTTGCAGCTGGAGTCCGTGACGATCTCGAAGTTCATGAGTCCCCTTCCCACGATGGCAAAGCGAGCGTCGCGCGATCATTCGAGCCGTGCGAGAACAGCGGGGAATGTACGCGTACCTTTCAATTATAGAGCACTGCGCCCGCCTGCCCAAGGCGGCTGCTTTTCGCGCAAAGCACGATGGAAGGTGCAGACAGGCGCAGTGCCGTCAATGCATGCTAGCCCAGGTCGGGCCACTCCATCTTCACGATCGTCTGCACGTCGCGCTCAACAAGCGGGATGAAATCGTCCACCGCATCTTTCGTGCCGACGGCAGTTCCGTAATGCGTCGGCACGACAGCCTGCGGTCGAATGGCGTTTACGAAGGCGGCCGCCTGCGCGGCGTCGAAGGTGTACGTGCCGCCGATAGGGATAAGGGCGATATCGCAGGTCACCTGCAGGTTGTCTTCGTTCTGGTCGGTGTCGCCGGACACGTAGTAGCGCGCACCGTCCACCGTGACCACATAGCCGAGCCAGTCGTTGTCTTTCGGGTGAAATCCGAGTCGCTCCGGTTCGACGTTGTAGGCGCGCACGGCCTCAACGCAAATGCGCGCGTCCTCCGATCCGCCCGGGGCAGCCTTGCCGACAAAAGTCGTGTCGCCCGGTTTCATGCCAAGCGTCGTGACGCCAAGCTTTTCGCGCACGTTTGCCGCGCATGATTCCGGAGCGACCACGACGGTCGTATCTTTCAGCACTTTGACGGCGTCCTCGGGCGAGAAGTGGTCGTAATGGTCGTGCGTGATGAAGATGATGTCTGCGTCGTGCGGCGCTTCGGCCAGCTGGAACGGGTCGAAGTACAAGACGGCATCGTCCTGCGATTCTATGCGGATAGCGCTGTGCGTGAGCACGCGAACGTTGTCGAGGGTCAGGTCTTTGGTAGGCATGGGCATAAGTGCTCCTCTCGTTTTATGGCTTCTTGCAAGCTGGCAGCATGGAGGACTGGCGGCAAAGCAACAGCGCGTTCGGTTCAATGTCGTTTTGCGGCCGATATGCCAAGGATGCAAGGCGCTTTCTGCGATTCTACCAAGAATGCAGCAGCTGGCCTTGACTTAGAGCATGGTCCAGGTGTCACGATAGGGAAGGACGCAAGCACGAGAGGAGCGCAGTCATGGAATACGCGACGTTAGGTTGGTCGGGCATCAAGGTTTCGAAAGTCTGCTTGGGCGGTATGAGCTTCGGAGAGGCATCGCCCGATTTCCACCAGTGGACGCTCGGACCCGAGGACACCGAGAATGTCATTGGGCACGCATTCGAACAGGGCATTAATTTTATCGACACGGCAAACTGCTATTCGTTCGGCACGAGCGAAGAGTACATTGGGCGCGCCTTGAAGCGCCTGGACATCCCGCGCGATCGCGTGGTCTTGGCGAGCAAGGTCTATTTCAACGATGGCAAGCTTTCTGCGGACGCGATTCGCAAGGAGATCGACGGGACGCTGCGCAGGCTGGGAACCGAATATCTCGACCTTTACATCATTCATCGGTTTGACTACGACACGCCGATGGAGGAGACGATGGAGGCGCTCGACGGCCTTGTGCGCGCCGGGAAAGTCCGTGCGCTCGGTGCGAGCGAAATGTACGCTTACCAGTTCCATAACCTTCAGCACGTCGCCGAACAGAACGGCTGGACGAAGTTCACGAGCATGCAGTGCCACTACAACCTGCTCTATCGCGAAGACGAGCGCGAGCTCATGCCTGTGTGCCGCCAGTACGATGTCGCGCTTACGCCGTACAGCCCGCTCGCATCCGGTCATCTGGCGCGCGCAACCTGGGATTCCGATTCCGTTCGAAGCACGACTGATGCGACCATGAGGAATAAGTACGATGCAGCACGTGCGGTTGACCTGCCCGTTATCGAGCGTGTTGCGCAGGTCGCATCCAAGCACGGTGTTCCCATGGCGCGCATCGCTCTTGCATGGCTGTGGGAACGAGGCGTCGAATCGCCCATCGTCGGGTGCTCGAGTACCGCGCGCGTCGACGAGGCGGTTGCTGCGCTTGATGTCAGGCTGACTGAGGAGGACAAGGGCTTTCTTGAGGAGCTGTACACGGCGCACGAGCTGGTTGGGCCGCTTGCGCGCCCTGGCGAGAAGGCGCTTGCGGGAACGACGAACGTGAAGACAAAGCGACCGTAGAATCGGAGGCCGTGTTAGGCTTTGGAAAAGCAAGGGCGCCATTATGGAGTGAAATGGCGCCCGACGTGCCTGGAACGTTTATTTTTACGCCATCATGGGGCAAACGCGTCCCCGCCACGGCGTCTGGATGCTACTATACATAGGTTGCAAACTTACGAACTATCTCGTGAAGAAAGGTCCGGCACGTGGCGAACACCTACAAGAACACGATGAACCTGCCGCAGACCGACTTTGCCATGCGCGCAAACTTGCCCGAGAACGAGCCAAAGCGCCTGGCGAAGTGGGCGGAGCAGGATATCTACCATAAGGTCCTGGAGAAGAACAAGGACGGTAAGCCCTTCGTTTTGCACGACGGCCCTCCGTACGCGAACGGACCTATCCACATCGGCCATGCATTCAACAAGATTCTGAAGGACTTTGTGAACAAAAGCCATGCACAGCGCGGCTACTACACGCCCTACATTCCCGGCTGGGACTGCCATGGCCAGCCCATTGAGAACATGGTCGAAAAGACCATGGGCACGGAGAAGTTCTCCCAAACGCCGCAGCCGGAAATTCGCCAGGCATGCCGTGATTGGGCGAAGAAGTACATCGACGTGCAGCGCGAAGGCTTCAAGCGCCTGGGCGTGAACGCCGACTGGGAGCATCCGTACCTGACGTTCGTGCCGAACTACGAGGCTGGCAACGTCGAAATCTTCAAGAAGATGTACCTTGACGGCGCTATCTACCGTGGGCGCAAGCCTATCCATTGGTGCAAGCGCTGCCATACTGCGCTCGCCGAGGCGGAGATTGAGTATTCGGACGAGGTTTCGCCGTCTATCTTCGTGGACTTCCTGCTCGACGAAGTTCCTGCCGCCTTTGCTGCTGCTGGGGTCGAAGGCCCTGCTTACGTGCTGATTTGGACCACGACCCCGTGGACGCTTCCGGCTAACACGGCGGTAAGCCTCGCGCCGGAAGCCGACTACTGCATGGTACGTGCTGCAGGAAAGCTCCATCTGTTCGCGAAAGAGCTCGTTGAAACGGTCGCAGGCATCGCCGGCTGGGACGACTACGAGATCGTGCGTGACGCCGCGGGCGCCGAAGTGCTCGTAAAAGGCAAAGATCTTGCGGGAGCCGCTTACACCTGCCCGGTCCGCCAGGACCTGAAGGGGCGCGTCATCTACGGCGACCACGTCACCATGGACTCTGGTACGGGCGCTGTCCACACCGCTCCCGGCCATGGTATGGACGACTACCTGGTCGCGCAAAAGTTCGACATCCCGACGCTCATGCCCGTCGACGACAACGGTGTCTTCACGGACGCCGCGGGACGCTTTGCGGGCATGGACATCGACGAAGCGAACCCGCTCATCATCGAATGGCTGCGCGAAGAGGGGACGCTCGTCGCGGAAAAGAAGATTTCCCACAGCTATCCGCACTGCTGGCGTTGCCATCAGCCGGTTATCTTCCGCGCCACGGACCAGTGGTTCGTTTCCATGGACGACACTGGACTGCGCGAGAAGGCGCTCGACATCATCCATAATAAGGTGAACTGGGTTCCTGCCTGGGCTCAGAACCGCATTGGCTCCATGGTCGCCGACCGTCCGGACTGGTGCATTTCACGCCAGCGCAGCTGGGGCGTGCCCGTCCCCGTTTTCAAATGCGCGAAATGCGGCGAGACCGTTGCCACGGAAGAGACCTTTGACGCGGTTATCGACCTGTTCTACCGCGAGGGCGCGGACGCATGGTTCACGCGCAAGCCGGAGGAGTACCTGCCGGAAGGCACCTGCTGTCCCCAGTGCGGCAGTACCGAGCTCGAGCCTGAGAAGGACATCCTAGACGTGTGGTGGGAGTCCGGCGTGAGCCACACGAGCGTGTGCCGCCATCGTGAAAGCGAAGGCCTGCATTTCCCGGCCGAGCTGTACCTGGAGGGTTCTGACCAGCACCGTGGTTGGTTCCAGTCTTCGCTCCTCACGAGCGTCGGTGCCTACGGTTGCGCCCCGTATGAGTCTGTCATGCACTGCGGATTCACCGTGGATGAAGAAGGCCGCAAGATGTCGAAGTCTTTGGGCAACGGCATCGATCCGGCGGACGTTATTGCCAAATCGGGCGCCGACGTGCTGCGTCTGTGGGTCTCTTCGGTCGACTACAGCCAGGACGTGAGCATTTCCGAGAACATCCTGCAGCGCACGAGCGATGCGTACCGCAAGATTCGCAACACGTTCCGCTTCATCCTGGGCAGCCTGGGCGACTTCGACGACGAAAAGAACGCCGTGACCGACTGGAACGCTCTTGAGCCGATCGACCAGTGGGCCATGGTGCGCCTGGGCAACCTGCTTGCAGACGTCGAGCAGGCGTACGACGAGTTCAAATTCCACCTGGTCTATCGCGCAGTCTACGACTACATCGTAGGCGACCTCTCTGCTGTCTATTTGGATGCGACGAAGGATCGCGTCTATGCCGAAGCGCCCGATTCGCCGCGCCGCCGTGCCGCGCAGACCGTCATGATGAACATCCTCGAGGTGCTGGTCCGCGTGCTTGCTCCCATCATCACGTTCACCTGCGA
>DVGB01000083.1 GCA_018712955.1 Candidatus Aveggerthella stercoripullorum
CTTCGGTCTCCATACGACGGAATGCCTCTTCGCCCTCTTCGGCGAATATGTCGGCAATGACGCGGTCTTCGCGCAGTTCAAGATACTCGTCGGCGTCGACGGACATAAGCCCGCGCGTGACCGCAAGCTGCTGAGCAACGCTTGTTTTGCCCGCCCCCATGAAGCCGATCAAGAACACAGGCACTGCTAGATTCCAGCGTCCTTCGCGCACTGAACGCGCGGCTGTCGCCTTTTGCGGGTCGACCGCGCTCGATTCGTCCTGCGCCATGATTTCGGCTCTCCTCTCATCATTCGTGTTCCGCCTCCGGCGGAACGGGTCGCTCGGCGGAAGCCTCGCGCTTTTGCTCTCGACGATCCGCGCAAAGCCTAGCGCGACATGGTTTTGACGCGGTCTCGGTACGCTTTGAGGGCGGCACGGATGTCGGTCATGTTGTCACGCCCGAACTTTTCCAGGTACGCATCCGCCAGAACGAAGGCGACCTCCGCCTCCGCCACCACCGCAGCAGCGGGGACGGCGCATACGTCACTGCGCTCCTTGCTCGCCTCGGTCGGCTCCAAGGTGTCGATATCCACCGTCTTGAGCGGTTGCATCAGCGTCGGGATGGGCTTCATGGCCGCCGTGATCACGAGCGGAAGACCCGTCGCCATGCCGCCTTCCAAACCGCCCGCGCGGTTCGTCGAACGCGAAAAACCGCCGGGTTGCGCACAAAAAATCTCATCATGCACTTGCGAGCCCGGTCGTTTCGCCACGTCGAACCCTATGCCGAACTCCACGCCCTTGATGGCGGGAATGGAAAACAGCGCCGCGCCCAAACGGGCGGTCAGGCGGTCGTTCCTCTCGGCATAGCCGCCCAGACCCGGAACGAGGCCCGTCACCACAACGCGGAATTCGCCGCCCAGGGTATCGCGCTGCTGCCGTGCGCGGTCGATGGCGCGCTTCATGGCAGCAGTCGCGTCGGGGTCGGGACAACGCACGTCGCTTGTCTCGATGTCGAGCGGATTGTACGGCAACGACGTGAAGTCTTTGCCCTCTTCCGACATCTCCACGGACCCAATGCGCCGTACGTACGAATACACTTCGACGCCGACCGCGGCAAGAAACTCCCGCGCAATCCCGGACGCCGCAACGCGCGCCGCTGTTTCGCGCGCGCTTGCGCGCTCAAGAATGTCGCGGCAATCGTCAGTGTCGGTCTTGATGACGCCAAGCAAGTCCGCATGGCCCGGCCGAGGTGTCGTTTCGCGCCGCAGCCCTTCCGGGGCTTCGCCGAAGGCCGCCATGCGGTCGGTCCAGTTCTCCCAGTCCCTGTTCGCGACCTGCAGGGTGACCGGCGTTCCCAAGGTGCGCCCGAAGCGAACGCCGGACAGAATGCGCACCTGATCCCGCTCGATCTGCTGCCTGCCGCCGCGGCCGTAGCCGGACTGACGACGAGCCAGATCGGCGTTGATCTGCTTTTCGGAGATAATCAGGCCCGCTGGCACGCCGCTGACGATAGCCGTCAACGCCGGACCGTGGCTCTCTCCTCCCGTGACATAGTGCATGGGCGCTCCTCTGCTGAGCCTTCGTGCGAACAAACCGCGTGCGCACGAGGCAAGGTCATAACGTGTTCGAAAGGCAACGCAGCAGGAATCGCGCCTGCTGACGCCGTCTCCTGCTTGCGTCCGCGATTCTAGCACTCTTGCAAGGCAACACGCGCCTTGAGCCCCTTCGTTTAGGGCCGACAGCAATCCTCCGCAGAAAAAGGCGGTCAGCGCGCGCTGTCGCGCGCGCCGGTAGCGGCCACGTCTTTCGCGCGCACGGTGGCAACAACCCCTTCGGGCATGCCCGTCCCTTCGTCCTCGGGACGAAGACCGCCGATGAACAGCTTTTCCACATGGCGGAGCATAAGCGTATGCTTCAAATCCGCCTCAACGAGCGGAAGCACCATGTAGACGGGCATTCCCAGAAAATGCCCGCCCATGCAGTCCGTAATCAGCTGATCGCCAATGACCACCGTGTTGCGCCGTTTGGCCCCTATTTTGTGCATGCCCAGCAAAAATGCCGGCGGCAACGGCTTGACCGAACGCGCCACGAGCGGAAGTTCCAATTCTGCCGCCAGATCGAACACGCTTTGATGCCAGTTGTTGGACACCAGGCAAAACGAGATGCCCGCCATACGCGCGCGAGCAAGCCATGCCCCGATATCGCGCGGGACCTCTCCCGTGTCGCGCGTCAGGATCGTGTTGTCCACGTCCAAAAGCACGTGCGTCCTACCGCACGCCCGCAAATCGCGCTCGATGTCCACGCGCGTGATGCGCGAGAAGAACCGGTCTGGCTGCATGAACGACATGGCAGGCCTTACGACGTGGCGATAGCGTTCTGATGCTGGTCGTAGTCCTGGCTGAAGTAGTACTGAAGCTGGCCAGACTCGTCCGTCGCAAAGTAGAAGTACAGGTAGTCGGTCTGCTCAGGAGCGCACACTGCCTGCAGGCAGGACAGGCCCGGCGAACAGATCGGCCCGGCAGGCAGCCCGCTGTTCAGATACGTATTGTACGGGCTTTCAATCTCCAAGTCTTCCGGCGTCGGGTCGTCGCTGATAAGGTAAGCCACCGTCGCGTCGCTTTGCAGAGGCATGCTGATGGCCAGACGGTTGTAGAACACCGACGCGACCGTCGCTCGGTTATCCTCCGCCGCCTCTTTCTCGACGACGGAAGCAAGGATGAGCGCCTGGTAAGGCGTCATGCCCCGCGATTCCACGTACGAGTAATCGAGCGACGCGGTTTCCGTGCGGTACTGGTCGAGCATCTGACGGACGACCGTGTCGGGCGTCGCGCCTTCAACGATGTCGTAGGTCTTCGGGAACAGGAAGCCCTCGAGCGAATTGTCGTAGGCGCCTTCGACGAACGGATAGTCGGCAACGTAGGCAGACGCATTGTGCACAGCGGCCATGAAGTCCTCGGCAGTAATGGACCCTTCGTAGGCGCTCGCGACGGCTTCCGCCGCCTGAGCGGCCGTCATGCCTTCCGTAACCGTGAACGACGCGGTCACGGGACCCGCTTGCAGCACGCCCACGACATCTTCGAGCGCCATACCGCCCGTGAACGAATAGCTGCCCGCCGCAAGAGACGTCTCCAGCCCGGAAGCCTGCGAGAGGAAATCCTTCGTGGACGAGATAATGCCTGCGTCATAGAGCTGCTGGGCAACCGTCGAGAGGCCTGCACCCGACTCGACCGTGACCGTTGCCTCCTGGCCAGCAGGGAGCAACTCGTTCGTCGGCTCAGAGGAGCAACCGCGCATCAGCGAGACAACGCCCACGATGACGGCAGCAATAAAGACAAGCACGATGATTCCGCACACGATGGCGGGAGCTTTGCTGCGCTTCGGCCGGATAGCAGAGGTATCGTAGGTCTTGAATTGGCGTTCTCCGCGCGCATGCGCAGCGCGAGCTGCATGGGTGGGACGCTCGGAGTACGAAAGACGACGCCGCATGGCAAACCTTTCTGTCATTCGGGCTGCACGCGGGCATCAAGCCACGCCTGCAAGAACACACATGCCGCAATCATATCTATTTTCCCGCGCATCGTCCGCTCTGACATGCCCTTTTCACGCAAACTACGCTTCGCCTCCTGCGAGCTGAGGCGCTCGTCGGAGAACTCGAGCGGAAGCGCAACTGCGCGCGCAATGCGTTCCGCAGCCTCTCGAACACGCTTCGCCTGAGGGCCCTCTTCCCCGCTCAGGGTGCGCGGAAGGCCGCACAGAAGCAGCTCGGGCTCCCAGTCCTCCACAAGCCGCCTGAACGACGGAGCATGCTGCAACACCTCGTTCGCAGGCAGCACCGCAAGAGGCGAAGCGACTCGCTCGCCCGGATCGCTCACGGCAATGCCGATGCGCTTCTCCCCGATGTCAAGCGCCATGATGCGCATGTTGCAGTCCTTTCTGTCGTTTGGAAAAGGGTCCGGGCGGAGTAGTGCACACCCGCTCGGAACCCCCGGCCAAAACGCAATCTCACGGGTCGTTCGTAAGGTCAGCGACGTTTTCAGCGTGCGCCTTGCGGACGTGAACGAGGGGCGCGGCTGGACTTCGGTCCGCCGCGCCCCTCGTGAGCGTTCAGAAAACGTGCGCTGGAAACGCGCCGCGTCGGGTCTTCCGCCGTTCGCCAGAACGGCGGAATAACTATTTGACGAGCATCTCCTTCGCAGCCTCAAGCGCAGCAGGGATGCCCTCGACGTCCTTGCCGCCAGCCTGGGCCATCGTGGGCTTTCCACCGCCGCCGCCCTTGACGCACGGAGCGATGGCCTTGATGACCGCGCCTGCGTTGAAGCCTGCTGCTACCGCGTCGTCGGTGCCCGCGGCCAGCAGAATGGGCGTGCCGTTGTTGTTCGAAGCGAGCACACATGCGCCCGGCTTCGGCATACGCGCGCGGATGATATCCCACGCATTGCGCAGGCCGCCTGCATCGACATGGTTGACCTCGGCGATGACAAGCGGGTATCCCACGTCCACCATGCTCTCGAGCAGTTCGACGCCTTCGCTTTCGGCCGCACGCTGCTTGTTCGCCTTCGCCTTTGCCTGCATGTCCTTAATCTGGCGCAGGTTCGATGCCGAACGCTCGCTCACGTCGAAAAGCGGCACGCGCAGAAGGGCGGCTGTCTCGCGAAGCTCCGCTTCGACCTTCTCGAAGTAAGCAAGCGCATCGTAGCTCGTGACCGCCTCAACGCGGCGGAGGTTAGCGCCGACGCTGGACTCGGAAAGAATCTTCAGCATGCCGATCTCGGCGGTATTCGCCACATGGCAGCCGCCGCAGAGTTCCCGGGAGTAGTCGCCCGCCTCGACAACGCGGACGACGTCGCCGTACTTTTCGCCGAACAGGCCAATGATGCCCGCCTCGCGCGCTGCGTCGAGCGACGTCTCGTAGATGGTGGTCGGGATAGCCTGCATGATCACGGCATTCGCACGACGCTCCACTTCGGCAAGCTGCTCAGGCGTAACGGCCTCAAAGTGCGTGAAGTCGAAGCGGAGGCGGTCAGGGCCAACATAGCTTCCCGCCTGCTTAACGTGCTCGCCCAGGACTTCGCGCAGTGCCGCGTGCAGGATATGCGTCGCCGTATGGTTGCGCGTAATGCGCGCACGACGACCCGCGTCGACGCTGGCGGTGACCACATCGCCCACAGCAAGGGAACCTTCGGCCACTTTCGCGCGATGGCAGACCAGGCCCTTCTCCGGAGCCTGGGTGTCAAGGACTTCCGCCTTCCCGCCGTCTGCGACGATGAAGCCCGTATCGCCCACTTCGCCGCCCATTTCTGCGTAGAACGGGGTGACGTCCAGGACGATCTCTCCCTCCTGGCCAATCTCGAGACGCTCAGCGCGCTGTCCGTCGGCAAGGATGGCAGCAACGCGGCATTCGGCCTCCGTTGCGGTATATCCCACGAAGCTGGTGGCGCCCACTTCCTTGAGCACGTCTGCATGGATGCCGCCGTACGTGCTCCAGGCAGCCTCGGCGTCCGCCTTCGTGGCAGCGCGAGCGCGCTCACGCTGCTCCTCCATGCAGGCGGCAAAGCCCTCTTCGTCCACCGTGATGCCGCGGCCCGCGCAAATCTCCTGCGTGATCTCGATCGGGAAGCCGTAGGTATCGTGCAGGGTAAAGGCGGTTTCGCCGTCGAGCACCGTGCCCTCAAGCGCGTCGAGCGCTTCGCCCAGGAAAACCTGGCCCTGTCGCAGCGTGGCGCCGAAACGCTCTTCCTCGGAAAGGACCACGCGGTCGATAAGCTCGCGGTTCTCCGTCAGCTCGGGGTAGACATGGCCCATGAGCTCGACGATCTTTTCGATGTAGTTCGCCAGGAACGGGCCTTCAATGCCGAGCATATGGCCGCGCATGACCGCACGGCGCAGCAGGCGGCGCAGCACGTAGCCGCGACCTTCGTTGGACGGCAGGATGCCGTCGCCGATCATGAACGTGACGCTGCGGCTGTGGTCGGCCACGATGCGCAGCGACAGGTCGTCTTCGGCGTTATCGTGGTAAGACCTGCCGGACAGGTGCTCGCCTACCGCAATGAGGTCGCGCATGACGTCGGTCTCGTAGTTGGACTGGACGCCCTGCATGATGGCGGCGATGCGCTCAAGGCCCATGCCGGTGTCGATGTTCTTGGTGGGCAGCTCTTTCAGCGTGCCGTCCTCCTGGCCGTCGTACTGGGTGAACACGCAGTTCCAGTACTCAAGGAAGCGGTCGCAGTCGCATCCGGGCGCGCAATCCGGACTGCCGCAGCCGAACTCCGGACCCTGGTCGTAGTAGATCTCAGAGCACGGACCGCACGGACCGGTGGGGCCAGCGCGCCAGAAGTTGTCGTCCTCGCCGAGCTTGGAGATGTGATCCTCGGGCACGCCGAGGCTCTTCCAGATCTCGATGGTCTCGTCGTCGTCTTCGAAGACCGTGAAGTACAGACGCTCTTTCGGCAGCTTCAAAACCTCGGTCGAGAATTCGTACGCCCAAGCGCACATCTCTTTTTTGAAATACTTGCCGAAGCTGAAGTTGCCGAGCATCTCGAAGAAGCTCAGATGGCGGCCGGTCGTGCCGATGATGTCGATGTCGTTCGTGCGAACGCACTTCTGCACCGTCGTCGTGCCGATATAGGGCTCCGGCCACTCCTTCACATGCAGGAAGTACGGCTTGAACTGAACCATGCCGGCGCTCGTGAGCAGAAGGGACGGGTCGTCCGGAATAAGCGAGGAGGACGGCCAACGCTGGCAGCCTTTCTCCTCGAAGAACTTCAGGTACGCCTCGCGTATCTCTGCCGATGTCATGTATTGCATGTCGTGCCTTCCCTGCGTTTCCTTCGCTCGTAACCGTATGAAGGCGGCCGGGAAACCCCGGCCGCCGCGCGTGCGTCCATTCTATCGTTTTCCGTGCCTTCCCGGCGGCGATTCTTTGCCGCTTGCCTTTGCAATTTTGCCGCTCAGGCCGTTCAGCACGGGAATCGGCGCTGTTGCGTCCGGATGGGGCGACGTAGCGTCGTGGAACGGGTTGACGTCTTCCCCCGGCGTGCCTTGGAAGAATACACCATCTTCCGCCACGAGACGACGACCCGTGCGCTTTTCGAAATAGTATACAAATACGGATTTCGCCACCGCGACGAACGGGATGGACGCGAGCATGCCGATAAGCGATCCCGGCAGCTCCCCCATGGCTCCACCGAGCGCCGAACCCGCCATCAACGCCACCAGCGTGAGCGCCGGATGGACGTCGACGGAAGAGGCCATGATGCGCGGGCTGATGATGGTGTAGACGAACTGTTGGATAATGACGGTCGCCACGAGCGCGATCACGGCAACGAACGGAGAGACGAACAGCCCGACCACCGCCGCAAGCGCACCGCCGAACCACGGGCCGATGATAGGAATGATATTGAGCAGGCCTGCGATTACGCCCAGCGCCACGTAGTTGGGTATCCCGAGGATTCCGAAGCAGACGCCGCACCCGAGCCCGATGATCGCGCATTGCAGAAGCGTGCCTTTGATATAACCGCCCATAACGCGCGTGAACGTGATATGGAAGAACTCGAGCGTCTCTTCATGCTCGGGACCGAACAGGCGCTTGAACTCGCGGCCGAGCGCGGGCAGTTCCATGAGAATCCAGAAGGCGACGACGAGCGCAAAGCCGATGGCGACGAACGTGTTCGCCACGCCCGACCCGAAGGCGACCACGCCGCTTGCGCTTTGGCGCGCCATGTCGGTCGCGGCGTCGGAAAGCGAGCCGAGCGCCGTCTCGAGCCACTGGTGGACGGTGTCGTTTTGGAGCACGTCGGAGTAGCGTTCGTACACGCTGCCCAGCCAGCCAGAGATCTGCCGAACGTACGAAGGGGCTGACGTGACGAGGCTATGGAACTGGTCGCCCAGGCCGATCGCCGGCGAGCACAGGATGAGCACGACGGCCGCCACGACGATCGCCATGACAACGTAGGCTATACCCGTGCCGACAGCCCTGTTCACGCCTTTGCCGTCAAGGAAGTTGACGATGCCGCGCAGGCAGAACACGATAATCAGCGTCCAGATCAGGATGGCGATCGGAACGGTAAGGATTTCGAGCAGATAGATGACGACGCCCGCCACCAGAATGATGCCGACCGCACCCCAGATTATCAGGCAGCGTCTCTTCAGCCTCGCGTACGATTCCTCTTTGCTTCTCGCACGCGCGCTCTCAGGATTCACTTCAGGCAACTGCATGCGCCCTCCCTCGCACCGTGCCGAACGCGGTGACTATTCGTCGACCGGCGTATAGGTCACGTACTGGCTTTGCCGGTCTTTCGTCCGCGCCGCGGCCTCGGCAGCCTCGCGCGGGCTTACCGTCTGCACGGGGTCTGTGCTCTCCGCGTCCTTCGGAGCGACAGGCTGCTCTGCTGCAGAGGCGGCTGCCGCAGATGCCTCGCGCTTTGCTTCCGCGCGTGCCTCACGACGCTCCTGCACGCTCGTGCGCGCTTCGTGCACCAAACGGCCTGCCGCGTCGATGCCTTCGGAAACGAACGAAGCGGCGGGGTTCTCCCCTTCGATCGCGCCCGCCTTCTTTTCGCCGAGCGCAATGGACTCGTCCGAAGCGCGACGGGATTTGAACGCGCCGCGCACGCGGTCGGTCACGGTGTTCACGACCGCAATCGGGGCGTTCGTCGCCGCTTCCACGGCGTTCACCGCAGAGCTTGCCGTGTCCGTGATCTCGCCGACGTTCTCCAGAATCTGGTCAAGGCGCATGATTTCCAAGTTCGCCGCGTCCACGGTAAGCGAGACGCGCTCCACCAGCGGATCGACCCGGTCGACCGCTGGCTTGATCGTAGCGGTCATTTCCTTGAGGTCTTCTGCGACCGGCTCAAGCGAGGCGGTAATGCGCTGGGCGCTGGCAAGCGTGGGCTCGACCTGCTTATGCACCTCCTCGACCGTCGCGCGCGTCTTGCGCACGGTGACTGCCAGCTCTACGACAAGCCAAATCAACCCTATCAGGGCAATGATGAGCACGACTGCAAGGATAGTGCCGAAACCGTCCATGGTGACCTCCTCTGTTCGAAGGCTACTTTACCACACCGCGCCTGCCGGAAAGCTACAGGGACGCATCCGGCGCCCCTGTACCGGATGCAGGAGCGGCAGGTCCGCGCCTACCGCGGTCGCGTGCCGTTGCCTCGACGCGATATGCCTCCCAGCCGCGTTCGCTCGGACGATAGAAGCAACCGCGCTCCAGGCCTTCGGGCAGGTAGCGCTGCTCCACCCAACCGCCCGGGTAGTCGTGCGGATATTGGTAGGCACCATAGGATTCAGCGCCCGGACGATGCCGGTCGCGCAGGTAGTCGGGCACTTTGCGCGCAGGCCCCGTACGGACCTCGGCGAGCGCAGCGTCGATGCCCGCCTCGGCAGCATTGCTCTTCGGCGCAAGTGCGAGATAGATGGCAGCCTGCGCGAGGTTGATACGGCATTCGGGATAGCCAATGACCTCCGCCGCCCGGAATGCCGCCTCCGCTACCAAAAGCGCCTGGGGGTCGGCATTGCCCACATCTTCCGAAGCAGCAATGAGCATACGGCGTGCGATGAATTTCGGGTCCTCTCCGCCCTCGATCATGCGGGCAAGCCAGTACAGCGCAGCGTCCGGGTCCGAGCCCCGCATGGATTTGATGAACGCGGAGATGACGTCGTAGTGCATGTCCTTGTTTTTGTCGTACGGACGCCCCACGCGCGGCGACGCAAGCTCCACCGCCTCTGCCGTAATGAGCGCTGGCGCCTCTTTCGTGCCTGCGTCGACAAGCTGCGCCGCAAGCTCGAGCGTATTAAGCGACGAGCGCCCATCACCTCCTGCAATGCGCACGATGGCAGCGCGGGCCTCAGGATCAAGCGTGTAGCAGCCAGCAAAACCGCGATCGGAGGAAAGCGCCCGGTCGAGCAGAAGCTCCACGTCGGCGTCGGACAAAGACGAAAGCTCTACGATGCGAGAGCGCGAGATAAGCGCCGAGTTCACTTCGAAGTACGGGTTCTCCGTCGTGGCGCCCACCAGCACGACGACGCGATCCTCCACAGCATGCAGCAGGGCATCTTGCTGGCTGCGATTGAAGCGGTGGATCTCGTCAACGAACAGGATCGTGCGTGCGCCTGAAAGCATGAGCCGCTTCTCCGCTGCGTCGATTTCGCGCCGCAGGTCCGCCACCGTGCCGCCTACGGCAGACACCTCCACAAACGTCGCGCGCGTTGTCTCTGCGATGACGTGCGCAAGCGATGTCTTGCCCGTGCCGGCGGGGCCGTACAGGATAACGGAGCTGAGCGCGTCTCGCTCGATGGCGACGCGCAGCCAACTGCCCTCTCCCACAGCGGCCTGCTGGCCTACGATGTCCTCGAGGGTGCGCGGACGCATGCGCACGGCAAGCGGAGCGTTCTTCAGCTTCGCTTCGTTCTCTATCTCTGTAAACAAGTTCTCCATGCTGCACACTCTATCATATTCGTACGCATGTTCTACCCCATCGTCCGTACTACGGCGCTCCGTGCCTGCGTTGAGCGAGGTCACGCGGCCTTGTCGGATTTCCCGCGTAAAATGCTTGTCAAGGCTTTTCTTTGCAAACGGCAGGTCTATACTCGAATCAAGTCCTGCTTCCGATGCCGTTCATTGCGATGGACCGATGCACAATTTCAGGGAGCTCAAGATAGCGCGTGGAATGGAGATTCGTGCCTGTTGGCACGAAAGCCAGGAATCGGGCTGCGAGCACCCACCTTACGAGGTGGGTTCATCCTGGGCACGGGGGTAGGGCTCTTTTTTGTTTCGCCGTTCTACGAACGGCGAAACAAGCCGACGCTGCGGGGCGCTCTGGCGCAGAATCTAGCCATTCAGCGGGGGCTCGGTGGACCGAAGTCCAACCGAGCCCCCGCTTCATGTCTATCTTCTGCGTCAGAGCGCCCCTCGCTGACATTACGAACGACCTGCAAGCCTCTCTCTTTTCTGCCTGCGACAACATAGTTCGCCGTAAGCGTTGCCCTATTCCGCTTCGCTGTGGTGCTTGACGAGTGTCGGAGCGCTCGGGAACTTCAGCACGAAGGTCGTGCCCTTCCCCATTTCGCTCTCCACTGAAATCATGCCACCGTGGAACTGGACGGCGTGCTTGACGATGGCGAGGCCCAAGCCTGTGCCGCCGGTCGCTTTCGAGCGGCTTTTCTCCAGGCGGAAGAAACGCTCGAAAATCTTGTCCTTGTATTCGTCCGGCACGCCCCTGCCGGTATCCGACACCCTCATGTCCACACCGTGCGCACCGCTGCTTACGTCGACCACGACCGAACCGCCCGGATGGTTGTAGCGAATGCCGTTCTCGACCAGGTTGTAGATCATCTCTTCAGCAAGCGTGCCCGCGCTCATAATGTAGGAGGGCGAGCCTTTCACTTCGATGGTCACGCCGTTCGACTCGGCAAAGCTTGCAAGGCGTTCGGAAACGATGCGGGAAAGCGCCAGCAGGTCGATCCGTTCGAGACGCTCCCCGTTGATGCCTACTTCGTCAAGGCGCGAGATAGTCAGCACGTCGTTGATGAGAGAACGCATGGCCTGCGCTTCCTCGTAGATCAGCGCAGAGAATTTCTGACGGTCTGCCGGTTGGACCATGTCGTTCATCATGAGCTCCGCATAGCCCGAGATGACCTGAAGCGGCGTTTTCATCTCGTGGCTTACGTTGGCAGAAAAGTCACGACGAAGGTTTTCGGCGCGCGCCAGTTCCACGTTCTGCTGCTTGAGCTGAGTCTGCTGGGCATCGATGCGCTCAAGAAGCGGGGTCATTTCCGCATAGATCTCGTTTTTGAGCGGCTCTCGGAAGTTCAGCGCGTCGACCGGCTTCATGATGCGCTTCGTAAGCGCCACCGAAACGAAGTACGTCAACGCCACGACGACAATGAGCATGGAGATGCCCGGAAGCGCAAACCAGCGTGCAAACGAAAACAACGAATCGCGTTGTTCGGAAAGGCGCACGACCGAACCGTCCGAAAGGCTTACCGCGGCGTAGATCGTATCGCTTTGCAGCGTCTCCGAATACCGCGAGACCACCGCATCCCCCGTCTCCATAGCATCCAGCACCTCGGGACGGTCTGCGTGGTTGTCGAGCGCATCCGCGTCCGCCTCCGTGTCGGCGAGCACCGTGCCGTCTGGCGCAATATAAGTGTAACGAATGGCTCCTGGGAACTGCACGCGCGCGACCGCGACAGGGTCTTCCGCCGCCTCGAGCACCGCCGCAGCAGACTCCGCCTCTGTCGAAAGTCGGCTTTCGGCCTGGTTTTCGAACAGCACGAAGAACGTTGCGGCAGCTCCGATCAGGATAACGAGCACGACCGCCAGCGAGAACGCCAGCACCGCACGGAAAATGGTGCCGGCCAGGGTTTTGCCGTGAACGCGCGAGGGCATTATGCGCTCGCTTGCGGAACTTTGATGCTATAGCCGACGCCTCGGACCGTGGTGATAAGCGACTCCGCTCCGGGGCAGGCGTTCGAAAGTTTTTGGCGCAGCGTCTGCACGTGCACGTCTACCGTGCGCGTGCCGCCCGCATACGTGACGCCCCAGACGTCCTCAAGGAGCTGATCGCGCGAAAGCACCTGCCCCTCATGGCGCATCAAGGCTTTGAGCAGGTCAAATTCTTTCAGGGTAAGCGTCACTGGACATCCGCCGACAACGACCGAATGGGCGGAAACCGAAAGCGTGATGTCGCCGACCGTCAGCGCATCCTGCAGGCTGGCAGCAGGCTCGCCCGCGCGGCGCAGCAGCGCGTTCACGCGGGAGACAAGCTCCATCATGCCGAAAGGCTTCGCTAGGTAATCGTCCGCGCCGGCGTCAAGGCCGCAGACGGTATCGTATTCAGTGCCTTTCGCCGTGAGCATCATGATAGGAATGTGCTTAGTGGCAGGATTGTTGCGCAGTTCGCGCAGAATCTCCAGGCCGTCCACTTCGGGCAGCATGATATCGAGCAGCACGAGCTCGGGAACCTGGCGACGGACTGCCGCATAGAATTCGTCAGCCCGCTCGAACCCTTCGGCCTCGAACCCGCCTTGCTTCAGCGCATAGATGGTCAGATCGCGAATGTTGGTATCGTCTTCGACGTAGTAAATCACCGTGTTGCCTGTCTCTCGCTACTCTTCCCTCAACCGATAGCCCACGCCGCGCACCGTTTCGATCATGTCGGCGTGATCGCCGAGCTTTTGGCGAAGCGTCAGGACATGGGCGTCAACCGTGCGGCTTCCGCCGCCGAAACTCCAGCCCCACACCTGTCTGAGCAGGTCTTCGCGCGAAAACACCGTTCCCGGACTCTGCATGAAATACGCCAGCAGGTCGAACTCTCGCGCCGTCAAGGAAAGGGGCTCCGAACCGCAGGTCGCCTCGCGGCGCTCAAGGCACACCGAAAGCGGGCCGACCGCGATTGCACCGTCGTCCGTCGGCTCTGCACCCCAGTCGGACGCACGCCGCAAAAGAGCGCGCACGCGACTGACCATCTCCATCATGCCGTACGGCTTGGTGAGGTATTCGTCGGCCCCTTCGTCGAGCGCCGTCACGATGTCGAGCTCGGTGCTCTTTGCCGTCACCATCATGACCGGCACGCGCGAAAGGCCTGGCGTCTGCCGAATGCGCCGCAAAATTTCCAGACCGTCGGTTCCTGGAAGCATGATGTCGAGGACGACCACGTCAGGCCGCCGTCGCGCGCACGCCGCGCGAAACTCCTCATCGTCGGCAAGGCCCTCCACCTCTATGCCAGCGTGCGAGAGCGCGTAGACCGCGAGCTCTCGCACGTTTTTGTCGTCCTCGACGTAATAGATCAAAGAGGCCTACTCTCCCGCGTTGTCCGCTCCCTTTCGCTGAGCAGAGTATACATCATGCTCGCCCGTGACACGGAACAGCGCCCAGTCGGCAACGCGCTGGGCATCGTCACCCATGCGTTCGAAGTATTTCGCCACCATGAGCAGCTCGGGAAGATAGTCGATCTCGGAGGATTCCTTCGAAGCGCGAATAAGCTCGACGATGCTCGCCGCCGTTTTGTGGTAAAGCTCGTCAACGGCATCGTCCATGGCAAAGACCTCGCGCGCAGCCTCTTCGTCAGCCTCGGAAAACGCGCGGTAGGCAGTTTCGACCATGTTCGCCGTACGCTCCGCGAGGGCGGCGAAGTTCTCCTGCAGCCCCGCCGTCGCTTCAGCGGGCATGTTCTGGGCAAGATACGCCACATCCCGCGTTTTAGAGTCGATATGCGCAATGTCCGACACCGCACGGAAAGCGCCCGAAACGAAGCGCAGGTCGCCCGCGACCAAAGGCTGCTGGAGCAGCATGATGTCTAGACATTCGCGCTCTATTTCGGTACGCAGGCGATCTTCGACATTGCGGCCCTGCAGAACGGCATCGGCAGCTTCGGCATTCCCTGCAAGCGCGCTGCCAGCCGCACGGATGTCCGCGACGGTCTTTTCGCTCAGGCGCGTCAGGTAGCCTTCCAGGTTTTCCAGCTGCTTGATGTACTTGCTCCTGGTCTGCATTAGCTGAACCTCCCTGTCAGATAGTCTTTCGTACGCGGCTCGTGGGGGTTGGAGAACAGCTGCTTAGTCTCTCCCGCCTCGACGAGCTCGCCCAGGTAGAAGAATGCGGTCTTGTCCGCTACGCGCGTCGCCTGCTGCATGTTATGGGTCACGACGACGACCGTGTGGTCGCGCGAAAGCTCCATCATGAGCTCTTCGACCATCGATGTGGAAATGGGGTCGAGGGCGCTTGTCGGCTCGTCCATGAGCAGGACTTTCGGGTCGACCGCCAGAGCGCGTGCAATGCACAGGCGCTGCTGCTGACCGCCGGAAAGGCCCAAGCCGCTCTGATCGAGCTTGTCTTTGACCTCGTCCCACAGGGCGGCATCGCGCAGGCACCGCTCTACCAGTTCGTCCGCCTCATCCCTGCCCATGCGGCGCATGCGGCGCGGACCGTACAGAATGTTGTCGCGGATGCTCATGGGAAACGGGTTCGGGTGCTGGAACACCATGCCCACGCCGACGCGGAGCGCGTACGCATCCGACTTGAAAATGTCCTGGCCGTCGAATTCGATGCAGCCCTCCGTGCGCACGCTCGGAACCAGGTCGCACATCCGGTTGAACGCGCGCAAAAGCGTCGATTTGCCACAACCGGACGGGCCGATGAACGCCGTGACGCGGTTTTCCGGAATGTCGAGCGTGATATCTTTGAGCGCTTGGAAATCGCCGTACCAGAGGTCGAAATTCCGGACGGATATCATCGTCGGGACGCCAACGATGCTCTGGTGTCCCGCTATCGCAGTCTCTTGCATTAGCTGAACCTCCCCGTCAGGTAGTCGGCAAGCCTCTGGTCTTCAGGCTCGGAGAAGATTTTCCTGGTTTCGCCCGTCTCGACCATGTCGCCCATGTAGAAGAAGGCCGTTCGGTCGGAGACGCGCGCAGCCTGCTCCATGTTGTGCGTCACGATGATCACGCAGATGCCGGATTCAGCGATAGAGCGGATGGTCTCTTCGATCGTGAGCGTAGAGATCGGGTCGAGCGCCGAACACGGCTCGTCAAAAAGCACGACGTCGGGATGCATGGCCAAAGTACGCGCGATGCACAGACGTTGCTGCTGGCCTCCAGAAAGCGCATGCGCGCTCTGGTCGAGCTTGTCTTTGACCTCGTCCCACAGGGCACCCGCCCGCAGAGATTCCTCTACGAGCTGGTCTGCCTCCGCCTTGCCGGAAACGAGCTTATGGCGCTTGGGGGCAAAGAGGATGTTGTCACGGATGGACTTGCGGAACGGAGTCGGCTGCTGGAAGACCATGCCGATGGAACGGCGCAGTTCGAACAAGTTCTCCTTCGGCGTGTTGATGTCGTGGTCGTGGTAGATGATGCTGCCGCCGACCTTGCACTTCGGAATCTCACGGTTCATGAGGTTCAGGCAGCGCAAGAACGTGGACTTACCGCAACCGGACGGGCCGATGAGCGCGGTCACCTGGCCTGCTTCGAAGTTCAGGGACGTTCCGTGAAGCGCTTCGTTGCCGTTGTAGGACACCGTTACGTCGCGCGTCTGAACGAGCGCGGTCTGGTTGGTCTGGGCCGTCATTCCCTTGTCAGCCTCCTTTCAAGCGCCTTGCCGACCAGGCGGGCGATGATGTTGAATGCCAGAATGCACACCATGAGGACGGCGGCCGTACCGTTCGACACCGCCTCGAGGTCGGGCACGACGCCTTCGCTATTGATCTTCCAGATATGCACGGCAAGGGTTTCGGCAGGACGGAAGATATTCCAGGGGCAGGTCGGGCTCGTCAGGTCGAAGTTCGCGAAATCGAGCGTCGGCGCAGACTGGCCTGCCGTGTAGATGAGCGCCGCCGCCTCGCCGAACACACGGCCGGCAGAAAGCACGATGCCGGTCACGATGGCAGGCATGGCCACCGGCAAAAGCACATGGATAGTGGTCTCCCAGCGGGTCAAGCCCATCGCAAGCGCCGCATCACGCTGCGAGCGCGGAACGTCTTCGAGCGCTTGCTGAATAACGCGCACCAGGATGGGGATGTTGAACATCGTGAGCGCGATAGCGCCTGAGATGATAGAGAAACCCCAGCCCATCATAAGCACGAAGAACAGGAAGCCGAACAGGCCAACGACGATGGAGGGCAGCGAGGAAAGCGTCTCGATGAGCGTCTTCGCCGCTGCAGTGACACCGTTTTCCGGGGCGTACTCCGCCAGGAAGATAGCGGCGCCAAGGGAGATCGGCACGGAAATGAGCAGCGTCAGAAAAAGCAGGTAGAACGAATTGAACAGTTCAGGGCCGATGCCGCCGCCCGCGCGGAACTGCTCGGGCTCGCCGGTCAGGAAGCTGATGTCGAAGAGCTTTCCCGCGCCCTGGACAAGGATATAGATGATGATAGCAGCCAAGATCAAAAGGACGATGCCGACGATGAAGGTCAGGATGCCCGTAGCAACCTTGTCTTGGCTGTTGATGCGGCGCACATGCGCCGCCATGTCGAAGCGAGCGGAGTTAGCCACGGTGCTTCGCCCCCTTGTGCGCGATCAGGTGAATGATGAGGATGAAGATGAGCGACATCACCATCAGCAGCAGGGCGAGCGACCAGAGCACGTTGTTGTAGACGGTGCCCATAGCCTCATTGCCCATGCCCATGGTCAGGACCGACGTGAGCGTGGCCGCCGGCGTGAACAGCGAGGTCGGCATCTGCGCGGCATTGCCGATGACCATCTGTACCGCAAGCGCTTCGCCGAACGCGCGGGTCATGCCCAGGATGACGGCCGTCATGAGAGAAGGCAGCGCGCTGCGCAGGACGACGTTCCACACGGTCTGCCACCGCGTGCAACCGAGCGCGTACGATCCCTCGCGATACTCGTTGGGAACCGCGGCAAGCGCGTCGATGGAAAGCGAGGTGACCGTCGGCAAGATCATGACCGCCAAAACGATAGAGCCGGAGAAAATGCCGTAGCCGGTGATGCCGTAACCGAACATGCCCGCCACATCGCGCGTGGTGGCGACGATGACGCCCAGGCCGATGAGGCCGTAGACAACCGAAGGAATGCCGGTCAAAAGCTCGATAAGCGGCTGGAACACACGCCGTCCGAAACCGGGCGCGATCTCGACGACGAAAATGGCGGAGCCGATAGCAATCGGCAGCGCAAGGAGCGTCGAGAAAATCGTAACGGCAAAAGAGCCGGTGATCATGGGCAGAGCGCCCACGGTGGGCTGACCGTTTTCGTCCATCTGGTGGGGATTCCACTCAGTGCCGGTCAGGAATCCAAAAAAGTCGATGCCGTTCACGGTGAACGTCGAGATACCGCGTGAGGCAACCATAGCGACGAGCGTTACGACAAGAAGCGCCACGAGCGCGATGCATGCGCCCGTGACGCCCTTGCCGATTCGTTCGACGCTCAGCTTCGGCATGGATTTTGCCATCGCTAGCGTCTCCTTTCAGGACTACAGTTCGGTGACGTTGCCTTCGGCGTCCTTTTCGACCTTCATGCCGGACACCGGGATGTAGCCGTTCTCCTCGACGAGCGAGCCCTGAACCTCGTCGCCCATCATGAAGTCGATGAACGCCTGGGTGGCCTCGTCCGGGTCGGCGGCGGTGTACATGTGCTCGTACGCCCAGATGACCCAAGAGTTGTCCTCGACGTTGGCGGGCTCGGGAGCGACGCCGCCCACGGAGAGCGCCTTGATGTCGTCGGAGAAGTAGGAGAAGGCCAGGTAGGAAATGGCGCCCGGGGTCTGAGAGACCATCTGGACGACCGTGCCCGAGGAATCCTGCTCCTGGAAGGTAGCGGACTCTTCGCCGCCGAGAACCGCCGCCTCGAAGACGGCGCGGGTGCCGGAGCCGACCTGGCGATTGATGACGACGATGGAAGCGTCGTTGCCGCCCACCTCGCTCCAGTTGGTGACTTCGCCCTTGAAGATACGGGCGAGGTCTTCGAGGGAGATGTCATCCAGCTGGACGTCAGCGTTCACGACCGGGCCCATGCCGACAACGCACACGCGGTTGTCGGTGATCTTCTCGACGTCAGAGGGATTCTCGACCTTTTCTTCAGCGAAGACGTCGGAGTTGCCGACCTGGACAGCACCCTGGACAATCTGGGTGATGCCAGTGCCGGAGCCACCGCCCTGGACGGTGATCTGAACGCCCGGGTTCTCTTCCATGAAAAGCTCGGCGGCAGCCTCGCAAAGCGGCTGCAGCGCAGTAGCGCCGACAGCGGTAATGGAGCCGGACAGCTCGGCAGCGGAGCCGCTCTCGGAGCCGGAAGCGGAGCTGGAAGCAGAGCTGCTCGCAGAGCTGCCGCTGCCGCCACAACCAACCAGGCCCATGCCTGCGACGGCAGCGGTCATGACGCCTGCCGCGCCCAGGAAGGTGCGGCGGGAAACGAATCTCTCCTGCATTGGATGATCCCCTTTCAAATGCTCGTTCATCGGATCGCCGACCGTTCGGCAGTCCGCACGCGACCCTCGCGGGATTCGCGCCGTGGGAATCATAGGGCGGTCCGCTGCGGCGTTTTGCCATCAGCGCCAAGCCATGACGGAACCGTGACAATGCTTTACCGACCGCTTACAGAAGCGCTTGGCTTCTTTTACAAACCTTTCGATTTTGTAAAGCGACGCTCAAGATTCGCACTGAATGTTCGAAAAATGTGTGAGATATATGAAACACCTGGTCAGCTGGCAATTTTTCCTTTTTCTTCCCCGGCGAACGGACGATATCGCCCGGCGACGTACACATCCTGGCTTCTCAGGCACGTCGCCGCAAACCCTTCCTACCGTCCGTCGCGCGGTTGGAGGTACGGAGAAATCGCCTGCACAACGGCGTCTGCCGCAGCAGCGGTCTTCGAGGCATCCTCCACTTGCAGGATCACCTTGCCCCGCAAGCCCCATTCGGTCACTTCCGTGAAAAGGACCTTTGCTGCTTGTTTGAGCGGGCTTACGGATTTGGCCGCTTCGTCGGCGGCGCAGCGGATGCTCTCGTGAACTCTTTCAGGCGTCTCGTCCGCTAAGCGGCACACAAACGGCACGACCACCGTTTCGGGCGGAGCGAGCTTCGTAAGAGAGCTTTTGTTGATAACCGAATTCGGAATGACGACCCGCTCGCCCGTCGGCGTGACGATGGTCGTATGGCGCCAGGTCACATCGTGCACCACGCCCGTGTCCGACCCGACGCGAATATTGTCCCCCGGCTCGACGATGCGCATGACGGACAGCTGCAATCCCCCGAAGAAGTTGGAGATGGTGTCCTGAAAACCCAGCGAGACGGCGATACCGCCGACGCCCAGCGCCGCGACTAACGCGCTTACGTCGATGCCAAAACATGTGCCCAGCATGACCGACACGCCAATAACCCAGATGAGGCCGTTAATGATGTTCAGGAAAATAGAGCTTGAAGGGATAGGCACCCCGTCGCGGCGCAGCACCCTCCCGAAGAAAGCGGAAACCAGGCGCGCCGCGAACAGCGTGACCGCCACGATCACGAGCGCAGCAAGCAGCGTGCCGGGCCATCCGCCTACCGCGCCTTTGATAGCTTCTATGTTCGTTTCGAGCGCCTCCATGATGCCGCTAGGCTACCATGCAGCAGGCGGCTCAGGAAAGTCATCGCGCGATTCCCACAGGACAACCTCGTTGCGTTCGCGCGTGGCCGCCAGATCGACAATGCGCTGGTTGGACGATCCGCGCCATTTCAGATCGTAGGAATTAAGCGCCTTGACGAACGGACCGTCCACGAGCACATCGCAGCACGCCAAAAGCTCGGGCGCCAAGGGATCGACCATGCCGGACACCAAGTCTTCGTACAGGTAGCCTGAATACGCCCAGATGTTGTAACCGCGCGCTTTAAGCCGACGCGCAAGCGCTAAGCACGCAGCACACTGCTCGAACGGCTCTCCGCCCGTGAGCGTTACGCCCTGCACGAGCGGGTTCGCCGAAATCTCCGCGACAATGTCCTCTATCGGGCGCACCGTGCCGCCGCACGCAGGCTGGCTTTCCGGGTTGTGGCATCCGGGACATGCATGCGAGCATCCTTGCACGAACACAGAGAACCGCAGTCCCGGCCCATCCACGATGGAGTCCCCCACCGTGCCGAACAGCCTGATAGTGTCGGGAAGTTCGCTCACACTTCGCTCCTTTGGTCGGCTGAATTCGCTCTCACCACTGTACCGCTTTCTCCCGAACCCGCCCACGAGCTCCGGGCGGGCGGCGTACGGTACGCTTCATATCTCCGCTCCACTTTCAGGCAGCTCTGACGCTTGGGGTCGAGTGCCGCTTTCGGGCGGAGCATCGAGGCTACGATGCCAGGGCAGATACGTTTCTGCCACGACGTCCAACTATCACCGGCCGCACGGACAAGGCTTGCGGCCTCGACTCCAGCCCCGTCCTGCGGCGGGGCTTCGCGCAATCGGCGTACCGTACGCCGCCCACCCGGAGCCCGCACGCAAGCAGGTCGAATGCAAAACTCACAGGTCGTTCGTAACGACAGCGAGAAGCGCGGAGAGAGCCCAGATTGGCGTGAAAACGCCCTGCGGCTGGACTAAGGTCCGCCGCAGAGCGTTTGAACGACAAGATGGGCTCTCTCCGCGCTTCGCAGCGGCAGCCCGTTCCGCGGGCCGTTAAGCCCGCGGAACGTCGTGCTTCACGCGGTCGTGCTCTTCAGCGCGCTTCGCGTCGTTGAAGCGGTCGAGCGTACCGACCAGGTAGCCGGTGATGCGGCGAATGCGCTCGAACGGAACACCATCCGCCTCCGTGCGGCCGCACTTCGGGCACACGTCACCAATGATGCCGTTGTAACCGCACACCGGATCGCGGTCGACCGGATGGTTCACGGAGCCGTAGCCGATGCCGGATTCTTTCATATGGCGAACGACCGCCTCGAAAGCCTCCAGGTTGTCCGTCGGGTCGCCGTCGAGCTCGACATAGCTGATATGGCCTGCGTTCGTAAGCGCATGATACGGCGCTTCGATTTCAATCTTCTTGAACGCGCTGATCGGATAGTAGACCGGCACATGGAAACCGTTCGTGTAGTAGTCGCGGTCCGTGACGCCCGGAATGGATCCGTAGCGTTTGCGGTCCATGCGCACGAAGCGACCAGAAAGCCCCTCGGCCGGAGTGGCGATGACGCCGTAGTTCAGGCCGGTCTCCGCCGCCAGACGATCCGTGTACGCGCGCATGTGGCCTACAATCTCCAGGCCAAGGCGCTGCGCCTCTTCGCTTTCGCCGTGGTGCTTGCCCGTAAGCGCCACGAGGCACTCCGCCAGGCCAATGAAGCCCACCGTCAGCGAGCCGTGCTTCAGAACCTCGCGCACCTCGTCGTTCGGAGACAGGTTCTCAGAGTCAATCCACACGCCCTGCCCCATAAGGAACGGCATATTGTAGACCTTCTTGCGAGACTGAATCTCCAGGCGTTCGTTCAGCTGGCCGATAACAAGAGCGAGCTTCTGGTCGAGCAGGTCGAAGAACAGATCGAGGTCGCCTTTCGCGCGGATAGCAAGGCGCGGCAGGTTGATGGACGTGAAGCTCAGGTTGCCACGACCGGGCGTAATCTCGCGCTCGGGATCGTGGACGTTGCCCATGACGCGCGTACGGCAACCCATGTAGGCAATCTCCGTCTCCGGACGGCCTTCGCGGTAGTACTGCAGGTTGAACGGCGCGTCGATAAAGCTGAAGTTCGGGAACAGGCGCTTTGCCGAGCAGCGCATGGCCAAGCGGAACAGGTCGTAGTTCGGATCGCCCGGATTGTAGTTCACGCCTTCCTTCACGCGGAAAATCTGCACCGGGAAGATAGGAGTCTCGCCAGAACCCAAGCCCTGTTCGGTCGCAAGCAGCACGTTCTTGATGACCATGCGGCCTTCGGGCGACGTGTCCGTGCCGTAGTTCACCGAAGAGAACGGCGTCTGCGCGCCCGCACGGGAATGCATGGTATTGAGGTTGTGGATGAGCGCCTCCATAGCCTGGAACGTAGCACGGTCGGAGTCTGCAAGTGCATGGCTGCTTGCATACGCCTCGGCGCGACGCGCCACCTCTTCGCCCACGCCTGCTTCAACAAGCGCCTCGTGGACCAAGCGAACGTACGCAGGGTCCTGCTCGATGCGAGCCCACGAGCCCGTCTCTCCCTCAGCGCGCGCAAGGGTCGACTCCACAAAGCCGCGCACATCCGCGAGGGACGACAGCAGCTCGAGCGCTTCCGCGAGATGCTTTTTGTACAGACGGCGGAACGTCTTGCGAACGCCTTCGGCAAGGCCGCGGTCGAAGTCGCAAATGGACTGGCCGCCATGCTGGTCGTTCTGGTTCGACTGGATGGCAATGCATGCCAGCGCCGCATAGCTGGCGATGTCGTTCGGCTCGCGCAGGACGCCATGGCCGGTGGAGAAACCGCCCTTGAACAGCTTACGCAGCTCAATCTGGCAGCACGTCGTGGTCAGGGTGTAGAAGTCCATGTCATGAATATGGATGTCGCCCTCGCGATGCGCCTTCGCGAACTCCGGCGCGATGACGGACATCTCGTAGAACTGCTTGGCGGACTCCGAGCCGTACTTCAGCATGGTGCCCATGGCCGTGTCGGCGTCGATGTTCGCGTTCTCGCGCTTCATGTCGGAATCCGACGCCTTGGAGAACGTGATGTCCTTGAGCGTCTGGAAAATGCGGCTGTTGACGTCGCGCACGCGGCTGCGCTCGGCGCGGTACAGGATATAGGCTTTTGCCGTCTGGGCAAATCCTGCCTCGATGAGCGCCTCTTCTACCAAATCCTGCACGCCCTCGACCGTCGGAGTGCCCTCGATAGCGCCTTCCTCGATCTTTTCGACCACAGCACGCGCAATCTGGTCGGCAACCGGACGGCCCTGCATGGCGCCGGAAGCGGCGAAGGCGCGCTCGACCGCGGCAGCAATCTTCGACTCGTCGAAAGGAACGGCGCGACCATCGCGCTTGACAATGCTGGCAACCGTCTTCGTGTGCTCCATGAGTTCCTCTTTTCGCTTGCGGCAACCGCGCAGGCCGCCACTCCCGTCTGTCCGGCGACCCCACAGGCCGCGCTTTCCGTCTTTTGGCCTTCCGGCCGCACCCTCCTCTGCACAGCTTCGAAATGAAGGCGGGCAGAATAGGGCGCACGACAACCCTGCCACGATGTCGCGGCGCGCATGGCGACCAGGTTCCCGCCACCTGCTATAAGTGGGTACATTGTCGTGGATGTAGCGGCGCCATACACTATATCTTGTGGACAACCGCTCTGCGTTTCGTCAGGTATAGTAGTTTGCCGTCACCCCGATTTCAAGCCCAAAATCAGCTTGAATTACAGTTGAAACATGGTTTCCCAGGTCGCCACGAATAGAGCCGAATTGTGGATTTTTTCATCTATGGATTTCTGTTGAAATATATGTGACTAGATTAGTCTCATTTATGAAGAAAGGCCTGCATTTCCGCATGTAAACCGGATGTTGAATCTTCAAAGAATGCTGCTCGCGTCGCCCTGCGGCCCGCGAGCGGGTTTATTTCACCGTTCCGTAGACGTAGCCCCAGCCATGCCCGCCGATCGCGGAATTCAGCTGGATGCACAGCTTTTCGCGCGTATAACGCCCCGGCGGCAAGAGCTCGACGATTTCCATCAGATCGCGCGGCAGGTCCGCCGCCTCCGCGCACAGGACGACATCCAGGCGGCTTACCGCATGCGCGTGCAGGAACAGAGAGTCCACCACTTTCTGCAGCGCGCCGTAATCTTCGCTTCGCTCCACTGCCATGGCCTATCTGTCCTTTCCCACCACATCGAATCCTGCGGTCGCGGCCACGAGCGCCCCCGTGTACGCCGGCGTGCACGCACCGCCTGCCCGCAAGAACTGGACGCCTGCCGCACGCAAGCGCACAGCAGCTTCGACCATCGCGTCAGGGCAGAAGTAGGGGTTCTCGGACGTGGCGGCCTGCTGGCGCGCATCCCGCTTGCCAACCGCAAGCTCCACCATGAGCGGAAGGTCCGTTGCGGCGCGCAGGTCTCGCACGGCGGCCTCCACCATCTCAAGCGGCGCCCCGGAGGAAAAACCTATCACGCTTGCACCGTACTCTTCGAGCAGCGCCGCTGCTTCAGCCCACATGCCCGACTTGGGACGCAGCGCGAGACCGCAGGCCCCTTCCTTGTCCGCGCTCGCGCCTCCCGCCTTCTCGCTTGACCCGCTTTGGGAGGAAACTGCCGTCAGGCACACGAAAGCAGGAAGGCCGGAGACCATTCGCAAGCCCATGAGCGCACACTGTGCATCGAGCAGCTTTTCGAATCCCGAGAACAAGACCGCATCCACGCTCGCGCCCTCCAGGTCGCGCACTGCCTGAGCGTACTGGTCGCGCGATTGCTTGAGGGACGCACTGCTCGACGGGTCGAGCGGCAGACCACAGGGGCCCACCTCGTAGATGACGTGCTGCGGCTTCAGGGACGAGACCACCGTCAGCGCCGCAGCCGCCAGTTCGGGCGCACGCTCTTCAAGCCGCGCATGCGCAAGGCGCGCCCGCGTGATGCCTTCGGTATTGGTCACCAAACACTGGGCTCCTGCCACAGACTCCAGGCGGTATGCCTCGCGAACAGAATCGGGCTCCACCAGATTCAGGAACTCCCGGTCATACGCCGTATCGACCCCTTGGCGCGCGAACACCGCGTCGAGCCGCCCGGAAAGAACGAGCATGTCTTTGTCGAACCGCATCTGAATGTCAGGCATGGGGAAACCTTCCTTCGTTTGAGACCGCAAAGGCAGCTTCGCTGTCGGCAGAGTGCCTTCGTTGCAGCGCGCTGAGATGCCGAGTCCCGTCGCAAGCCGTCGTTTGAACAGACCGTCGTCATTATAATGTACGCGCGAAGCGCACCGAACGCGCGCACGCAACAAGCACCGCGCCGCTTGCCACGCCTGGATATACCGCAATCGCGTTACCTTCCCGAAGCCTACTTCACAAGACGCGCACACGCCTTTCATTCGTACTTCAAGACCATTTTTTACAATGAGCTCACGCGATGAGCGAAGGCTCCCCTCCTTCACATCGCACTGCTGACGAAGCAGTACG
>DVGB01000084.1 GCA_018712955.1 Candidatus Aveggerthella stercoripullorum
CGAAGGTGGCTTTCAGGCCGTCCCCCGTTGGCTCGCAGCGACCGCCAACTCTCTGTCGAGGGATTCGTCCGTACTTTCCTTGTCATCGCATTTCAGGCTGTATTGCTTTGTTGGGAGCATCATACGCTTCCAACCGCACGGCGCAACCTGCGCGCAGCGAGGTTCACGACATCGAAACATTTCCTGGCGTAGCGGTCGGAATATCCGCAGGCGACCGAAAGCCTGGTTGCCAGAGAAGCCGAGTCTGCCGTATGCGATCGCAGCGATCGCACGACCCTCGCTATCCTGCTATAAAACATCGCCCGCCGCTTCGTGCGGCAGGCGATCTTCATGGCGTATTTCAGAAAGAAACAACTAGAGGAATCGGTACGACACGGTACGGACGCCCCATTCCTGGCAGGTGCTGAATCCGAACGCTTTGAACACGCCCGGCTGCAAATCCAGCGAACGGCTGCCACCGCCCATGTAGCCGCAGTCGTTCACCGTGGCGACGACGGTCATTCCGTTGTAGCTGATCTCGACGGAACGGCCCAGATAGGAGCTGTAGTTCGGCCAGCTCATAGGAACGGCAACGCCCATCGAATAGTCGTCGCAGATGGCGCCGGTAGCGGTCGTGCCCGGGTTGGGCGTGCTCGCATCGCTCGAGCCGCCGTAGGCAGAAGCCACGCCCGACTGCCAGCCTGCAGAGGGGTCTGTCGACACGCTGCCGCCCGAAGAGGCGGAACCGCCCGCATTGGAAGACCCTGCGTTGGACGCTCCGGCATTCTGAGAGCCCGTATCAGGAGCGCCTGCGTTCGCGGAACCTTCGTTCGCGCTCGATGCCGACGTGTCCTCGACAGCCTCGGCGGCTGCGGCGGTATCCTCGCGCTCGGCGGTATCCCAGCTTTCGCTGACCTCCGCTTTCGCCTGCTTCTGGGCCTGCTCTTGCTCCAGCTTGGCCGCCTGTTCGGCGAGCGCCTGAATGCGCGCGGCCTCTTCCGCTTGCGCGGTGTCCAGGTTGGCGGACGCCTCTTCGACCACGCGCTGGGCCTCTTGCTTCTTTGCGTCCAGTTCGGTCAGGCGAAGCTGCTGTTCGTCGCGCTGGGTGTTAAGTTCGTCAAGCACGCCTTCGTACGTGGCCTTGCGCTCTTTCTGCGCTTCGACCTCGTCGGCAGCAGCGGTCATGACCGCGGTTGCATAGTCAACGCGGCGAAGGAAGTCGTTAAAGCTTTGCGCAGAGAACACGAGCGTGATCATCTCTCCGAGAGAATCGTTCGTGTACTCCTGGCACATCATCTTGCCCACGACCTCACGCCCTTCAAGCATGGCTTCCTGCGCCTGCATAGCCTGCTGGGTCGTCGCGTCGATCTGTTCCTGGGATGTGGAGATCTCGCCTTGCAGCTGTTCGTGGTCTGCGACGATCTGGGCCATGTGGGCCTCCGCCGCCGTCAGCGAATTCTGGGCAGTCTCCACGTCGATGCCCCATGCAGTGGCGGGAACTGCCACTGCGCTCGCGGCGGCAAGCGTGGTAGCGAGTGCCGCAGTCGCGAGCTTTCGTGCGAAAGAATGTTCGAATCTACTCATGCGAGAGATTGTATCGGAGGAACCTTGCACGGCAAAATCAAGGCAGTTGTGCACTACTCCTACACAACTTCACTCACGCGAACATGGAAATGCGATGGATTTCTTCGCAGAGCGACACTCCGCAACGCATGCTGTCGCACATGGCAAACAGCCCAGAACACAGCAAGGCGGCATGGCCGTTCAGAACCGCGCCACCTTCCGGAACAAGACCCGCGCGGGCCCTTCCCGCTCCCGCGCAAGAAAGGAGACAGCCCGTGGACAGCACTGCACGCAAGCCCGTATTCGAGTCTTTGGAGCACGTCAGCGCGGGCTGGATCAACAAGTACGTCCTTACCTACCGCATGCCGGACGGCAGGACGCATGTCTACGAGAGCGCCTCGCGTAAAAAGCGGGACGACTACGAGCGAGAGCTGCGTGCCATGGACGAGCTCGCGATCAAGCGCGAGGGCGTGGCCGGAAGCGCTTCCGATAAAGAAAGCGCTTCCGGCGATACCGAGGAAGAAGCACCGGGGGCTTTCGCCTCCCCTGCCGACATCCTGCGCTCCGACGCCATCAGCATCGTAGGCCGCACGGAGGACGACGAAATCCTGCTCATTAAAGAGTTCCGGTATCCGGTGAACTCCTGGTGCGTCGCATTCCCTGCCGGCCTCGTAGAACCGGGCGAAGACTTGGCTGCCTGCGCCGACCGCGAACTGCAGGAAGAGACCGGCTACCGCATCGTCGAGCCCGAAAACGGCTCCCCTGCCGTGCGCATGCTGCCGCAAGCGGGACTTTCCTCGACCGGCATGACCGACGAGCAGGTGCAGGTCTGCTTTGCGCGCATCGAGCGTGCAGGGGATGCGCATACCGAAGAGAACGAGCTCATCGAGCCGTTCACCGTGCCCATTCGAAGCCTGCGCCGTTTCCTGGATGAAAACCAGCTCCCTATCGGTACCCGCTGCCAGCTGGTCCTAGAAATGTACGCACACGCTGTCCCGCAGGATACGCCCGGCGGCTACCTGTAAGCACGCGCAGCGCGAAAAGCGGCACGCCCGCGCACGCCGCACAGGACGGAAATACGAACGGCAAAGCCCTTCTCCGTTGTTTCGCTCGCGAAGGCAACGGAGAGGGGCTTGCTGCACATAAGGGCTGTCGCAGGGGCGCGATGGCAAGGAACCGTGTTCTTTTACCGCTGCCCTTCCTCGCCCGACTGCTGCCGCGCAGCCTGCGCGGGCGCAACGGGCGCCTGCGGGACTTTGGCGTCCTCTGCCACCACAAGCTGCTCGAACATGGAAGCGGTCTCCTTGAAGTCAGCGGGCAGGACCACCGTCGCGGCGCGACCGCGCTTGGCGAATTCGGTCATCATGTCCGTCCACTGGGTGAACAGGAACAGGCTGTTCGCTTCCGCGGTCGAAACGCCGGACGAACGGATGGTCTCGAGGGATTCGGTGATGCCGTCAGCGATGGCTTTGCGCTGGGCGGCAATACCGCGACCCGCCTGCTCCATAGCCTCCGCGTTCGCACGCGCTTCGGTGACGGTCTTGATACGCTCCGCTTCAGCAAGGGACTGGGCGGCCACCTTGTCTCGCTGAGCGCTGTTGATGCGGTTCATGGAGGCCTCAACGTCCGGCGGCAGGCCGATACCGGTGATAAGGGTGGAGACCAGGTCGTAGCCGTACGCCTGCATAAGGCCTGAAACCGTCGTGTTCACGTCGAGCGCAATGGAATCTTTGCGGTCGAAGACTTCGTCAAGCGTGTACGAAGGCACCGCGCTGCGCAGCGCGTCGATAAGGTACGAGCGCATCTGGTCGACCGGGTTCGCCAGCATATAGTAGCTACGGTAGACGCCGGATTCGACCGGTGTGGCACCTCGCTGGAAGCTCACATGGTACTGAGCTGCAATATCCATGTTGATGGTAACGTTGTCTTTCGTCTTCGCGTCGATTTGAAAGTTCGACTGGCCCGTGCGCAGATCGACGCGCGCGGCAATGCGCTCGATGACCGGAATGCGCAGATGGATGCCAGGCCCCACGATGCGGTTAAACTTGCCCAGGCGTTCGATGATGACTTCGGTCTGCTGACGGACGATAAAGATGGCATTGACCAACAGTACGGCCACGATGACCAGGACGATGAGAAGCGGGACGAGCCCGGCGATAAAGGCTGCGGGGCTGAAGTACATGGCGATCCTTCCTCTTGCCGTTCGCGCGCATCGGCGCGCACGACCATTCTAACCGTTCGAACGGCACAGGACGGTCGCAGCATGGAAAAGTTCGAAGCGGACGCCCCGAAAGCCGCACGAAGTCTAGAATGCGTAAGGAACGAACTGCGACCCCACCAGCAAGATGGCCGACGTCGCAGACACCAGGAAAAGGGAGTCGCAGCGGTCGAGCAGACCACCGTGACCGGGCATGATGGTGCCAGAGTCCTTAAAGCCAGAATTCCGCTTGATGCGGCTTTCGGCGAGGTCGCCCAGCACGCCCGACAGACCGCAGACCACGCCGAACAAAAGCGCGAACGGCATCGGCATTTCCACGCCAGGAATGAGCGTCATAAGCCCCCACATGATCATGGAGCCGACCAGGCCGGCGATCAGGCCCTCCCAGCTTTTTTTCGGAGACGTGCGCGGCGCCAGCTTATGTTTGCCGAAACGGCTGCCGATCAGGTACGCGAACGCATCGTTCGCCCACACGCTCAGCTGCACGAGCACCGCAAGCACGCCGCCCCAGAGATCGGGCAGCGCCATGCGCACGATGAGCAGCCCGGACAAGAGCATGCCGCAGTAGGCACCGCCCAGAAAGCTTACGCCGACATCGGAGACGCGGGCGCGCATCCAGAACACGTACCAGATCAAAAGCGCCATAAGGAATGCGACCGTGACCACGAGCGCACCGTTCATGCCAGCGAAGAACACGCTAACCGGATACGCGACGGCGGCAATGACGCCCAGGAGCTCGTTTGGGAGTTTCGCGTCGGAGCGCAGCATGTAATAAAACTCGTTTGCACAGATGCCGGCAAGGACGGCCACCATGATCATGGTCGTAACGTCGCTTGCTAACGTGAGCAGCACCGACGCGGCGACATAGACGAATCCCGTCCGGAAGCGCACCTGAATGTTCGAAGGATTGCGCAGACGCTTCGGCGTTTTGTCCAGCACCACCTCTTTGACCGAACGGCGGCCCTTCTCGTCCGCATCCGCCGCAGCAGCCTTACGCTCGGCAGCCGCGCGTTGGTCGTCTTCGAGCGAAAGCGGCGCGTCGAAAAGCGCCGGGGGGACTCCGGGACGGCCTTCAGCACGACCGTTGCGTTCTGGCTGTTTTCTTTCGCTGCCGGTCACGCCTGCTGCACCCCGCCAAAGCGTCTATCGCGCGCCTGGTACTCCAGAAGCGCGCGCAAGAATTCGTACCGGTCGAAGTCAGGCCACAGGACGTCCGTGCAGACGAACTCGGCATAGGCGATTTCCCACAACAAGAAATTCGAAACGCGCATTTCCCCGCTCGTGCGAATAAGCAAATCCGGGTCGGGCGCGTCGTCAGTGGAAAGCAAACGAGAGAAAGACGCCTCCGTGAGCGCGGGGGCAGGCCTTCCCTCCTCGGCGGCCGCGACGGCAGCCTTCGCATAGCGCGCAGCAGCATTGAGGATGTCCTGGCGCCCGCCGTAGTTGACGGCGACGAGCAAGGTCATGCCGTCATTGTCCTTGGTCTTCTCCCATGCCTCGTCGAACGCGCGGCGCGTCTCTTCCGGCAGCATGGAGAGGTCTCCGATCGTGCGGACGCGAACGCGTTCTTCGTGCAGTCCGTCGACTTCTGCAAGCATGGTCTTCGCGAACAGATCCATGAGCCCGACCACTTCGTCCTGCGGCCGCTTCCAGTTCTCCGTCGAGAACGAGTAGATGGTCAGATAGCGAACGCCGATGTCGTTCGCACAGCGGATGGTCTCGCGCACCGCCTCTATGCCGGCTTTGTGCCCTTTCAGACGATTGAGCGCACGCTTCTTCGCCCACCTGCCGTTGCCGTCCATGATGACCGCTACATGCGCAGGCACGCGTGCAGGGTCGAGCGACCGCGGGTCAAGCCCAGCCGGCGGGTTCGGAAATATGTAGTCAAGAGGCTTGTTCATGTCACCCACTTAAGACGCAAGGAGAGAACGGCAGGAGACCCGACGCAACGAACCGACTCGTTTCGGTAGGCACCCTATCCGAATCGTATCTCCCTGGCGGATTGCAACGCCCCGACAGGATTGCATCTTCCTGGTCGAATTGCAACGCCCCGGTCGAACCACAACACCCCAGTCGTCCAAAACGTCAGCGAGGGCTTTCCTGGCGAGCGCGATTGGCGTGAAAGCCTGAGGAAGCGTATTGCAAATACGCGACGAAGGCTTGGAGCGCCAAGCGTGCCGCCAGGGAAGACCGCAGCGTCGGCTGGTCCGCTGTTCGACAGAACAGCGGAACTCCGGCAGAGCGCCAAGCGTGCCGCCAGGGAAGACCGCAGCGTCGGCAGGCTTCGCCGTTCGCCAGAACGGCGAAGCGTGAGAGCCCGCAGCGTCGGCTTGTTCCGCCGTTCTACAAACGGCAGAACGCCTAGATCTCCATCACTTCGTCTTCCTTCTTCTTGAAGACGACGTCGACATCGGCGATGTATTTGTCCGTGAGCTTCTGAATCTCCGCTTCGGCGCGCTTAGCGTCGTCCTCGGAGATTTCGGAGTCCTTCTTCTGCTTTTCGATGGCGCTGTTCGCATCGCGGCGTGCAGCACGGATGGCAACGCGAGTTTCCTCGGCGAAGCCCTTGCACTGCTTCACAAGCTCGCGGCGACGCTCCTCGGTAAGGGCCGGGAAGGGCAGGCGGATGCACGCACCGTCGTTGGACGGGGTCACGCCCAGGTCGCTTTCCATGATGGCGTGCTCGATAGCGCGCAGCATGCCTTTGTCCCACGGCTCCACGACGAGCATGTGGGCGTCGGGCGTCTTTACGGCGGCCATCTGGTTGATCGGCGTCTGGACGCCGTAGTAGTCGACCTTGATGCGGTCGAGGATCATTGCGTTCGCACGGCCCGTGCGCACGGTGGTGAAGTTATCGTGCAGTGCCGCGATTGCCTTTTTCATGCGCTCTTCGGCAGCATCCCTGATTTCGCTCATCTTGTTCCTTTCGCCCTGCGGGGAATTCGTGCTTCCGTGATTATCGCACACTCTGCCCGTCGCGTAAGGACAGGCACGGCCAATGAGAGGCTTTCCGTACGCGAAGGCGGCAAAAGCACGCAGTTGTCGACCTGAACGCTTTTGCCGCATGCTGAGACGCACGTCCCGCACCCTTGCCCACAGCACGCTTTCGCACCAGCGCGCGGAAAGCCGACCTTGCTACTAACGGATGGTGGTACCGATCTTCTCTCCCTTGAGCACGCGCGCGATATTGCCCGGAACGGTCAGGTCGAACACGAGCATGGGCAGGTGGTTGTCCATGCACAGGGACGTAGCCGTGGAGTCCATGACGTGCAGTTCGCGCGAGAGGACCTCAAGATAGGAGATTTCGTCAAAACGCTTTGCGTCCGGGTTCTTCTTCGGGTCGGAATCGTAAACACCGTCGACCTTCGTGGCCTTCATGAGGCATTCGGCGTCGATTTCGCACGCACGCAGCGCGGCGGTAGTGTCCGTCGTGAAGTACGGGTTGCCCGTGCCGGCGGCGAAGATGACCACGCGGCCTTTTTCCAGATGGCGGATGGCGCGGCGACGGATATAGGGCTCCGAAACCTGGCGCATCTCGATGGCGCTCATAACGCGCGTCTGGATATCGTGGCGCTCGAAAGCATCCTGAAGCGCAAGGGCGTTCATGCAGGTGGCGAGCATGCCGATGTAGTCGGCCTGGGAACGGTCCATGCCTTCTGCCGAACCCGCCATGCCGCGGAAGATGTTGCCGCCGCCGACGGTGATGGCCAGCTCGATGCCGTCGTCGACGATCTCTTTGATCTGGACGGCGAGCTCTTCGACCACCTTCGGGTCGATGCCGTAGCCGGTGTCGCCCATCAAGGCCTCGCCGGAGAGCTTGAGCAGGACGCGCTTGTACTTGTAGTCTTCTTGGGCCATCTGGAAACCTTTCGGACGTCGCGATTATGCCAACTAATTATCTTACCTGATTGTCCCTTTACAATCTTCCCCATTTTGAGCAAGGGACCTCGTGCACAAAAACAACCTGGAAGCGATTGGCTCTCTGCAATTGATCGTCAGCATGCAAAACGCCGGGGCTGCTCTCGCAGCGCCCGGCGTTCGCTCGTTCGCTTTTCGCGCGTCCTAATCCCTGTTCAGGAAACGTCCTTAGTAGCCGAACCCGAATCCATAGCCGTTTCCGCCGTTGCCGTACCCATAGCCGTAGCCATTATTGCCGGAATTCTGGCTTGAGCCGCTCGTTTGCGAGCCCTCGTCAGAGCCGAGCGTGGCGGACGCGGTCTGGGTCTGGCCGTCGCGCACGTACTCGATCTGGACGGTATCCCCCGGGTTGACCGAACGAATGGCCAGAACCAGGTCGCTGGAGGATTCGATGGCAGTGTTGTTCACCTTCGTGATGACGTCGCCCTGCTGAAGCCCCGCTGCAGCGGCGCCGGAGCCGTCGTTCACGCTCGTCACGAGCGCGCCGGAATCGACCGAGAGGCCGTACATCCGGGCAACTTGGGAATCGACCGTGCCCGTGGTCACGCCGAGCTGGGCGTGCGTGGGCGTCTTGCCGTCGATGATCTGCTGAGCGATGCCCATGGCGTAATCCACCGGGATGGCGAAACCAACGCCGGAATACTGGCCGGAGCTGCTTTGAATCATCGTGTTGATGCCGATAAGCGCCCCGTCAGAGTCCACCAGCGCGCCGCCCGAGTTGCCAGGGTTGATGGCAGCGTCAGTCTGGATCATGTTCGTGTAGTACGCCGTGCCGCCTTCGTTCTGAAGGACGCTCGAACGGTTCACGGCAGAGACGATGCCCGTGGCGACCGACTGCTCAAGGCCGTACGGAGAACCGGCGGTCATAACCCATTCGCCTACGGTCAAATCAGCCGAGCTGCCAATCTGGACGGCGGTCAAATCCTCGTCAGCCTCGATCTTGATCACGGCGAGGTCGCTTGACGCGTCCTGGCCCACCACCGTCGCCTCGTACTGGTTGCCGGAACGCAGCGTCACCATCAGGCGGTCGGCGCCTTCGACCACGTGGTCGTTGGTGAGGATGTAACCGTCGTCGGAAATGAGCACGCCGCTGCCAAGGCTTGAAAGGGTCTCGGAAGAACCGCCGTCCGAATAGCCGTACATGCCGAACATGCCGTAGCTCTGCTGTTCGGAGTAAACGTCGATGTTCACGACGGAAGGCAGGACCTTCTGGGAGACCGCCTCTGCCAAAGTGGCGTCATCGCCCGCGACTTCGATAGAGCCGCCCGCACCGCCCAGCACCGTACTGCCGCCGGACGAGCCGCCTGCATTGAACGCTGCGAAACCGCCGATGCCGATCGCGCACGCAAGCGCCGCACCTAAAAAGCCGGCGAGGAAGGTCTTTCCGAATCGCTTTACCGTACCGCCAGAGCCGGATGCCCCTGCATCATGGGACGCAGTCGCCGTCGCAGGCTGCTGGTAAGAATAGGAGTTGGAAGAAGCTCCGTACGCGCTCCCGTAAGGCTGGTAGGCGCCCTGTGCGCCGGAGGCATACCCCGCCTGCGTCGCCGGGGAGGAAAACCCTGCCTGCTGCTGTCGGTCAGCGCTTGCCCCGTACTGCGCCGTCTGCGCTTGCCCGCCGTACGTCCAGTTCGGGCTTGCAGAGCGGGCGGGCTCCTCCGTTGTGCCCGCTGCGGCGTTTGCCGACCCGTCGGCCGCAAGAGGCTGCGTCGGCATCGGCGTGGTGCCCTGGTAGCCCGACCCAGGAGCCGGAATCTGGCTTGCCGTCGGACGGGACGCCTGGCTTGCTGCTTGCTCCGGAGTCCCGTCGTGCTGCAGGGGCAGCTCCTGCGAGCTGCCCTGGGGGATGTTCTCGTTATAGTTCGTCATGGCTCTCTCCTGTCGGTTTCGAAGAACGCCCGCTGCCGAGCCGTTTCGCTCGCGCTCCTCCGGCCTGAGCTTGGAGGAAAGGCGTCCTTTGCCGTGTCTCTGCTCTGTCTCTCATCTGGTACGTTCCGCGGTACCGTTCCGTGCGGCGAGCTCGCTTTCGGCCCGCCTTCTGTTTGACACGACGACCATACCATGCGCGCGCTTCCCTCTCGCACCAGGAAACGAAGCCGTCATGCGCGCGACACACAACTACTCCAAAAGGTGTACGCCCTTAGGTTCACCGGCATCCTGGAATGACAAGAAAGCCGGTCGCCTTTTATCATGCCCTCGCATGCGGAGTTCGGCCTTTCGATAGATGAGAAAAAGCGACTGGCCCTTTTTCTCCTTTTCTCGCACTCTTCTCGCAGCGCACCCTCCACCGAAGAGCACCGTCCTGCCCGCAGCGAAAAACGGTCAGTCCGGCAGAAAAACGCTACTATGCGATAGGAAAGAGACATCGCGAACACGGTCGAGAAAGGCTGCCCATGGTCACATCAGAACAGTCCGCGACGGGCGCGCGCACCCGCCGCGGCGCCGCGAACGCCTGCAAGCGCCTGTACGTGTCGGTGCTGCTCGCGCTTTTGCCACTGCTCGTTTCGTGGGGGTCCCGCCTATCGCCCGCCATGCGACGCGAGACCGCGTACCTCCCCGAAGGATTCTCTTTTGCCGTTCGCATTCTCGGCACCGGCCAAGCGTGCGCAGCACGGCGCAAGCCCACTGCAGGCTGGAAACGGATGCCGAAAGACGCGCGCGTCGACTACGCCATCGAGTTCCGGGATGTCGACTATGCCTTCGACGTCTTTTCGGGCGGCCTGTCGCTCCAAAGCGCCCTGGCCGCACGTTTGTTCTGCACGCGCGGCCCGAACAACGACGGCGTCGCCCTCACCTACCTGTTCACACGCCTTCTGCACGCGTTCTTCTTCTGGCGCGGCCGGTAAGCGATCGCAGAGAGAAAGGAACCTTATGCAAGCCTTCGAATACTCCTGTCCGACGAAAATCGTCTGCGGCGCCCACGCGCTGAGAAAGCTTGCCGACGAGCTGCGGGACCACCAGGTAGAAAAACCGCTGCTTCTGAGCGACGCGAACCTGGTGAAGCTCGGCGTCGCACAGCATGCCATCGAGCCGCTCGAAGAGGCGGGCGTTTCCTTTGCGCTTTTCGACCAGATACCGCCGGACTCGTCGCTCGACGTGGTGAACGAAGTCGTGCGCGTGTACACGGAAGAAGGCTGCGATGGCTTCGTCGCGTTGGGCGGCGGCAGCGTCATTGACACGGGAAAAGGCGCGGCAGCGTCCATCTCCTGCGAAGGCGCCGACTTCGCAAGCCTGCAGGGAGCCGAAATCCTGCGCGGCGAACGCCCGCCGTTCTTTGCCATCCCGACCACAGCGGGCACCGGCTCCGAAGTGACGCTGGTCGCCGTCGTGGCAGACACCGCAGCGAACGCCAAGCTTTCGTACACGTCCTACCGCTTGGTGCCGGATGTGGCGTTCCTGGACCCAGCTCTCACACAAAGCCTCCCGCAAAAGCTTACCTCCACGACGGGCATGGACGCGCTTACGCACGCAGTCGAGGCATACACCTCCATCCAGAAGAACCCGGTCTCCGACGCGTTCGCGACCGGTGCTATCGAGCTTATTTCCCGCAACCTTGTGACCGCATGCGAAACGCCACAAGATGCCGACGCGCGCACTGCGCTCGCGCTTGGCAGCCTTATGGCAGGCGCCGCGTTCTCTAACGCCATGGTCGGCGTCGTCCACGCCCTCGGCCATTCGCTTGGCGGTCTCTGTCACGTGCCGCACGGCCAAGCGATGATGCTCCTGTTGCCCCACTGTGTAGACTGGAACATCGCGCACGGCATGCATCGCGGCCTGTACGGCGAGCTGCTGCGCGCCCTTGACCCTGCCCGCTTTGAACAGCTTGCGCTTGATGCCGCCAAGCAGCAAGACAACTCGCTTGGTGCCGTTGACACCAAGCGCCTTGCAGAGATGCGCGACGCTGCATTTGCCGCCAAGCTCCATGACATGAACACGCTGTTCCACGAGCGTTGGAATGTGCCCATCTCCCTTTCCGAACTGGGCATTGCGCGTGATGACCTACCGAAGGTCGCGCACCAAGCGCGCTATGACGGAGCAGCTATCTACAACTCCTACGAAATATCCGAAGAGACCGCGCTTGCCATCCTGGAGGCCGCATACTAGGCGACGCCTGACAACGCGAAACGAAACAGAACGCTGACCGAAAGGCCCTCTATGACCACCCAGACCGCACTCCCCTCTTACGAAAGCGCCGCGGACGTCGCTGCGGCAGCGGCGCGCATGCACGAGTACTTTACGACCGGCGCAACGCTTCCTATCGAACACCGCAAAGACGCTTTGCGCCGGCTGAAGGCATGGCTCAAAACCAACGAAGAGCGCGTGCTGTCCGCATTGCAGGAAGACCTGGGCAAGGCGCCTTTCGAAGGCTACGCGACCGAGCTTGGCATTGTGTACGAGGAAATCAACCTCTGCTTGGGGCACATCGGGTCATGGACGCGCCCGCGGCGCGTGTCCACGCCCATCACGCATTTCCGTTCGTGGTCGAAGGTCTATCCGAGCCCCTACGGCGTAGTCTTGGTGCTCAGCCCGTGGAACTACCCCCTGCAGCTTGCGCTCGTGCCGCTGGTGGACGCGCTTGCCGCCGGCAACTGCGTGGCGCTCAAGCCTTCGCGCACCTCGCGTGCGACGAGCACGCTGCTCTGCGAAATGCTGACCGAGCTGTTCGACCCTGCGTTCGTCTGCGCCTTCCCTGGATCCGGCGCCATGAACGACTGGCTGCTGGAGACGCGCTGGGACCACATCTGCTTCACGGGAAGCCCTGCTGTCGGCCACACCATCATGGCCGCCGCCGCGAAATACCTCACGCCCGTCACGCTTGAGCTGGGCGGCAAAAGCCCCTGCATCGTGGACGCTTCGGCGAACATCACGCGTGCAGCCCAGCGCATTGCCTGGGGCAAAGGCATCAACACCGGCCAGACCTGCGTAGCGCCGGACTATTTCTTGGTGCACGAGTCCGTCGTCGACGAGCTCGTCGCGAAGCTCGACGCGTGCTTCCACCAGTACTACGGACAGGACATTCTTGCCTGCGACGAATGGCCGCGCATCATCAACGAGCGCCATTTCGACCGCCTGATGGGCCTTATCGAAAACCGCAATCCTAACGCGACGGTCGCTTTCGGCGGGCACGGGAACCGCGAGACCCTGCGCATCGAGCCAACGTGCCTGCGCAACGTGACGCTCGACGACCCGGTCATGCAGGAGGAAATCTTCGGCCCTATTCTGCCCGTCATCACGTTCCGGACGCTCGACGAGGCGTTCGGCATCGTCCGCCAGTTCGAAACGCCGCTTGCCTGCTACATCTTCGCCGAAGACAAGGCGGTGCAGCAGCGCGTCATCCGCGAGCTGCCTTTCGGCGGCGCAACGGTGAACGATGTGATCATCCACCTCGCGAACAACCATATGGGGTTCGGCGGCCTGGGAAATTCCGGCATGGGCGCTTACCACGGCAAGGTCGGCTTCGACACGTTCACGCACTACAAGTCCACGCTCACGAAAGGAACCTGGCTTGAGCTGCCCGTGCGCGTCCCACCGTTCGGCAACAAAATCAAACTGCTGCGCATGCTTATGAAATAATGGCCTGCTGCACTGTGTGGAACGACCACTAAGGAGAGAGACGCCTATGCAGCTGCCTGGCATCATCGAAATAACCCCCGACCAGTCTGACCTGCTCGCCAAAGGGGCTCGCATTTTGGGAACAAGCTTCCTCGAAGAACTCTGGTTCGCAACCTGGCTTTCGGCGCTGGATTCGCTCGGCGCCGACCGCGCCCGCAAGGAAGCCATCATGCACGCGTATTTCCAGACGGAACTGGAGCTCCATGCGCCCTACCACGCCGTCTATGCGACCGATGACCTGGCGGCGGTCGCAGGAGGCTACCTTGCAAGCGAATTCGCTGGCGCGCCTGGCCACCAAACGCTCGAAGAGCAGGCTTTCGCGCACGTCCTGCCCGCACTGCTGACCGAAGCAGAAGCGCAGGCGCTGGACGCTGCAAGCCAGCACCTTGAGCCCGTGTCCGACTTCTTCTGGGCGGCAGACCATGCGCGCGCAGACCATGCGGCAGGCGCCACTGCGACGGACGACCATATCTACTTCTTCGCATGGGCCGTCGATCCGGACAATCGCGGATCGGGCGCATTCCGACGCCTGATCACGCCCTTCTTCGACCGCGCAGACGAACTGGGCGTCAACTGCTATCTGGAGTGCTACAGCGACGAGCTCCAGTCCCTCTACGAACACGTCGGCTTCGAGCTCGTGCGCACGCTTGATGCGCCCGGCGTCGGCATCATCGAACGCTGCATGGTCCGCCGCCCTCGCCAAGCGAACGCTTCCTAGACCTTCGCGGTGCGCTACCCGCGCATCCGCCCCCGAAACGAGCCGTCCGATCATCCTGGAGAAACATGAGCGACCGCAAGCACGCCAAACGCAAGAACAAACAACGCAGCGCGCCCGCCCGCCGCGAAAAGCGTGCGTGCTGCAAAAGCACCCCTGTTCCTGCGCGCGCGGCAAAGTTCGCATACTGCGAAAGCATGCTGCGCTGCCCGGTATGCGCATCGGCCCTGCACCTGGCAGGCGGAAGCCTCGTGTGCGATCGCGGCCACGATTTTGCCATCTCCAAGAAGGGAACCGTGAACTTCCTGTCGCGTCCCCACGAGTCGGACGGCTACGACCAGGATTTCTTCGAAAACCGCCGCATCGTCTTCGAAGCGGGCTACTATGAACACCTCGTCGAGGGCGTCGCTTCCTTCTTCGACGCCCGCCCTGATCTACGCTGCATCGTGGACGTCGGGTGCGGCGAAGGATTCTACGCCAAGCGGCTGATTGCTCCTCGCACGGACAAATCCGCCCCAGCCCCGTCCGAGACATGCCTCCTGCCCAGCCGCACGCTCATCGGCCTCGACCTTTCGAAAGAAGCGCTCCAAGTTGCCGCACGCGGTGGAAACGACGTGTGCTGGATAGTGGGCGACGTCGCAGCGCTTCCCCTGCAGGATTCCAGCATGGACGCCGTTCTTGACGTCTTCACGCCCGCTCATTACGCTGAATTCGCACGCGTGCTCAAACCAGGCGGCCTTCTCGTCAAGGTCGTCCCCGGCGCGAACCACCTGAAGGAGCTGCGCCATGCCTTCCGTGACCTCATCCGTCACGAAGACTATACGAACCAGCTGGTAGTCGACCATTTCCAGCGTCATTTCAAGCTTCTAGAGCGCATTCCGCTCGCCAAGACCACGCGCACCACCCCGACCGAGCTGAAAGCCTTCGTGCGCATGACCCCGCTGCTTTTCGGCGTGGACGAAAAAACGGCCGAAAGCCGCTCCGTGCCCGAAATCACCGTGGACGCAGAACTTCTGGTCGGCACGCCGCTTCGTTAAACCCCTGCACGCCGAAAGGGGCATGCACGCTCACCGCTTTATAAGGCACAGACCCTTCAACCAGCGATAGACTTCTGCCATCAGGCAACCGTCACGAAGGACACTGCCATGACCGATGACCGCAATCTTGACAACTCCGCACCCGCATCCCGCCCTAAGCGTCGCGGGAGGCGCATTGCTATCGGCGTCGTCATCGCATTGGCCGTCATTGCCCTTGCTGTCTTCGTCATCGTTCCCGCTGCGGGACGTTTCTTCACCGCACAAGAGACCGCCGTCCGTTCCGACTGGTCCGTCGAAACGGGCGACCTCCTCACCAGCGATGAGGCGAATCGCGTGAACGTCCATACCGCCGACCTCCATTCCGACCTCATGGTCGTACAGCTTGTGCCCGAAGAGATAGAGGACGAAGGCTTCACCTACTACAACGTGGACGTCCAGGACCGCCTGGCGCAGACCATCGAAGGCATCAAGAGCCTCGATGTCGCCTGGACCGCTTCGAACCCGCTCGCGGTCCTGAACCCCTACGGCACGGGCAGCAACAGCCTCTACCTTTACTTCGAGACCGACCTGGACACGCGCGTGACCTACACCATACATGTCGACGACCCTGCTATCGCCGACCATACGGCAACTGCCAAAAACTGGGCGGAAGGCTCCGAGGACACCGTCTACGCCACCGAGCACGAATTCCAGATCGTAGGCCTGGTTCCTGGGCGCACGAACGAAGTGACGCTCACTATCGAAGGATCATTCGGCATCGAACGCCAGCGCGTCTCGTTCACGGTCGACATGCCGGACACGAAATCGGGCTATGCCGTGCAGTTGCCCGTCACCGAGGGAGAGAGCACCGCAGAGCTGTCCGACGGGCTCTTTGCCATGGTTCGCACGAACGGCTACCTGGGATACGGCTTTTTCTTCGACAACGACGGCATCATGCGCTACGAGCTGGTAACCGAGGGTCTTGGCCTCGACCGTATCCTGTATTACGGCAACGACATCGTCGTCTGTTCGTCTGCCGACAGCATCGCCCGCATTGACGGCTTAGGGCGCGTCAAAACCGTGTGCAACCTGGGCAGCTACGTGCTCCACCACGATATTAACTATTGCGGCGATAATTCGCTGGTCGCGCTCGTCGAGCGCGCTGGCGCCGAGACCGTGGAAGACGTGGTCATCGAAGTGAACCTGGACACGGGAGAGGTCACGGAGCTTCTGGACTTTACCACGTTCATGGACGATTACGTGCAGGCGTACACGCACGTCATCGGCGCGACCGACACATTCTTCTGGCAGGCAGGAGAATGCGACTGGATTCACCTGAACACGGTCGATTATCGCGCCGAGGACGACGCGCTGATCGTCTCTTCCCGCGAAACGTCCACCATCATGAAGGTATCGAACGTGCATACGAGCCCGCAGATCGACTACTTCATTGGCAATGAGAGCTTCTGGGCGGGCACGCCGTACGAGGCATACAGCCTGACGAAGCTGGGAGACTTCAAATACCAGTACGGGCAACATTCGGTCGAGCTCGACGGAGAAGGGCCGACGGAAGGCACCTATTACCTGCTCATGTACGACAACAACTACTGGGCGCTCAGCACGCGCAGCGGCTACTCCCCCGATCTGACAGACACGGACGTGAGCACCGACCTGTACAACGGCACTGCAAGCTACGTCTACCGTTACCTGGTGGATGAGAATGCCGGCACGTACGAACTGGTCGACTCTTTCGCAGTCCCCTATTCGAGCATCGTCTCCAACGTCGCGCACACGCCTGAGTCCACGAACTACGTGGTCAACAGCGGTATCGCGAACGTCTACGGCGAATACGACGAAGATGGCACGCTCATTCGCCAATTCGCATACGAATGCACCCTGCAGAGCTACCGCACCTTCAAGGAAGACATGCTCGGCTTTTGGTTCAGCGAACCTCGCCGGTATGCCCCTGCCGCATTATGCGTGTCTCGCCTATTTCGAACGCCTGCCACAGTATGTGCGCCTCGCTCGCCTCGAGTGAATACCGCAGCATGCGCACCTTTCGTTCGCCCTGAGCGCCTGCCGCATTATGCGAACCTCGCCCGCTTCGAGTGCCTGCCGTATGCGCACGCCTTTCGCTCGCCCCGAAAGCCCGCCGTATCATGTGCATCTTTCGTTCATCCTGAACGCCTGCTGTATTATGCGAACCTTCCCCCCCGAACGCCCGCCTCTCTGCCAGCAGGCATTCGGGAGCTTTCTGGGCAAAAAAGTGCCGAATGGTATCAACCTCGCCTCCTCGTAGCGCGAAATAACCTCGCAAAAAAGCTCTCTGCGTTTTCGTACGGCGACGTAATGCCTGATAAGGAGAGCACCGCGTCCAGAAATCTCGCCGTCAAAGCAATACGCCGTTTTCGATAAGCCCTCGAAAACCAGGAAAGGACGACTTTTTCGTTACCATTCGGCACTTTTTTGTCCTCAGGGACGGAGAAGCCCTGCACCTTCCTCGTGAGCGCTCCGCCTCGTGCTCGTTCCCTCGCATTCGCCTCCCCTCATGCTCGCTTTCCTCGTGCTTGCCCCTCGCACTCGCTGCAGCAACGCCCGCTCTCCCGAGCGAATGTTTCTGCGAACATACACCCCTGCCCACCTGCTTGCATACGCCCCTGCCCACCTGCTTGCATACGCCCCTGCCCACCTGCTCGCAGGAACCCCTGCTTGCCTGTTCGCATGCCCGCTACGCAAAAAGCCCTCTCCCTCCATGAAAGGAGAGAGAGGGCTTGTCAGGGCAGACATCGCTCGCAACGTTCCGCAACGCCTATGCATCCTTTTTTCGCGTTGCCACAAGAATACCCACAGCGCACACGAGCACCCAGATTACAACGGATACACAGTATGCACCGAACATGATGTTGACGTCGTCAGAAATGCCGCACGCCACGATAGCCCATCCAAAGAAGATAGACGCAAGGCCGAAACGTCGACGAAGGACTTTCCTCGTCTCCTTGTCCACGGCCTTCGGAAGCTTGCCCAGATGCGACCCCAGCTCGATGAGCAGAACTGGCAGCGTGTTCATGAGCAGCACAAGCGCGATGCCGGATGCCATCAAGGCAAGGCGAACCGGGGACACGACGAACGCTGCGGTGTTGGCTGCAGGATTGTACGTAAGGAGGAACAGGTAGGTAAGCCCTGCGGCCACAAGCAGCAGGAACTCTATGCCCATGGTCGCATTGCCAATGCTCTTCGCGTCCTCTTTGCTCTCCCCTTTGATGACCACACGGTTCACCAAGCACGTGCCGCAGGCAACAAGCGGCCAGATCAAATTCTCGAGAGAGGAACCCATCCTGTTGACAACATTGGACCCATCAAGGCTCATGGGAACTTCTGACGGCATCAGAAAAATGCACACGACCGTCACGATGACATTGATAGCCGCGAGCGCAATACCCACGTAATACGATTTGGTCATTTCTCTCCTCAGTTCGTCCTGCATTTCAATCCGTACAGTATACGTCTTAGAGGATGAAATCGGTTAGAATGGTGCGACGAAAGCGCGGCCGGATAGAGAGGACAAACATGGCCACTTTGGACACCATCAAGGAACTGCTCGAAGAGAACCTGGACATTAACCCTGACGACGTGACGGAAGAGTCCACGTTCGAGTCCCTGGGCATCGACTCCCTGGACATGGTCGAGCTGATTTGCGAGATCGAAGAGCGCTGCGAGGTCGAATTCGGCGAGCCTGAAGGCCTCGCCACGGTAGGCGACCTCGTCGAATACGTGGACAGCCTGTAGCGTACATTCGCGCTTACGAAGGCAGGACCCGCCGGTTTCGGCGGGTCCTGCTGTTTTATGCGCAGTATCAGGCATCCTCGACGGACGGTGAAAGGAGAACCGTTCGTTCGAACGCGCCTTGTCAGCGCGGGCTGTCCTTTCAATAGCCTGACGGCGTTTTGCAAGGGCGGGTGCGCCGTCATGCGTGCGGGCCGGGAACAAAGTTCCCGAGAGACAAGGAGAGCCACACGCACGACGGGGCGTCAACCTGCGAGACGTCTCGCGCGGTTTTTCAAATCGTACCACTTTTTTCATTGATATATGCAAAATATCAGCTTTATTTACCAATTCTATTCGTAGTTTTGATATGAGGACACAATTCTCGAGCGGAAAGCAACGCGCAAAGGCAGCGTGCATCCCAAACACGGTGTTTGCGCCGCTCTGTCGTAACAGCAGCCGCAGCGGCACAGGATGCCGCCCTGCGCAACGAGACTTGGTCCAAAATGCGCAAAAAGAGGCTCGAACGGCGTTCGAGCCTCTTTTTAGCAGCATCGTAACTATCTTTGTGCCCGTGCGCAGGCAACAAGGCATGCCACCCCGTCACCGCCCCCCGGCACGCTATCGCGCAATCGAGCAGAGCGCGCGGCCAAGGCGCGCAAACTCTTCGAGCGAAAGCGTCTCGCCGCGGCGCGAGGGGTCGATGCCCGCTTCCGCGAACAGCGCAGACAGTTCGCCCGCAATGCGCTTCCCTTCTGGTCCGCGCCCGGAAAAGTACGCCTTGCATGAATTCGAGAGCGTTTTGCGCCTGCTTGCAAAAGCGGCATCGGCCATAACGCAGATGGCACGTCGCTCTTCTTCGGTGATGGCAATGCCATCTTCCGCCACATCGCGCCGGTCAAGGCGCAGGACGGACGACTCCACGTGCGGCGGTGGGAAAAAGTTGCCCGGACCCACCGAGAACCTTCCAGCTGGACGCGCATACAGCGATAGTTTCACCGTGTACGCTCCGTAATTCTTTGTTCCCGGACGCGCGCACATCCGATCGGCAACTTCAGACTGCACCATGACCGTCGCCGAATCCAGCCACGGAAATTCCTGGAAATACCCGAGCACGACCGTTGCCGCAACCGCATAGGGCAAATTAGCGACAAACTTGTTCGGCAGCGGCATGTCTGCCGTACCGAGCGCCGCTCTCACGTCCGCTTCCGTCAGTTCGACCGCATCTTTTTCTACCAGGCCGAATTTTTCCGCCCACGGACCGCACGTACCGCGCAGCACGTGCGGCAGGTCGCGATCGCGCTCGACCGAAACCACCGCACGCGCGGCTTTCAGGAGCGGAATGGTAAGCGTCCCGATGCCCGGACCGACCTCCAGAACGACATCGTCAGGGCCTACTTCGGAAAGCTCCATGATTCGGCGCAGCACGTCGTCGTTCACCAAGAAATTCTGACCGAGCGCCTTCTTCGTCGCCAGACCGTGCGCTTCCAAGACCGCCCGCGTGGCAGCCGGCGTCGAAAGTGGCGAAATTCTATCCGTCATATCCATCCTTACTCGAAAGCGAGCACGGTCACGCACCGCACTGCCAGGTGGTCGGCTCTCGGTCGAGAAGCGCGCGCGCATTATCGTGCAGGCGCTTCAAAAAAGCAGTTCGCGCATCTCCTGGCGCAAAGCCCCGTTCCTCCGCCAGTCTCGCTGCCGTGAAAACGGTATGCGCCGGACCGCAGAGCGAACCGCGCATAGGCTCGGGCGTCATGTACGGCGAATCCGTCTCGGTGAGCAGGCGGTCGGCAGGCACCTCGCGCACGGCAGCACGCAGGTCGTCGAACGTCTTGAACGTCACCGGCCCGCCGATGGCTACATAACAGTCTTCCTCAAGCCAGGGAGCAAGCGTTTCGCGGTCCAGATTGAAGCAGTGCAGCAGCGTTCCGCCTGCAGGGAACCCTTCTTCTCGCATGATCTGGAGCGCATCATCGTGCGCTTCGCGCAAATGGAGAATGAGCGGCAAGCCTGTTTCGTGCGCCAGGCGAATCTGCCGACGGAACACCTCGCGCTGTACGTCGCGCGGACTGAAATCGTAATGGTAGTCCAACCCGACTTCGCCGAGACCGCATACGCGCGGATCCTTCAGGCAGGAAACGAGCGTGCGCTCCAAGGCGTCGTTGTAATACGATGCATTGTGCGGATGGCACCCGATAGCAATGCGCAAGTGCGGAAGGGCCTGCATACACGCATCGGGGCTCTCCACCATCTCTGCCGTGCGGTGCGCGAACTCGTCCCGATAGTGGACAGCCCATGCGGCATCCGCCTCTTCGAGCGCAGCGAGCGTGTTCTCGCGCACGCCAGGCAGCAAGCGCGCTGCCTCCGCGCGCCATGCATCCATGCCCTCGTAGGTGCGCTCCCACGGCTCTTTCACGTCCTCCATGCACACGACGAAGTCGACCCCCGAAAGCGCACAGCGCGCAAGCTCCAAGGCGGGATTGCGCAGCGTCACGACATGAGCGTGCGTATCCACGACGGGGCTTTCCAAAAGCGGCGGTTCTACCAGGCGATATTTGCCCTTTTTCCGCTTCTGCCTGAAGCATGCGTCAAAGAACTCAGGGCGCGGGGGCTTCTTTTCGCCGGACGCGTCGTCTTCGACAGCGCCGTCTCGCCCGTCCGCTTCGCACACCGTGCACGTCGTTTCGCCCGAACGAAGCTGGTTTCCGGACATTTCGTCAACAACGACGGGAACCGCACTGTCAGACGTCGCCCCCGTTTCGTCTGCACACGCTATGCTGCAGGAAAAGGAGGGCGCACCAGCGCCCTCCCCTGCTCTCAAGAAATCGTCTGCCATAGACCGGTAAGCCTATTCGAACGAAAGGTCGATGGCGTCCACGTCCAGGCGCGGGAAGAGCGGTTCGCCCTTTTCGACCGCGTTGCCCGCAGGCAGCTGACCCCAAGCAGTCGCAGCTTCGATGTCTGCGACGTCGGCAATGTCGCCCAAAGACAGGCGACGGAAGACCTCGGCAGACGTGTTCGGCATGAACGGCGCCAGGTACAGCGCGATAATGCGGCACGCCTCGAGCGCGTTGTAGATGACGGCAGCAAGCTCTTCATGCTTCGCTTCGTCCTTCGCGAGGTTCCACGGGGCAGACTCCTCCACGTAAAGGTTCACGCGACTTGCCAGCTTCTGCACCACCGCAGCAGCACCCGTGAAATCAACCTGCGCCATGCAGGCGTCGTATTCGGCATACAGCGCGTCGGAAATCTCACGCAGCGGGTTCTCGGCCGCAAAAGCCGGCGCCTCGGGCACCTTGCCTTCGAAGTACTTGCCCGTCATGTTGAACACGCGGCTGCACAGGTTGCCCCAGGTGTTCGCCAGATCGGCGTTGTAGACCTGGACCATGCGCTCAATGGAGATGTTGCCGTCATGGCCGAACTGCACGTCGCTCATGAAGTAGTAGCGGTACGCATCCACGCCGAAGACCTTGATGAGGTCGGCCGGCTTCACGCCGTTGCCCTTCGACTTCGACATCTTCTCGCCCTTCGTGAGCAAAAAGCCGTGGCCGAAGACCGTGTGCGTGATGGGCAGGCCCGCGGCCATGAGCATGGCCGGCCAAATGACGCAGTGGAAGCGCGTGATGTCCTTGCCCACAAAGTGGTACTGCATGGGCCAGCGGGCGTCGAATTCGCCCTCGCGCTCCGGGTCGGCATAGCCGATGCCCGTGAGATACGCAAGCAGCGCGTCAGCCCACACGTAGGCCACGTGGCCCTCGTCGAAGGGCAGCGGCACGCCCCAGTCGAAGGTGGAGCGGCTGATGGAAAGGTCCTGCAGGCCGCCCTTCACGAAGGTGACCACCTCGTTGCGGCGCGTCTCAGGACGGATGAAGTCCGGATGCTCCTCGTAGAACTTGAGCAGCGGCTCCTGAAATTCGGAAAGCTTAAAGAACCAGTTCTCTTCGCCGGAAGCACGGCGGACCGGACGCTTGCAGTCAGGGCAGACGAATTCGCCGTCCTCGTTCTTCTCCAGGTCGGATTCAGCGTAGTACGTCTCTTCGTGGACGCAGTACCAGCCCTCGTAGGCACCCTTGTACAGCCAGCCGCGGTCGTAGAGGTCCTGCCAGAACTTCTGGACCGTGCGAGCCTGGCGCGGCTCGGAGGTGCGCACAAAGTCGGTGTAGGTGATATCGAGCAGATCCCATGCCTCGCGGAAGACCGGCTCCATGGAATCGCACCATGCCTGCGGCGTCATGCCGTTCTTTTCAGCGGTCTCGGCTACCTTCTGGCCATGCTCGTCCATGCCAGTGACGAAGGCGACGTCGTAGCCGTTCATGCGCTGATAGCGCGCCACCGTGTCAGCGGCGACGGTCGTGTAGGCCGTGCCCAGATGAGGAGCGGCGTTCACGTAGTAGATAGGGGTAGTGAACGAATAGGTTCCTTTGCTCATGGATGTCCTTTCCAGCGGTCGGACGAATG
>DVGB01000085.1 GCA_018712955.1 Candidatus Aveggerthella stercoripullorum
AGGGAGACCGCCATCTTCGCCATTTTTTTCTCGAACCGCTTCGAATGGGCTTTCTCGTAGAACAAAAAGCCAAAATTGAATACGGTCATCATGACGCAGACGAGCATGTAGAACGCGATGATGTATTCGACGCTCACGGCTCGGGCACCTCCTGAACGGAGGACTCGCCTTGGCCGTCCGTGTCGTCGAGAGCGATTTCGCCGTTCTGCCCCTCGATGGCCAACTCTCCTGCCGCCTCTTTCTCGAGCATCGAAGTGCCGTCGTCCGGACGTTCGTAGGACGTAATATTCAAGTGGTGGCGCTCGCTCGCTTCGTCTTCCTCCTGCCACAGCTCGGCAGGATCGACGCCTTCTGCCCACATTTGCTGGACGATATAGTAGCTATCCTTCAGGCGCTCGTGGTGGGTCACCTGCGTTCCCCACCCCTTCAAGCTTTTCTCGAAAAGAGAAATCGTGCTGTCGCCATCTCCAACACCGACATACATGCAGTCTATCTTCATGTTCTCAACGCCATAGTGTTCGTAATAATCGTCGTGAATTTGCATCTCGGAAGGGTTCGAGAAGTTGAGAAGCTGCCAGGGTATTTTAATTTCGACAAACCCATCACCAAAGCAATAGTCTGCCAGCGAGTCAAAGTCTTCGTGGTCGGGGTTTGCGTCGCCGTAGGTAAGCTTCCCGGTCTCATAAGACTGATAATAGTACTCGTCGGCAATAACGCTTTTTTCGTTCTGGACAGCGTTCGTGATCATTTCGCTGTTGGTAAGCGTTTGCAGCACAAGATTGATCTGTTTGAATTCCGAAGTGTCTTTTTCCGGGACATCAACATACGGGTCCTCACCCGTTGTAGAGCGCAACTGCATTGCTCGCATGACTTCGTAGCGTTCTTGAACGAGCACGCGGCTATCGTCCTGGCCGTCGATAACGATGAGGAAGTCCGCTGCCCGATCGAAGGAAACGTTCGGATCATCGCACGATGTCGAACCAGTTTTTTGCGTCGTGTCGACAGGAAGGTAAAGAGGCGACTCTTCACCTACTTCATCGCCGCGGACCATGAAATACAGGTACTTTTCGTCGTATTTCATGGAAATCGTACGTCCGTCGGATTCGCCTATTACGTCATCGTCTGACCATTCTTCATCGTCGCCGTCGACGTAGCTCACACTGCGCTCTTCGCCGGGGTCAAACGCCAAAAGCCCGAAGTACTGCTCGTTGGTCTGGTAGTCACTCCAGTAGGGAGTCTTCAGAAGATCGTCGTGCGCCATGGTATTCCATGTACGCTTGAACCATTCGTCTTGCCAGGTAAAAATGCACGTTCCTGCACACCCTGCGTTCATGATGTCGTCGTAGCAACGCGCGATAGCCTTTCCTTGGTCGGTTTCGCTCATAAACCCTTGGTTACGCCCCGTATTCGCATCCATCTGCGCCATGCCGCGCGCGCTTGAAACGCCAAACTCGGAAATGACCACCGGCATGGAATGGTATTCGACCAGCATTTTGAGATAGGTGTAGTAAGTGTTGACCTCGCCTGTTTCGTCTGTCTGGCTGGCGTACTCGGGAATGTACTGGAGGTAGTCAGGATAATACGGGTACACATGGTATGAAGCAAACGTGCCGGAAACGACAGAATCCTCAAGCACGATATGTTCGACATCAACAGCCGTATATTTTTCGAAAAACACTTGCAAGGCACGGGGATAATCGAACGGATCGGTCGTCGGCCAATTGCTAAACGCAACCAATCGCTGCTCTTTGTACCGCGTCGATTCATAGTTCAACAGCTCGTCGCCAACTTGCGCAAGCATGATTTCAAACGCACTTGCTTCGGAGGTAGTGCTCATGTACTCCCCGGTGAAAGTGCCCATGCCTTCGTAAAGACGATTCGTGTACTCGACGGTCGGCGCTTCCCACTCCACGCCCAGAATGTAGCCAAGCACCCAGTCGGAAACATCCTTCGTATAGCTGCCCGTACCGGCAAGCCGCCCAAGCTCAATCCAGCGGCGCCCGTGAATGACATCAACCATCGTTTTGCAATCGTCTATCAGGCGCTGCTGATACTCGGCATCAAACGCGTCCATATGGGAATTCTGAGAATAGTCGTTAATCCATACGCCATGTATGAGGTACAGCGGGTCGGGATTGTTGTGATTGAATTCGTAAAACGCCTCGTAAAATGCCGTGTTTTGGAGAATGTACACACGAATGGTGTTTGCGCCCATATCTTTAATCTGCTGGAACCACCGCAGATAGGTCTCTTTGTCGATGGCATAGTCAGTCGCAAAATGCCCAGGTATGGCGCATCCCATATCGACACCGCGAATCTCGAAGTCTTCCCATCCGTTTCCTCGGTCGATCTGGATGGTTTTTCCTTCGGTTCGCGTCCACGTCGTGACGGGCTGGGAAGGGTTCAGGTCGACGACAAAACTGGTGCCAAAGAATGTGTACAGCACGCAAAATGCAGCGACGGCCAGAACGGAGACCGCAATAACGAATCGTTTCATGCATGCCTCCTAATGGTTGAACTTCTTGACGGCCGACTCGTGAGAATACTGACGAAGATTCTCAATGTATTGATCTAGCCATGCACCACGGTCGTGGATAAATGACTTCAAATCGGATATTGCTTCTTCAAATGATGCAGGTTGGCGCTCTTCCGGCTTAAGATGGTTGTCTTCTTGGAATGTATACCCCCAAACCACCCAGTTACGATCGATTGCTGCATCAAGATAGTCTATCGTTTCGTCAATAAATGTATTGAGGTAGTCCTCGGATAGCACCCCTTGCCGTAACGAGCGATACCGAGATATCGTTCGCTCGCAAAATTCCTCATCTTTAAACAGCATGTAATACCAAGCACGTTCAACAATGTAGAACTCGTCTACCGGAGTTTCTAGCTGATAGTTGTCAAACGTGTTGTCATAGTCCCAGGGCGGACCAAGTGTTACCTTGCCGCGAAGGTCTTTGTATAGATATGTGGAGTAGGCACCGAAATCATCATTGATTGCAAACTCGTTCAGAATATACATGTCCACAAAACTAGACACGTCGAGCGTGGTCCAATAGCCATAGTCGCTTGTATCGTAATCATACGAAAATAGCGATTTCTCCCATGCGCTAATATCGTTGTTGATCCATTCCCGGCGCTCTTCCGTTAACAACTCTTCATTGGGATAAACGACATCAAGATAAGTGCCGACGCGCAACGTATAGTTTAAAAAAGTCGACAATGTCGTTGCACTTTGGCTTTTTTCGTCGATTGATACCACATAGCTTGTTGCAACCGTATTCTCGTCGGTCGGATTTACCTGAAGTCGACCCTCCTCAACCTTTATCGACTCCACTGCCGCATAAAGCCCCTTGTACTGCCCATCGATAAACAATTCAAAGAATCTTATTTCAGGGACAAACTTGTCCATATACTGTCCAGCAATGTTGTAAGCCAAGTAATTGCGGATAAGCGATTTGTCTATACCGGGACCGTGCAAAACCCACGTCTCGCATTTGTCCATTCCGAGCAATTCTTGGTCATTGTCCGTCCCGTCTTCTTTAACGAGAGTTAGTAAATAATTCTTTTTGTCGTAACGACGCGAAGAATTGCCACGGATTCTTATTCTGCAATCGCTCTCTAAATCGGCTTGATTACTAAGGCGATTGGCGCCCTGTCCATTGTCAAAAACCTTCACGTTAGCGGCAATTGTCTCAGACCCATCAGGGGCCAAAGAAGGAATCATTACGGAGTTTTCGTCAGCAAGGTATTTCCCATTCTCGTCGTAAATCGGCCCGCCAGGAATCTCCTGCCCGCCAGTATCAATGCTGATGGCCGGAAGATGGCTTGCGAAGGTTTCAGGGTCGGTGCTCGTCGAGGACGCGGCCGCCTGGTCTTCGGCTGACAAATCCTCTATGTGCTGGGCTTTCTCGTGCTGGATATAGCGCTCCGGCAACGGCTGCCCTTCGTTCAAAAGCGCAGCATACACTCCCACTGCCACCAGGCAGACAACCGCAAGAATGACTATGACCTTCGAGCGCATGGGAAACTGCCCCTGTTAGCTGCCGATTTCGTCGTTCTGGGCAACGATGTTCACATACTCGATACCGCCCATGGAATACAGCTCTTCGGTGATGGGGCGCTCCGCCCTACGCTGCGCGCGGTCGAGCGTACCCTTCGAAATCTCGAACATGAACTCTGCCGATTCAGGCGTCGTGTTTTTCACACGCTGCACTGCGCGACCGCGGAAATATTCATAGATCAGGCTCTCCACCTGAAGCTCCTGCGTGCGCGCCGCGCGAACGATCACGAGCGTGCGCACGTCGTTGCGCACACGTCCCAGCACCAGCATGATGATGAACACCATAGCGCTGCCGACCGCTGCCGCCATGAACTGGGCAACACCGCAGCAAATACCCGCGATAATGGCCCAGAAAATGTAGGTGGTGTCGCGCGCATCCTTGATAGCGGTACGGAAGCGGACGATGGACAAAGCACCGACCATACCAAGGGACAGTGCAATGTTATTGCCAATGACCGCCATGACCGTAGCCGTAAGCACCGTAAGCGTAATGAGGTTGATGTTGAACTTCTGCGAATAGATAGTTCCCGCATGGGAGATCCAGTACGAAAGGAAAATGGCCAATCCGATGATGGCAGCGACCACCACGCGCAAAGCCATGTCTTCCAGGCCAACTACCGACGTACTGCCTTGGAGTAGGTTATACAGTTGTTCCTTCATGCTCTTCCCCTACTTTCTCGTCAGAATTGGAAGCCCATGCGCACGTAGCGCGCAAGACAGTATTTACTTACCGACAGCTCGCTTTTATCAATCCCATTGAGCACCGTCTTGATATAGCTCAGCAGAAAACCGTTGAACTTTACCTCGAGCACCACATTAAATGGGTCGAACACAGGATATAAGCAAAGCTGGGAGTCGAATATGTTCATGTTCGCTTCGGTCGCACGAATATTCCGGTCCAACGTCACGCGAATCTTGTTCTCTTTCGCCACGAACGCAGTCCGGTCGTACTCCACGATGCATTTCGGCCGGTAGCCGTTAATGCTCATGAACGCGTACATCTCCGCCGCAAAAGGCTCAGGACGGTTCCTGAGCACGCTGTAGTCGCCTGCAATCAGGCGCTCCGCCTCTGCCCGGCACAACGGCAGGGATCTTTTCAGCTGATTGTCCCCTTGCTTCTGCTTCAACTCCAAAAGGGCAAAATCCGCCGTTGGGTCATAGATGCGAAGGCGCACTTTACGACGCGGGTCCGTGCCAAAGAGCTTTTCGGCATAATCCCGGTCGTGCAGCGTGTCGAAATACAAAGAGCGAACCGGATAACCATGGAAACCGTTATGGGAGTCAGCGGCAAGAATGGCCGCCAGATTGCGCTCGGCCTGCTTTGCGCTTGCCAGGTTCAAGAGAAATTTCTTCTCTTTGCGCATGACTTTGCGCATCGCTCCACCTCCCGTGCGTTATCCCTTGCTCAATCAAAAGTAGAAGAGACAGAACAACCACGATGATCTCCCGTTCGCCTACAGAACGGCAGCGCTTTGCACGCACTCTCATTTCAACAGCGTTTTCCCAGATGCGAAAGGCATATTTTGCTGTTCGCGCTATCGGAATCTCGCTCGCAACATCCTGTCACTTCTCTTTTGACGTCATTGTAATACCACAGCGGCAGGACAGCGCTCAACAGCAGGGTCTGCACAAAGCGCGTTGTGCAAAAAAATAGCCACGCCCGCCTTTGCTCTGTTTTAGTTTTGCGAACACCCTTTGACCGCTCCGCCTCGCACGTCGAGCGCTCGCATCTTGCAGCCTCGCGCAAACGCCCTGCCGCCCCTACTCCACGCGAATGCGATTTTTGCCCGCGCGCTTTGCTTCGTACAAAGCATGGTCTGCGCGCAGGATGACCGCACGGAACACAGCATCTTCCGGCATCGTCTCGGTCACGCCCATGCTGACGGAAAGCTGCAGCGCATCCTGACCACAGTCGACTGCATCGCCCACGCGGCGGACGTCGTGCAATATCAGCTCGAGCGTCGGCATGACGTCTTCCAACCGCGCATCCTTGAAGAAAAGCACGAATTCGTCCCCGCCGACGCGACCGATGTCAACGCGACCTGTACAGCGTTCCTCGAGCAGCCTGCTTACCTGTATCAAAGCCTCATCACCGCGAAGATGCCCGTACGTGTCGTTCACTGCCTTGAAGTCGTCAATATCAAGCGCAACGCACACGCCCGCACCCGCCGCGCCATCCTGCCCCTTCGTCAGCCATTCGTTCACGCGGTCGCTCATGGCGGCATGGTTCAGAAGCCCCGTCAGAGAATCCCGCTCCGCACGCACGCGCAGATCGTACGCATCCTGCACGTCCTCGATGGAGCCGACAAGATGCCACGCCCCCGTGGCGTCGAACGATTTGCAAACCTTTCCGCGATACCACCGATAGTCGTAACCACGATACTTTGCCCGGTAGTCCCCGACCGAGACGCCTTCGCCATCGCGGGCGCCCTCAAGAAGGCCTAAAACCCCGTCCAGATCGTCAGGATGGATGACCGCACGACGGCTCTCCGGCCAGGTCTCGAAATAACGCCGCACGACAAGCGTGTCCTTCATGCCGCCCTCGCTGGGAACAGGCCGGTCCAGATAGAACGTAGCGGTATCTTCCGTCGAATCGTAATCGAACGTGACGGCGCTCGTCAGATCGCTCAAAATGCGGTAGCGTTCGTACGCCCAAAGACGGTCGTGCTCAAGGAAGACGCGATCGGTCACATCGTTCGTACAGCAGAAAACCGTGGTCCCGCTGCGCACGAACGTCGTTTCGCACCAGCGGTTCGCACCGCGAATAAGATTTTGGTACCGGCAAACAACTGGAGGTTCGTCCGTCACGTCCTGGCATTGCCGAAATGCCGCCAGAAGACGTTTGCGGTCCCGCGCATCCGTGACCGTGCGACAAAGGTGGTTGGCGAACTCCTCAAGAGAAAACGCGAAAGCGGCATTCTGGCCGCTCAAACGCGAGTGACGGAACGTGAGCATGCCGCTCGCAAGGTCGAATTCGACCACACTGTCGAACACGGTGCTCAAAACCAGAAGAAAACGCTCCGCAACTGTTCCTGAAGTTTTGCTGCAAGCTCTTTCGCGCACAACGCCGCTCAAACCGACCCCCTTACACTCTTTTGCGCACGACGTCGGTCCGACCTTTGCCGGACACTTCATTTTGGCCAACCGGGCTTCTCGAGAAAACGAGCCGCCTGTCTTCTGCGTTCGCCAAAATTGCATTCCGTACTGTAATAGGGCTGCGGCGTGTGTTCAACTGGTTTTTTCGCCCGCCTGCCGTTTTTTAGCCGCTATCCATTGGCTTCACATAATTTCTGTGTCCCTCGCCATTTCGATTCACGGCTAACTGCACCGCGCCCGCCCTGCACGCATGAAGCCGGGTCCGCCTGTAATCAAAAGTGAGGGTATTTTTGCGCACAACATTATTCGCTTCAGCACGGCGCTCAATCGCCCTTTCCCTCAAACACCCCTAGCGCCCGGTGCGCGCAATGCGTTGCTTAAAGCGCAATATGAAGCATGCATCAAACCGTCGCCCACTACACCTCGTGTAAAATGTCTGACAGCAGCCAAACATGCTCGCCCTTTGCGGTCGGTGTCGGCGCGCTGCCTTTCCTGATGCCGCCTGCGAGTCGTCAAGGAAAGGAGCCGCGTGCCATGGTGCCGGACATCATACAGAGCTTCCGCGAAAGCATGCGTCGTCGGCGCATTTTCCTTGAAGACGCACGGGACGACATTCGCTCCGACAACCTGAACATGGCCTGTTTCTCATCGGCTATCGCGCTGGGGCTTCTGGTGCTGTTCCTCCTCATCACCCCCTTCGTGGTCAGCGACTGGAGCCCTTCGCCATACCATCTCGCTTTTCTCCCTATCCTTTCGGCGTACGCCCTCTGCGCACTGCTCTATCGGCATTTCTCCCGCACGAAGCGACTGGGCACGGTTTTCGGCGTCCTTTTCGAATGCGTTCTGTGCGTGTGCCTCACCCTCATTGACACAGCAGGAGAGCCCATGGCGCCCGGCTCTTTCATGCCCTTGATCTTTGTGGCGCTGCCTTCGCTGTTCATTCTGCGCTTTTCGCTGGCATACAGCATTGTGATCGGATTCGCCGTGCTCTACTGCGCCGCGGTGGTCGCGTGGAAAGACCCCTTCATCGCGCAGTATGGCATCTTCCAGTCTCTTGTCGGCATCGCGTTCTCTTTGAGCATTGCCCACCTGGTCATGCGCCACCGAATCCAAGCGTTCGAAACGCGCTCGCGCCTTCAAGAGCTCAGCATGCGCGACTCCATCGCCGGCATCTATAACAAGCGAACGCTTTTGATCGTAGCGCAGCGCACGCTGACCGCCGCTGGCTCCGCCCCCGCATGCGCGCTCATCGTCGTTGACCTGGACGACTTCAAAGACGTCAACGACGGAAGCGGGCATATTGCTGGCGACGCCATCCTGCGCGGCATGGGGCACTTGCTGCAAGAGCACTTTCGCGCCACGGACATCATCGGCCGCTTCGGCGGGGATGAATTCATCGTGCTCATGATAGGCGCCGTCGAAAAGAAGACCATCGAGGCGAAGATCGCTTCGCTTCAACGGCGCTTCGCCGAAGTCGGCAAGGCGGAAACGGGCGCGGTCACTACCTGCAGCGTCGGCGCGGTTGTCTCCAACGACCCGAACGCCGACTTCCTTTCCCTGTTTGCGCAGGCAGACGACGCTCTTTACGAATCGAAGCTCGCGGGTAAAAACTGCCTGACCGTCCATGCGTTCCGCCCATGCGGAAACGGAGAATGCCAGACGCTGTCCGAGAACAGGGAGCGCCTGGAGTTGCTGCGCCGCGAGATGGACCTCGCATCAAGCGAGCACGTCGTCGCGCATTCTTAGCGCGCATCTCACACGAACGGCACGTGCCAGGAAACGGCCTGTTCCGAAGCGGAAAATCTCAGAATACGCTACAATCTTCGCACGAACAGTGCGCTGATCGCGCACCGAAGAAAGGACCCGCATGGAACTGCCTCCTGAAGCCGACGCGCGCACCGTTTCGAACACGCTCCTTATCGTTGACGACGAGGAGATTAACCGCGCCATCCTTTCGAACCTGTTCGCCGACCGTCATACAACCGAAGAGGCGGAGAACGGCAAAGTCGCACTCGACAAGGTCCTGACGCATCCACGCGGGTACTGCGCCATCCTTCTGGACGTGGTGATGGACGAAATGGACGGCCTTGAGATGCTTTCCTACCTGCACAAGGCAGGGCTCATCGAGCAAATCCCCGTCTTCCTCATCACCGCCGAAACGAGCGGCTCGGTCATGGAGCAGGCCTACGAGCTGGGCGTTATGGACGTCATTCGCAAACCCATCGTCCCTTACATCGTCAGGCGCCGTGTCGAATCCGTCATCGAGCTGTTCCAAGCGCGAAAGCGCCTCAGCTATGTGGTGGAAGATCAGCGCTCCGAACTCTTGCGCCGCGCCGAGCAGATCATAGACCTCAACCGCGGCATGATTGAAGCGCTCTCCGCCGCCATCGAATTCCGCGACGGCGAATCGGGCGGCCATGTCCGGCGCATCCACGACATCACGAAACTCATGCTCGTCAGGACGGAGCTGGGCAGCGGTCTGAGCGCACAGGACATCGACGATATCGCGCTTGCCTCCATCATGCACGACGTAGGCAAGATAGCTATTCCGGACGCTATTCTGAGCAAGCCCGGACGCCTTACGCCCGAAGAGTTCGAGGTCATGAAAACCCATACGCTGCAGGGAGAGCTGCTGCTTTCGCGCATTCCGCAGCTGAAAGAGAGCGGCGCCTACCGGTACGCCTGCGACATTGCACGGCACCACCATGAACGCTGGGACGGCCGCGGCTATCCTGACGGGCTGGCAGGCGACGACATCAGCATCTGGGCGCAGATTGTCTCTCTTGCCGACGTCTACGACGCGCTGACCAGCAAACGCGTGTACAAGAGCGCTTTTTCGCGCGAAGAATCGCTGCGCATGATCAAAGAGGGCGAATGCGGCGTGTTCAACCCGCGGCTCCTGGAGCTTTTCTTGGAGCTGGAGCCCGAAATCAACGAACTGTACGAATCCCTGCACGAAGGCCATACTGAAGCATAAGCCCTCCGCCCGGCCGAACAGGCATGGACAAAAGCGGCTACGACGCACGCAACGCAAGCAAGGAGCACCCCATGGACAAAGCCCTTTTGGAACAAGGCGGAATCAACGTGAACGAAGCGCTGGAGCGTATGATGGGCAACGAAAAGCTGCTTTCGCGCCTTCTCGGGAAATTCCTGGAAGATGCTAGCTGCGAACGGCTCGCCCAAGCGATAGCGGTGCAGGATGCCCAAGCTGCCGCCGAAGCGGCGCACACGCTGAAAGGCGTTTCGGGCAACCTGTCCATCTCGACGGTCTACGACCTTGCATCCCGTCAGTGCGACCTTTTTAGGTCCGGCGCTTGGGAAGAGGGCTGCGCGCTCATGCCTCAAGTCGAAGACGCCTGCCGTATCGCGCAGGATGCTATTCGCACAGGAACCTAGGTTCGCAAACCCGCATTGCCGTGGTTGGCGGTTCGAGGTTTTCCATAAGTATTTCTTATTGCGCAATAACAATATATTTCTTTTCATGATTGTCAGGGAAGGCTACGATAACCCGGCTGCGCTTGCGCGCGACGTTTAAGACCGCGTGAGGTAAGGACTGCCCCATGGAAATCGTCAAGAAGAACTTCGCTGGCCTGGTATTTTGCTTCGCCATCGCCATTCCTGCCGCCCTTCTCGGAACGTTCGCTCCCGTCGTAGGCGGCCCTGTCTTCGCCATGCTCATCGGCATGGTCATCGCGCTGTTCGTAAAGGACGGCAGTGTGCGCACGGCGCTCGAACCGGGCGTGAAGTACACGTCGAAGAAAATCCTCCAATACGCGGTCATCCTGCTCGGCTTCGGCATGAACCTTGCCGATATCCTGGCGAAAGGCCAGCAGTCGCTTCCTATCATCATTGCCACCATCACGACCTCGCTCGTCATCGCCTTCGTGCTGTGCAAGGCTATGAAGATCCCTTCGAAGGTGGCAACGCTTATCGGCGTCGGATCCTCCATCTGCGGCGGGTCCGCTATTGCCGCTACCGCACCGGTCATCAAGGCAGATTACGAGGATATCGCGACGTCCATTTCCGTCATTTTCCTGTTCAACGTTATTGCAGCGCTCATCTTCCCCACGCTCGGCGGCATGCTCGGCCTGTCGAACGAAGGCTTCGGCCTGTTCGCGGGCACGGCCGTCAACGACACCTCTTCGGTGACCGCTGCCGCGTCCGCATGGGACTCCATCCATGGCAGCAGCATCCTGGACGAAGCTGCCGTCGTGAAGCTCACGCGCACGCTCGCCATCATTCCCATCACCCTTGTGCTGGCATTCTGGCAGGTACGCCGTGCGAAAGCAGCAGGCGCGCACGATGCCGAAAACGCCTTCAGCCTGAAGAAGATCTTCCCGTTCTTCATCCTGTTCTTCCTAGCTGCCTCCGTCATCACGACGGTCTTCGGCCTTCCGACCGAAGTGACCGCTCCTATCAAGGAAGTGAGCAAGTTCTTCATCATGATGGCCATGGCCGCCATAGGCTTCAACACGAACATCGTGAAGCTCGTCACTTCGGGCGGAAAGCCTATTGCGCTCGGCCTGTGCTGCTGGGTGGGCATCGCCGCCATGAGCCTTGCCATGCAGGCCGCCCTTGGCATCTGGTAGCAAAAAGAAAACCCGTTTCGCAATCGAAAGCGAGCCGTTTCCCCCGCTGCTCTGCAGCCTGAAGAAACGGCTCGCTGTTTTATTGCCTGGCTCGAAATCCGGAACGATGTTTCGCAGACGCCTTACGCCAGCGGCCGCGGGCCTGCTTCTCGAATGGCCTCTTCGGCGTTCGGATAGCGCTTCGCGAAGTTCTCTTCGAACATGCGCGCAAGCTTGTCCGCCGCAGCGTCGTACTCTGCGCCGGAAGGCCATCCAAGCCGCGGGTTCAAAAGTTCCGCCGGCACGTCTTCGCACGCGACCGGCACGTCCATGTTGAACCGTTCGTCGTGGCGATACCCCGCCTCGTCGATGCTGCCGACCAATGCCGCATGCACCAGCGCGCGCGTATACGGCAGGCTGATGCGATGCCCTGTTCCGTACGCGCCGCCAGTCCAGCCCGTGTTCACCAAATAGACGCGCGCGCCCGTCGCCGTGATGCGCTGTTGGAGCAAGCGCGCATACTCCAGCGGATCAAGCGGCATGAACGGTTCGCCGAACAGTGCGCTGAACGTCGGAACAGGCTCGACGATGCCCTGCTCTGTGCCGGCCACCTTCGCCGTAAAGCCGGTCAGGAAATGGTACATGGCAGCTTCGGGCGTCAAGCGCGCAATGGGCGGCAGCACGCCGAATGCGTCCGCCGTCAGGAACACCACCACCGAAGGCGGCTGTCCCACGCCGTCAAGCTTTGCGCCCTCGATATGGCCGACAGGATAGGCAACGCGCGTGTTTTCCGTGACCGACGCGTCCGTGTAGTCCGCAATGCGCGTATCCTCGTCCAGCACGACATTCTCCGTCACGCTCCCGAAGCGGATGGCGCGGAAAATGAGCGGTTCGGACTCAGGCGTGAGATCGATGCACTTCGCATAGCAGCCGCCTTCGATGTTGAAGACGCACTCTTCCGACCACCCGTGCTCGTCGTCGCCGATGAGCTGGCGGCCGTCCACGGCAGAAAGCGTGGTCTTGCCCGTCCCCGAAAGGCCGAAGAACACTGCCGTCTGACGCGTGTGCGGGTCGCGGTTGGCAGAGCAGTGCATGCTCAGGCAACCGTCCTCGACCGGCAGCAGGTAGTTCATGACAGAGAAGATGGACTTCTTGATCTCGCCGGAATACGCCGTGCCCGCCACAATGATGACGCGCTCTTCGAAGTTGATGAGCACGCCCGCGTTCATGCCCGTGCCATGGCGCTCCGGGTCGCAGTCGAAATCAGGAACGGCAAGCACCGTGAAGTCGGGCTGGTCGAAATGGTCAAGGTCGCCTGCATGCGGGCGCACGAGCATCTGACGGGCAAAAAGCGCCTGGCTTGCGCGCTCCGCCACCACCAGAAACGCACGCGCATGGCGCCGGTCGGCGCCCGCAATACCGCGCATCACGTGAAGGTCGCGTCCAGACAGGTACGCGCACACGTCGTCGCGCAGCGTCTCGTAGAATGCCCGGTCTATCGGGCGGTTCACGCCACCCCATGCAATGCGGTCGTGGACGTCCGGCGTGTCCACGATAAAACGGCTCTTGGGAGAGCGGCCCGTGTACTCCCCTGTTTCGATCACGAGCGAACCGGTGGAAGAAAGCCTGCCCTCACAGCGTTGGAGCGCACGTTCGACCAGTTCGGCAGCGCATAAGTCGATATGCACCTGACGCTCGTCCGACGAAATGCCAAGCCGTTCAAGCACGGCGAGGACTTGCTGAGGGTTCTGAGCCATGGGAATCACCTTCGTCCGCCCGGGAGTTTGTTTCCGACGTGTTTCGTTACGACGGAATGGTACCACAGCGCCCGGCATGCCAAGGCATTACCGCACGCGCGTCTCCCAGAAAGCGACGGCGCTTGCGGCAGCGACGTTAAGAGAGTCGACGCCATGGTCCATCGGAATGCGCACCGTCCAGTCGCAGCAGGCAATCGTGCTCGCCGACAAGCCTTCTCCTTCGGTGCCCAGCACGAGCGCCAGCTTTTCGCACGCTGCCAGACAGGGGTCTTCGACCGATATCGACTCGTCGGAAAGCGCCAACGCAGCCGCCTTGAACCCGAGGCTGTGCAGCAGGGGGACACCGTCCACGGCCCAGTCGCGCTCTCCTCCAATGCGTGCCCACGGGACCTGGAACACCGTGCCCTGGGACACCCGCGCCGCCCGCCGGTAAAGCGGGTCGTGGCACGACGGCGTCAGGAGCACCGCGTCGATTCCCAGCGCGACCGCAGACCGGAAAATCGCCCCGACGTTCGTGTAGTTGACGATATCTTCCAGCACCGCCACCCTGCGCGCGCCACGCACGGCCTCTTCGACAGAAAGCGGCGCAGGACGTTGGAACAGAACGAGCGCTCCCCGCGTGATCTCGTACCCGGTCACCGCGCGGAACTGCTCGGGCGTCGCGACGAAGACCGGCACGTCGGGGTAGGCCGCGAGCACACGCTCTACGACCGGCATGGTCGGCTCGAGCCACTTTTCCTCCATGAGCAGCGCAAGCGGACGGGCGCCCGCATCGAGCGCGCAGTCGATGGCCTTGCGCGACTCCCCGACGAACATGCCGCCTCCACGCCCGCCGCCAATGCCGTCTCGCAGCTGGCCGTCCGTCAGCCCGCAAAACGCCGAAAGACGTTCGTCGTCGGTGTGCTCAAGCCTTACGACCGGCATGGGAAGCCCTCCTCCCGCGCCTCTTTCGGCACCGGGGCGTCGAACAGCTCATGCCAGGTCTGCACGATGCGTTCGAGAATGTCCGCTCCCTTAAGGGCAACAAGGGCGTCCGTCGCCTCCTGCAGCTGTGCAGTCCAAGCAGCAAAGTCGGCCTCGCCGCATGGCGACGACGGCCAGTCCGTCTCAACGAGCAGACGGTCCGCAGGAATGGCCTGGGCATACGCACGCCCGCGTTTCGTCGCCAGCATGCGCGGGCCCACGGAGAAGTAGCACCCCAGGCGAACGGCGCGCTGCAGGGCGTCGCTCGAGCCCGAGAACCAGTGCATGATGCAGACGTTGTCCGACGTGCACCCGTCGCGCTCGAGGACATCCAGCACTTCGTCCGCAGCCGCCACCGCGTGCAAAGACACCACCTTGCTGCCCGTGATGCCCGCGCGCACCGCGCGTTCGAATGCCGCCGTCTGCTCATCGCGCGAGGTGGCACGGTGGCGTCCGAAGTCCAGCCCTATCTCGCCGATAAAGCGAGCGCCCTTGGCCAGCTCTTCGAACCGGGAGATTTCAGCCTCACCGCACGATCCGTCGGCAACCCACCACGGGTGCAAGCCCACGCCCACGCGCACGGTCGCGCAGCTTGCGAACAACGCCCGTGCACGCTCGTAGCCCGCAGGCGTCACCGTGGTAGAAAACGCTTCCAAACGCGCGCACTCCGCTGCGTGGGCAAGCAGGCGACCGTTCGCTGTAAAATCCAGATGGCAGTGCGCGTCCGGCAGCAGCACGCGACGCTCTTCCTCCATGGCGGTCTTCTCCTTTCCGCGCTCGTTCTCTCGGCCTCGCCCACCTTGCTCGCGCCGCACACCCTGCAAAGCAGGCTCCGCAAGCGAACATCTCCGCGCCTGAGAGCGACGACATTCCCCTTCCGTACAACAGCTTAGTACGTTGCGACCATCTCGTTATGCGCCGCTTCGAGCGCCCACACCAGATCGGACAAGCGTGCCGTGTTGCTAGGGAAGCTTGAAAGGATGGCCACAAGGTAGGGTCCGTTGTTCGCCCACACGATTCCCGCGTCGTTTGAAGCGGACAGCCCGCCTTCGGCAATCCATCCTGCCTTCGACTGCACGGAATACAAGCCTCCCAGCTGGTAGTACAAAGGCGAGTTCAACGCGGAAGAATACCACGAGCCGACCCATCCGCCGTTCGGATTGCCCGTAAAGTACTCGTAGTTCGTCGTCCAGAGCTTCACCAAATCGCGCGACGAATACCAGGGGTACTGCAGCGAGGCGATGTCGGCGCTCACGCCCGACCAGGCGCACCACTGCCACAGAGGCTGCGGTCCGAACGTATAGCGCAAAGACGAGTACCCTTCGTTGCTCGACCAGCGAATGGTGGATTCCATGGTGTACGCCCAGTCGGTCGCCGCCCAGGGATAGTACGAGCAGACCGATGCCACGTACGGCCCTTTTATCGTGCTGGCCGCATAGAACGAGCCGTCGGCATTGCACGAAACGCCCTGGCCAGTCTGCACGTCGACCATCACGAATCCGACGTCGTTGCCCCATGCGCGCACATAGTCCACCGCAGCCTGCAGCTGCCCTGCCACCTGCGCGCTCGGCGTGTAGCCGCCGAACCCGGCAATACCCCACGAGCTGCCGGCCGCATTGATGCCCGCACGCACTTCGTCCATGGTGCGCTCGTAGGAAGCCAGCGTGAAGCTGAACTTCTGCGCCGCGGTTTCATTCGGGGTCCAGACTTGGACGTTCGCGCCGTCCCATCCGCCGCCGTTCGCAACGTCCAGGTACAGTCCGTTGCAGACAGACTGCAGGTAGAAGTACCCGTCCCCTGTCGGGATAGGCACGAACTGCTGGGCGGTCGTCCCCGTCGGCAGCCACACCTGCACGTTCGTGCCGGGCGCCGTTCCGTAATCGACCACGTCGAGCGCCATGTTCGAGCGTGCGCATTGGAGGGTGATGATGCCTTCGCCTGCGGATTTAACCCGCCAGCGCTGAGCGCCCGTGCCGTTGTCCACCCATGCTTGCACGTTCGTCCCCTGCGCAAAGGAAGCACCCGACACGTCGAGCGCACGCCCGTCGGAAACGCACGTGACGCGGTATGTGCCCGGCGAGACCGCTTCGACCGGCATGCCGAAAAAGCCCTGAGCCCGCGTTCCGTTGATCGCATACGTGCCGACCGGCCGTGCATTCTCCGCAACACCCCCTGAAACGTCCAGCGCAAGTCCTGTTGCAACGTTCAGGAAAGACACGCCGTAAACACCGGGAATAATCCACCAGCGGGATGCGTCGCCGGTGTCCTCCGCTTGAACGACTTGCCCGCCGATGTCGGTCAACAGCAGGCCGGAGCATATCGGGCTGAGGGAGAAGTCGCCTTCGCCTGTCGCCTCGATGACGAATTTCTGCGCAAAGCCGTCATTGCGCTCCCAGAGATGCGCGCTCACGCCCGCATCGCGCGAAAGGTCGGGGACGTCGACGACCATCCCCATGTCGATGGTCGAGGGAATCGTGTACACGCCGTCACGGAACGCTTCGGCAGGCTCAAAAACGAAGCGCTGAGCAACGGTCCCGTTCTGCTCCCACGTGCGCACGTCGGCGCCTTCGAACGCCAGCCCGTCGGCCACATCAAGCGCAAGGTCGTTCGCGCAGGATACAAGCGTGAACGTGCCGTCGTCGTTTTCGGAAGCCTCCCACGTTTGCTCTACGCTGGCCTCTTCGAGCAGCCATTGCTGCACGTCCGCACCATTCTCAAGACCGCCTTCTTCGACAGCGAGCGCTTTTCCTGAGCACATCGCCTGCAGGCGGTAGACGCCGTCTTCGCTCGACACCCAGAACCGCTGCGCGTTCGATTCGTTCGCGCTCCATAGCCGCACGTCAGCGCCGCTCACAACCGACGCGTCCGCCACGTCGAGTACGAAGGAAGGGTCGGCCGCACTGCGCACGAAATACGCCCCGTCTGGAAGGACCGGTTCGGCCTCTTCCTCGCCCCCTTCCGCTTCGGGGTCTTCGCCATCGGCATCGTCCGCGCCTTCCACGCTGTCTGCGCCCTTGTCGTCTGCGCGCGCGACATCCCGGACAGCGCCCGAACCGTCATCGGGCCGGGATGCAGCCTCCGGGCTTTCGGGGATTTCGGAGGCGGGCACGTCGCCTTCGCTGCTTTGACCGACGCCGTCACCCTCCGCGCTTGCCTCGGCACGAGACGAACTGTCGTCGGTGTCCCCGGACATCCTGTCGCCGAAGCCTTCCACGCCCTGCTCGCCGCCGCGCACGGCCGTCTTTGTGACTGCGGCGTCTCCGCCCACCGTTTCCGCCGCGCCATCGTCCATCCCAGCTCCCCACGCTGCCGCAGGGCAAAGTCCGCACGCAAGCACGCACGAGAGAACGAACCTTCCGAAAGCCCGTGCCTTCAATACGGCCCCCTTCCAACGCACAGTAGTGCCTTGATTGTAAAAAGATTGTAAGAATCCCGCACCGCCGGGACAACGGCATGCCCGCTGAGCGGGTTTCCTGCAATCGGAGACTGAAGCACCGGAGACCGCGGGCGCCTCAGGAAAGGTTTGCCGCCTCGCATGCGCTTCCGCCAAAAACCGCCAGCTGCCGGATGACGAATCCTGCCAGCATCTGCCCCATGATGGGCGGCACGTACGAAGCCGTGCCCAAGGTCGGCCGCCTGCCCGCCTCTGCGGGAGCAGGCTCGCCCAACGGCAGCGCTGCAGGCTCCTCGCGCGAATA
>DVGB01000086.1 GCA_018712955.1 Candidatus Aveggerthella stercoripullorum
CGCCAGGTCACTGAAACGCCCGAAGCCCTCGGGCGTTTTTCATGTTTGGGCGAAGGATTCGAACCGATGAGGTGGAAACGCGTGAAGAAAACGCGCCAGTGGCGCGTTTTTAGCGTTTCGCCCGACCGAGCCTGCGAGGGAGGGGAAGAGCGTCCGCCGGAGTGCGCAGCGAAAGCCGGTTTCCAAGCCTGAGATCTCAGGCTTGCGGTAGCATTGACGCCATGGAACATAACGGCCTGACATACCGCGACTTCGCTTCCTTCGCGCGCATGGACGACGACGAGCTTGCGCGCGACTGCGACGTGCAAGCGTTCCGTGCGTCGGGTCCGGGCGGACAGTGCGTGAACACGACCGACTCTGCCGTCCGCATGCGTCACGTGCCGACCGGCATCACCGTGGTCTCGCGAGAGTCGCGCAGTCAACACCAAAACCGTGCACTCTGCCTTGAAAAGATCCGCGAGGCATGCCGACGCTGTTCGCGCCCTCCAAAGCAGCGCAAAAAGACGCGGGTGCCTCGTTCGCAAAAGCGCAAGCGCTTGGAAGCGAAGCGCGCTCGGTCCGAGGTCAAGCAGCTGCGCCGTCGCATCGACTAACTGCAGTGAGCGCCGCATGTGCCTTCCGTGCGCTTATGGGCGAATCCCTGGATACACGCTCGGGTCCAGACGGTCCGCTTCGGTAATGGCGCGGATGGGTCGGCAGGGGACTCCGCAGGCAAACGTGTTCGCAGGAATATCGCGTGTGACTACGCTGCCTGCGCCGATGACGGCTCCTTCCCCTATCGTGACGCCGCCTACGACGGTCACGTTCGTGGCGAGCCATGCGCGGCTTCCTACGTGGATAGGCGCTGTGCGCTCTGCAAGATGCGTGGTTCTCCCGTTCTCGTCCACGCATACGGGCCGGTCGTCGCCATGCAGCGGGTGGATGGGGGTTACGAACGAGCAGCGTGGGCCCACCCACACATCGTCACCGAACGTGATGTGCGCGCCATCCAAAAAGACGCAGTCGTAGTTGAAAAAGCAACGGTCCCCGATGAACACGTTATAGCCGTAGTCCACGCGGGCTCCTGCCGTAAGCGTGGAGGCGAAACCGAACGCGCCAAGGACCCGTCGAAGCAGTTCGGTGCACCCTTCGCCTGCGTAGTAGGCGTCGTCGTAGGCCCGCATAAGGCGTCGTCCGCGCATAAGGTCCGCTTCGATGCGCGGCACCGCTGCTTCGTACCATGCGCCGGACGAAACCTCCGCGCGAACGCCCTGTGCTCTCTGCATGCGGACGAGCGGGAAGGGACGATCGGAATCGTCGACGGAAGAGCGGTAGACCGCGCGCCATCCCTCGTGCTCGTAGAATGCGCGTGCTTGAGGATTCTGCTCGTTCACGTCCAATCGATGTACGTCGAACTGCTCGATCGCATGCGCCAGCAAGGCGTGCCCGACACCGTGGCCGCGAGCGATATCGTCAACGAACAGCATTTCCAGCTTACCTTCTGCCGCCCCTGCAAATCCGAGCGGAACATCGTGCGCTGCGTACGCGACGGCAAGGGATTCGATATGCTCGACGGCGTCTTTCACGTACGGCCGCATAGCGATGATGTCTTCTTCACACAAGAAATCATGCGTTGCGCGCACTGAACGCTCCCATACTTCGGCGAGCGTGCTGCCCAGCTGCGCGGTGCGATCGTCTGCTGCAATGTCCTCGATGCGCACGAACTGCGCTTTTTCGTTTTCGTGCATAGGGGGCCTCTCTGGTTGTGCTTGCGAGCAATCAAAAGGTCGAAAAACCGAAAGCCGGGGTCCCGCTCGGTCTTCGGTCTTCCGAGCAAGATGCCCCGGCTCATAGTACAGGATGGTCCGTGAGGGGTTAAAAGTCCGCGAGCTTCTCGATGATTCCTTCGCACACTTTCCCTTCGGCGTTCACGGACCCACCTTCGTCAATGCATTCGTCCATGAGGTATTCCGTCACGGCTTCGTCGATGCCCATGATGTCGTCGTCGGTCAACGAGTTGAAATTACCCGTGATACCAAGCTTTTTGAGCAGGTCTTTTTCCTTGGCGGAAAAATTGATTTTGATGCGGGCCATGGCGGTTTCCTTCCTGGGGACGCTGTCCTTACGGCCGTATTCGGAAGGAGTTCGGCGCATGCCTACGCTTCCGAAGAGGACTCGTCTTTCTTCTGCTCGTCCACCAAAGAATACTGCAACAGCTCGTCGATAGTCACGAACGAAAAGCCGTCCTCTTTGAGCTGCGGGAGAGCAGAGCGCAGTGCATCGACGGTCTGCTGGCGGTCGCCGCCGCCGTCGTGCATGAGGATGATGTCGCCCGGCGAAGCGCTGAGCAATGCCTCCTCGATGGCTGCCGCTCCTGGTTTCTTCCAGTCGGTCGTGTCAATGTTCCAGCCGATTTCCGAGCTCACAAGGTCTTCGACGTTGCGCCACACTTCGAGAGGGAAGTTGCCGCCCGGAGAGCGGAAGACCTTGCTTGCTTCCTGCCCCGTGACGTTGGAAATCGCCTCCTGGCCCTTCTGGATTTCCTCGCGCTGCTCTTCGGGGGACATGTAGCTGAGGTTTACGCCCTGACCCGACCCTGCTGCATGGTCGAAGGTATGCGTGCAAAGCTGGTGGCCTTCGGAAGCCGCGCGCTTGATGCAGTCAGCACCGCCTTCTTCGGCAATGCGCGTTCCCAGCGTGAAGAACGTGCCTTTTGCTTCGTTATCCCGCAAGATGTCGAGTATCTGGTTCGTGTACTCAGGCAGCGGGCCGTCGTCGAACGTCAGGGCAATGACCTTTTTCCCGCCTGTGTCGACATACTGCTTCGCGTAGGTGCGGGGAGAGCCTTCTTCCAGCACCTTGTCCACAATGGTCGTGCCAGAGATTTCTCCCACGATCACGCGCTCGCGTCCTTGGGAGCCTTCCTGCGACACGCGATGCACCGGACCCGTGCCCTTCTCTTCGGGCTCGGGATCGGTCGTGCGCTCTTCGGTGCGCGAAGGCTCGACGATGTCGGCTCCGCGGCTGAGCTTGATATTAGCGCCGTCGTCGAGCTTCTTGGAGTAGTCCGTGATCATTTCGCCGTCGACGATTGCGGTGATCGGGTAGCCGCCGCCTTCCGCGATAAGGGAGCCGTCCACCGCAAGCAGGTCTCCTGGCTGCGAAGATATGCCTGAAGCCAAAAGGGCGTTCAGGTCTTTCGAGCCGCGAATGTCCTGCTGGTTGCCGTCCACCGTTACCGTAATGGTCTGTGCGCCCGCAATGGCGCGGGAAATGTTCATTCCGGCGAAGACCACGAGTGCGATGATTGCCAGCGCAATGACAACACGTACGATCAGCGCGAACGGAATGCCCGAAAAGCCCCCGCTGGGCAGAATGCCGCCGCCGATAGGGCTCATGTCCACTTGGTTGCGAGAGGAGTATCCGCGCGAGCGCTCTCGTGGGCGACGCTCGGTGCGCGGACGGTCGTTGCGCGACCGCCACTGCGCCTGAGTGCGCTCAGCGCCGACCCGATGAGGCTGGCGTGCCTCTCCGCTTGCGCGGCGCGTCCGGCCTTCGCCTCGCTCGGCGTGTGCGTCGTCGAGATAATAGTAGTCGCGTCCTCTTCCTTCACGATAGGAACGCGATCCACCGTCAAAACGCTCGGTGCGCTCAGAGCGCGGACGTCCGCTTGCGGAAGGGCGACGCGCAGGGCGTTCCTGTCGAGCATAGTCTCTTTCGCTGCCGGTGCGGCGCGACGCACGCGGTCGCGCCGACGCATTCCGTGTCCGGGCCGACCCGGCGGAACGGTGAGGCTCGTCGAATTCGTCAAACTCGTCGTTTTCGGAACGGTTTCCGAAGAACGGCAGCGAGCCGACAACGGATGCAAGTATCCCTCCCGACTCTTGGGCTCGACGTCGCGTGTGCGGATGGTCTCCGCTGTGGTGTATCTGCTCAAGAAGAGCCGGATCTTCAATATCCTCTACGCGCGCACGGGACTGGTCGCGATAGCGTTCGGAATGGTAGTCGTTCGTATGGTCGTGCTCTTCGGCACGCTCGCGCAAGCGACGCGCAGGAAGGTGCTCGACCGCCGCACGCTCGTAAGGGTCGGAAGGGCGCTCGCCGACGCTTCGAGGGGCAATGCCGTGCTGTCGGGCGATGCGCCGCATGTCTCGTTCGCGCGCCTCCTCGTCGATGCGGGCGAACTCTTCGCGCGCATCGAAGTGGTTGCGCGGTTGGCGTGTGCTGTACCGCGAGGTGGGCGCACGCCGTCCGCTGGCGTACGGTCCCTCCTGGCTGGAACGGGATTGGGAACGCGCTTCGGCAGCTCGCCTACGTGCATACTGGCGACTGCGGGCGTCGTGCTCGTTGAGGTTGTCGTCGAATCGAGGGTCGCTGTAAGGGTCGTACTGGTTCACGTTCTCTCCCGAAAGTAGCCGCTTGCTCGGTCTGCGGCTGAGAAGGCGCGGTGGATGGTTGCTGCGGGCGCGCGATTGCACAGAAAATGCGCTTTCGCACAATGCTTCATTTTACTTGAAATCTTCTGTCATGTTTGGTATGCCTCCACTCTCCATTGAAGCAGAAAGAAAACGTTGCCCTGCCGCCATGTGCACGGTGCCGTTCGAGCGCGAAAAGCCGTTGGCGACAACGTCAACCCAGGTGGCTCGGTGGTCGGCGGGCATTCGTACGGGGAGGCCGAAAGTGGCAATGGGCATGCGTGCAGCGTCGGTACGCCCAAAGCGGCGAAAAGAGGCGGGTGAAACTGCATGTCCAGACTGTGCTTCGTTTGCATTTTCATTCGGATTGAAAACGAGCGTGCGGGCGAGGCGCTATACTGAGGCGCACTAACGACGAAAAAGGAAGCTTGCACGCTTTGCTTGCCTGCATGGTGCCGCTCGCCAGGCAGGCGTTTCTTTGCGAGAGAGCGGATTTCTGCACGAGGAAAGGGGTCTTCATGGGCCTTCGAAAGGTCGGGGCGCAAGCGGTGAGCGCGCTCTCTACCGTGGCGCTTAAGCATGTGTTCCGCCGTCCTGCGGCGAATTTTCCCGGAAAGATCGCCCTGTATGTCGATCCGCACATTATCGCGGATTTGCGGGGCAAGCTTCGGTGCGGCTCGATCGTGGTCGTCGGCACGAACGGTAAGACCACGGTAAGCAACCTTCTTGCGGACGTGGTAGAGACCGCTGGCCATTCCGTCGTGTGCAATCGCACGGGAGCGAACCTGGATTCCGGTGTGGCAACCGCCCTTCTGCATGCTCAGACCTCCGACTGGGGTGTTTTCGAGAGCGATGAGCTGTGGCTGGCACGCTCGTTGCCGCAGTTGCAGGCGAACTACGTGCTGCTGCTGAACTTGTTCCGCGACCAGCTGGATCGCTGTGGGGAGATCGACCGCATCCAGGACAGCATCGTCGACGCGCTTGCCGCATCTCCTCGGACCGTGCTCGTCTACAACGCAGACGACCCGCTGTGCGCTACCATCGCTGCGCGTGCGGCGAAGCTGCCGGAGCGCGCGGGTACGCCGTCCGTCGCGTTCGGTGTAGGCGAAGACATGGGGCTTGAGCAGAACACGGTGACAGACGCCCAGATGTGCCAATGGTGCTCGTCGATGTTCGAATATCGCTATCGCCAGTACGGCCAGCTTGGCGACTATCATTGTCCGAACTGCGGTTTCGAACGTCCTGCGCTTGATTTTGAGGCAGTGAGCGTGCAGGTGGGCGAAAGCGGGCTGTCTTTCACGCTGCGCGGGCCGCAGCGTTCCGAGGCGGAGCCCGCTCAAGAGCGCGCCGTGCGCGGGTCGTTCTCGGGGTCGTACATGGTCTATAACCTCATGGCCGTAAGCGTGGCCGCTGCGCTGCTGGGCTGTTCGGAGGGCGCCGTGCAGCAGGCGATAGACCGGTTCGATCCGAACAATGGCCGCCTGCAGTCCATGACCGTGAACGGGCGCCCTACGCTCCTGAACTTGGCGAAGAACCCGACCGGCTTCAATCAGAACCTCAAAATCGTGACGGGCGCTGCAGGTCCAAAGGCAGTCGCGTTCTTCATCAACGACCGCGAAGCGGATGGACGCGACATCTCCTGGCTGTGGGACGTCGACTTCGAAGAGCTGGCAGCGGACCCGGATATCAAAGTCTTCGCAGGCGGTATTCGTCGAAACGATATGCAGCTGCGGCTCAAATATGCTGGCATCAAGGCGGAGCTGGTGGAAGGCGCAGCAGACGTGGTCGGGCGCATTGCGGGCGACCCGCTGGAGCGCAGGCTGTTCTTCATCGCGAACTACACGGCGCTTCCGACGGTCAAATCCCAGCTGGACGCCATGGCGGATGCGTCTTCAGACCAAGCGCAGGCAGCTCTTCAGAACGAAGCGGGCGAAACGACCGACGCCGATGCGAGCGCTGGCGCAAGCCCGGTTTCTGGTGAGAAGAACGCTGCCCCTGGCGAGCGCACGGCGGATTCATCCGCCGACTCCTCGCGTGGCCAGGACGAGCATGCCTCGACGGACGGCGTTTTGCGCATAGCTCATCTCTTCCCGGACTTGCTGAACCTGTACGGCGACCTCGGCAACGTGCGCGTCCTGCAGCGTCGCTGCGCGTGGCGCGGCATTCCGGTGGAGGTCGTGGACGTGCGTCACGGTGAGGATATCGACCTGAACACCGTCGACATCGTGTTCTTGGGAGGCGGTCCCGACCGCGAACAGCGCCTTGCGTCCGCTCAGCTGCTGCGTATGCGCGACGACTTGCGTGCGTTCGTGGAAAGCGACGGCGTGCTCTTGGCCATTTGCGGCGGGTATCAGATTTTGGGGTCGGAATGGCTGCTCGGCGACGAGACCGTGGAAGGCCTGGGCATTCTGGACATCGTCACGCGACGGGGAGGAACGCGGCGCCTGATCGAGAACATCGTGCTGGAATCGTCGCTTGCGACCCGGCCGGTGGTCGGCTACGAAAACCATGCGGGCCGCACGTACCTGGGCGAAGGCGTGCAGCCGTTCGGGTCGGTCATTTCGAAGACCGGCGACGGAAACAACGATGATGATAAAGCTGACGGCGCTTTGTACCGCAATGTCATCGGCACGTACCTGCATGGGCCTCTGTTGGGCAAGAATCCGGAGATTGCCGACTGGCTGATTGCTCGCGCGCTCGAGCGCAAAGCGGGCAAGCCGGTTGAGCTTTCGCCTTTGGACGACACGGTGGAGCTGGCAGCGAACAAGGCGATGGCGGACCGACTAGTCTCGTAGGCTTGCTGCGGTGTGGCGTTGCTCGCGGCCGTTTTCATGCCGTGCACTGCGCGTTTTGCATGAGGGAGCGGTGAAATCCCTTGCCGGGGAGCCGCTCCTTCTTCACAATAGTGCCATGGAAAAGAAACGCAGCACTTATTCGCACTCCAACCGATTTGCGGCGCAAGGCGCGTATGGCTCCACCACAGGTGGGTCTCGCTCTCGTGCGGCAAGTTCCTCCTCGCGGGGAGACAACCATTCTTATGCCCGTTCGTCACGTCGATCGGGCTATTCCTCCCATTCGGCAAGTCATGGCGCCTATTCGAGCGTGCGCCGCCCTGTCGGAGATTACGACTTTGACTATGGCGAGTATGGGTATGGCGATTCGGGCCGTCGCGGAGGCGGTTCGCGACGGCCTTCGCACGGAAGGCCCTCGTCTCGAGGCCCAAAGAAGCGCAAAGGCAGCAAGCTCAAGGTAGTTTTGATCGTGCTTGTGCTGGCTTTGGCGTGCGCAGGTGCGGGCGCGTTCGCATACGTTGCTGCCCTGGAGGGCAATCTCCACATTGGCCTGGGTTCGAACATGGACGAAGTGCTCGTGGATTCCGACATCACGAACGAGCCTTTCTATATGCTGCTGCTGGGCACTGACGGTTCGGCAGAGCGCGACGAGACGGGCGACTTCGGCGGCACCTACCGTTCGGACTCCATCATGCTTGCGCGCATCGACCCGGTGGAGGACAAGGCAACGCTGGTTTCGCTGCATCGCGACACGCTGCTCGACATGGGCGAATACGGCAACCAAAAGCTCAATGCCGCCTATGCGCTGGGCGGTCCTTCCTACATGGTGGAAACTGTTTCGAAGCTGGCGGGCGTGCCCATTTCGCACTATGCGGAAGTGAACTTCGACGGCTTCAAGGACATCGTGGACGCGCTTGGCGGCGTCGAAGTGGACGTGCCCATGGAGATTGACGACGACGATGCGGGCGGATACGTGGGCGCAGGACTGCAAACGCTCACGGGCGACCAGGCGCTCATCCTTTGCCGCGCACGCCATGCATACGACGAATACGGCGACGGCGACTCGTTCCGTGCGGCAAACCAGCGACTGGTGCTGAGCGCTATTGCAAAGAAGGTTCTTTCGACGGACATCGTGACCATGACCAGCACGGTCCAGGCTATGTCGGAGCACATCACGACCGATTTGACGCTGACCGAAATCGTGGCGTTGGCGCAGGCGCTGAACGGCATGGACGTCACCACGGACCTCTATACCGCGATGGAGCCCACCACCTCGACCTACATCGAAGGCGACGGCTGGTACGAGATTAACAACGTCAAAGCATGGCAGGCCATGATGAAACGGGTTGACCAGGGCTTGCCGCCTACGTCGGAGACGGAGATCGACGAAGCGTCCGGTACGGTGCTCGCTACGGTCGGAGACGGCAGTGTGGATCCGGCTGCGAACGATGGGTCCGGAGAAGCCGCCAGCGAAGGGTTCGAACCGGGAGGCACGGTCATCGTGCGCAACGGCAGCGGTGAAGCGGGCGTTGCAAGCGAGGCAGCCGACAAGCTCACGCCTGAAGGCTACGATGTCGAAACGGGCGATGCCGACGACTTCGGCTACAGCGAGACGCTCATCGTCTACAGCGAAAACAGCAAGGGCGCCGAAGCAAAGGCCATTGCGCGGACTCTGGGCATTGGTACGGTCCAGCTCAACGACGGGACCTACGATTTCGACGGCGACTTCCTTGTCATCGTCGGGTCTGACTGGGAATAGAGAGTCCTGTCAGTCCGCTTGCCGCCTGCCTGCTCGCTCCTGGCGTCAGCGCTTGCGTGCGGGCACGGCGCCATTCCGGGCATTTCGAAACCTGCCGCGCATGACGTTCGAGGAGGCATGAGCATGAAGATTGCCGTCATCGCGGTCGGCAAGCTGAAGGAAAAGTTCTGGCGCGAAGCCTGCGCCGAATATCTCAAGCGTTTGCAAGCGTACGCCAAAGTCGACGTACGTGAAGTGGCGGACGTCGATCCGGCGAAAGCGGGCGGTGTGGAGGCGGCCCGCGCGAGGGAGGGCGAAGCAATCCTTTCCGCCATCCCGCCGCATGCGCATACCATTCTGCTTGCCATCGAAGGCATTGAGCGGTCGAGCGAAGAGTTCTCTGCGCGCCTGGACCAGCTTGCGCTTCGAGGGGAGAGCGAATTCGCGTTCGTCATTGGCGGTTCCGACGGCGTCAGCAGAGCGGTCTACGAGCGCGCGAACGAACAGCTTTCGTTCGGTCCCCTCACGTTGCCCCATAACCTTGCGCGCGTGGTGCTGCTTGAACAAATCTACCGCGCCTTCAAGATATCGCGCGGCGAGCCCTACCATAAATAAGACGCGCAAAGCTCGGGCGGCCGCGCGGTGCGGTCAACTACGCGGAAATCTCCTTCTCCACGACAAGGTCGTTCTTGATGTGCCCCACGAGTCGCTGCAGCGCGTCGATGCAGTTCGGGCGGATGTCCGCGCCGATAAGCACGTACATGAGGGAATCGCCCACGTTCACGCGGCCTTCGTTCAGCCACACGCGCACGTAGTAGACGCCAGGCCACGTCTTCGCTTCTTCGACCGCCTGCTCCAGGCCATCGGCATCGTAGGAGAACTCCACGCACGAAACCTCGGGCAGCCCTTCTATCCCTTCGCGCACCTGCGCTTTCGGGGTTGCTCGCACGACGCCGTTGTGCGTGAGGTACATGCCGCACTGTGCTGCCTGCGGGTCCTGTTTCGCCTCTGCCAACCACTGGTCGATGGACGGTTCGGGAAGGGCCATGGTGCCTCCTTCGTTCTGGATATATCTCGTTCGCAGATAAACTAGCAATCTTGTCGGAATCGCGCAAGCGAGCGTGGCAGGTCGTGCGCATGCTCCGTGCGCTTGCTACACGATCAGCATCGCGAACAAGGGGATGGTCACGAGCGAAAGCACGGTGGAGATGAACGTCGCCTGCGTCATGACCTCCAAGTTGCCGCCGTAGCGGATGCAGAACAGCGTACCGTTGGTGGCGACGGGCATGCCGTTCGTAATGACCAGGATGCCCAGCAGCAGCGTTTGCCCCTGCAGGATGGGTCCGAACACGAGAAGGAGGCAGAGCGGCACGATGCCTACGCGCGCGATGGCAGCCACGTAGGCGCGGGGATTTCCCAGTACCTGCTTCAGCGGCATCTTTGCCATGGACGATCCGATGATCAACATGGCGGCAGGCGTCGTCATGCTGCCCACCACGTCCATGGCCTCTCCTATCACGCCAGCTTCGGTAATGCCCAGGAGCGCGAGCACCACAGCGATAAGGCACGAGATGGTCGCGGGAGTCCTCAGCGACACGAGCGCCTGTACCGCCTTTTCTTTCGGCGTTCCCCCTTGGTTTCCCGCGATGAGCATGATGCCCACCGTGAAGACGAAGACGTTGAAGGGGATGTTGGCGATGGCCACGTACAGCACCGCATCAGGCCCGAAGATGGAGGCGACCACGGGCATGCCCAAAAAGCCAATATTGCCGAAAACCACCATGTAGCGGTAGACGCCATAGTCTTTTTTCGGCGCGCGCATGATGATGGGGATGAGGAACGCAACGGCGAACATGACGACGAAAGCGCTCGTGGAGATGGCGAAGATGAAAAGAATCGTCGGCGCATCCGGGAGTTGCTCGTTGCCGAAGACGGATGCAATGACCATACAAGGGAGCGTGACGCCGAGCACCAAATCGGAGAAGCCTCGGTCGAAGGTGTCGTTCATGACGCAGCATTTGCGGGCGAGATAGCCTGCCGCCATGCCCAACAGCATGACGATCATTTGGGCTAAAACGCTTGCAAAGCTCATAACGCGTTCTTCTTCCGACTCTACGACGACCTTATCATAGAGCCGCATTCTACGGTTCGGAACGGTCGCAGGCGAACACTGTGGGACGAAACAGGATGACGAGATGTTCGTTGTCGGCGAAAGCAACCGTGTCTGCCTCGCCGCGCGCGTCCTGCGAGATTTTACGGCGATGAAACCGCCCCTTGCTCCTGCGCGATGATAGACTGATGCGGATTCATGACGCCTGAAAGGAATACCATGTCACTTCCTGCATCCGATCTCTCCAAAAAGGCCGACGGCCGCACCACTATGGAACTGGGTGCGGTTCTGCCTGAGACCGCCGAAGTCCGCGACGACCATCTTTTCATCGGCGGCGTGGACATGGTGGAACTCGCGCGTACCGAAGGTACGGCGCTCTATGTCATCGACGAAGCTGACCTGCGACATCGCATGGAGCGTTATCGCGATTCGTTCCATGCCCATTACGAGAACTCCGACGTAATCTATGCGAGCAAAGCGTTTCTGAACAAGGAGTGCGCGCGCATTGTGGCGCAGGAAGGCCTGTGCCTGGACGTGTCCGGTGGCGGGGAATTCGCATGCGCACTATCCGTGGGCTACCCGGCAGACCGCGTGTTCATGCACGGCAACAACAAGACGCCGAAAGAGCTTGACGAGGCTATCTCGGCAGGGGTGGGCCGTATTGTGCTCGACACGCGCATTGAACTTGGCCGCGTGTCCGAAATCGCCGGCCGTCACGGTGTGGTCCAGGACGTCTTCATGCGCATCACGCCTGGCGTGGAGGCGGACACGCATGAGTATATTCGCACGGGCTGCGAAGACTCCAAGTTCGGTTTCACGATGCGCGACGACTTTGCGTTCAAGTGCGTCCAGGACGTGCTGAACACGCCTCACGTGAACCTGAAAGGTCTGCACTGCCATATCGGATCGCAGATTTTCTCCCTCACGTCCTTCCGTGAAGCAGTCGACGTCATGGTGGGCCTCATGGCCCGCATCGAGCGGGAGTACGGTATCCAGATTGACGAACTGGACATGGGCGGTGGTCTGGGCATCGCCTACCAAGCCGAGGACAAGCCGGCGAGCATCGAGGACTTTGCCGAGCTGGTGACCGGTGCGGTCAAGGAAGCATGCGAAAAGCATGGGGTGCCGCTGCCGCGCCTTCTGGTGGAGCCGGGTCGTTCCATGGTGGCTCCGGCGGGCGTGACGCTGTATACCGTCGGCATCTTGAAGACGCTGCCGAACATTCGCAAGTACGTGGCCGTGGACGGTGGCATGTCGGACAACATCCGCACGGCGCTCTACCATGCATCTTACGAACCGGTCATTGCCAACAAGGCGGGCCAGCCGCGCACGGAGATCGTGACCATTGCGGGCAAGCATTGCGAAAGCGGCGACGCGGTGGTCTTGGATGGCTCTATCCAGCATCCCGACTTGGGCGACATTGTCTGCGTGTTCAGCACGGGCGCTTACTGCTATACCATGGCCAGCAACTACAACGGCCAGCCGCGTCCTGCGGTCGTGTTTGTCAAAGACGGCACATACCGCGTGACCACGCGCCGGGAAACGTACGAAGATCTGCTTGCACGCGACCTGTAAGCGAGAGAACCCGCCAGACGCCATGTGGTGGCCTGGCGTTCGGCGAGCGAGCTTTCCCGGAAGGCGAAGGCTCGCTCGTTGGAGCTTTGCGTACGGTTTCGCATGCTCCCGGCAGATTAGGGCGTCTTGCCGCATTCTTTTCGCCTCATGGCCAGGTTTGCAGGCTTTTGTCGCTAGAATGACTTCAACAAACCGTGCCGTGGTCGTGCCATCTTGAGGTCGGCGCACTGCGGCGAATCTTTCGGGTACACGTAAGGAGAGCACATGTCCGTGAAAATTGGCCTGGTCGGCACGGGAACGGTCGGCGGTGGCTGCATCGACATCATCCAGAAGCACGCTGAGGACTTCAAGCGCCATTTCGGTATCGACATCGAGCTTGCGCGCGTGTGCTCGCGCGAGCCCGAGCAGGCGGCGGCGCATGGCGTTTCCGACATTTTCACGCTGGACTACCAGGACATCGTGAACGACCCCGATATCGACATCGTGATCGAGCTCGTGGGCGGCACCACGGTTGCGAAGAGCATCGTCATCGATGCGCTTGCGAACAACAAGCATGTCGTCACGGCGAACAAGGCGCTCATGGCCACGTTCGGAAAAGAGGTCATGGACCTTGCGGCTCGTCGCGGCAAGGAAATTGCGTTCGAGGCAAGCGTGGGTGGTGGCATTCCTATCATCGGCCCGCTCAAGCATTCGCTTATCGCGAACCAGATCAACTCGGTCATGGGTATCGTGAACGGCACGACGAACTACATGCTCACGCGCATGGCGGACGACGGCATGGACTACGACGACGCGCTCAAAGAGGCGCAGGAGAAAGGCTTTGCCGAGGCCGATCCCACGGCGGACGTCGACGGTCTGGATGCTGCCGCGAAGATCGCCATTCTGGCGTCCATTGCGTTCAATTCCCGCGTGACCATCGACGACGTGCCGGCCGAAGGCATTCGCAACATCTCCCCGACGGATTTGGTGGCTGCGAAGGATATGGGCTACTGCATTAAGCTGCTCGCCCACGCACACCGCACGCCGGAGGGCATTGACGTGCGCGTCCATCCCACCATGCTGCCGGTCGACCATCCGCTCTCGTCCGTGAACGGCGTCTTCAATGCCATCTATGCGGTAGGCGATTTTGTCGGCGAGACGATGTTCTTTGGCGAGGGCGCCGGTTCGGGCGCTGCGGCCAGCGCTGTTATGGGCGACGTGCTGGAGGTTGCGCGTCACATTCAGCAGGGCGTGGCTCCGATCGTGGGCTGCACCTGCACAGACGAGCTGCCGCACGTGCCGCTGGACGACCTGCAGACGAAGTATTACATCCGTTTCCGCGTGAATGACCGTCCGGGCGTGCTCGCTGCCATGGCAAGCGTCTTTGCGCAGTACAACGTGTCCGTCCATTCCGTTATGCAGCGTGGTGCGCGCAGCGACGGCGGCGTGGTGGAGCTGGTCTACATCACGCATACGGCGCGCGAAGCATCCGTGCGCGACGTCCTGCGCGAGATTGCCGCGCTGCCGGATATCCTGTGCGCCGAGCCGAGCGTCATCCGCGT
>DVGB01000087.1 GCA_018712955.1 Candidatus Aveggerthella stercoripullorum
GTAGCTGTTGACGTGGCTCATGCATGCCGCCATGTCGCGCCCTGTGAGCCTGTCGAAGTTGGTCTTGCCCTTAGGGAGTATTCGCCGCAGCTCTTCGTGGTTGCGCTCTGCCCTTCCCTTCTGTTGCGACCTGTTCGGTCGCAGTAGTACAGTCGCAGACGTGCCCGGCCGTCTTTTCCGTGTTCTATTCGCTCGGCGTCGGCGAACTCGCTTCCCCTGTCCGTCAGCACTACGCCGAACAGCTTCGGGAACCTTGGGCCGCAGAGGTCCTGCAGAGAGTCCAGGGCTTCGACCACGCTGGACGCGGTCTTGTCAGGGAGCAGGATGTAGAACTGGAAGCCTATCCGGCGCATGAAAAGGGTCAGCACGCATTGCGTGTCTTTTCCCAGCCTGCCCACCACCGTGTCCATCTCGACGGCGTTCTCCTGGTCCATGGGGTCGAGAGCGCAGAAATCGGACCACCTGCGCCCTTCCAGCGCCGCTCTGGGAATTTGGGGCGATTTCCCGCCGTCTGCGGACCTGTTTCGCGGTTTGTAGCGCACGGCCCGCGGAAGGTCCAGCTTCGTTAGGGTGTCCGCTTTCGCGCCGGCTAGGTAGTTGTACAGGCTCCTCGTCCCGAACGGCACCTTGCCAGGATTGGCCTCGATGATGTGCGCGGGGCTCTGGCCTTTCGCCAGGCCCGCCTTGATGACCTCGATGGCCTCCTCGAACGCCTCGGGATCGCAGTCTATCCCCTTCCGCGCGTCCCTCCTGCGCGCTTCCGCCAAGTCCTGGGCGAACTTTGCCTCGTAGAAGCGGTAAAGATGGCGGCAGCGGCTCCCAATCCGCTCGGGGCATGCGTTGCAGCAGAACGGCGTCCGATCCAGTCTTGGGCACGGCCTCGCCTCGAACTCGGGGCAGAGGGAGTTGCACAGCCAGTCTCGGCATTTCCGGCACGGAGCTATGCACATGCCCTTGCACAGCCGCTTCACCTCGCACTTCGCGTACTTGACGCATATGTTCCTGTTCTGGACAACGAGGTGGCCGCTCGGGTCGGCGGTCCAGTTGCGCCTTACCTCCTCGCGCACCACCTTCGTAGCCCTGCCTATCGTCCTCGCTATCCAGGAGATCGTGTCGCCCCTGTTGAGCCCTCGCTCTATCGCGAGCCTGTCGTCGTACGTGAGCGGCCTCCTCGCCTTCTTCTCCTCGCGCATCGTTCCTCCTTTCGGATTGGGCTTCGCGTTAAGAGAAGAAGACCCCCTGAGGGGCACCCGATGCGAGCTCATTTCAGGAACTGCGAAAGATTAGAGGTAAAAGGTTTACTTGCGAGAATTCAATTGAGTCCTGCTGCGTATGTGGTTCTTGCCTCTTATCGGGTGAAATGCGCTATTTTTGACCGCATCACAGTGCTCTGCGGTATCTCGTTGTATGACACTTAGTTCCATGTTCTTCAATGTTTTCCTAAACTGTATGCTGAAAACGATAATCGTCGTCATTACGGATATTACATCTGCTACGGGTTCTGCAAGAATAATGGCAAATACCTTGTTTTCCATGAGCAAAGGGAAAATATAAATGAACGGTATTAACAGAATCACTTTTCTGAGCAGCGACAGGAAAGTAGACGTACCGGCTTTCCCCAAAGCCATCAGGGTTTGCAGCGACGCCATTTGAATACCGATCAAAACACCTGCGGAGAAATAAATGCGTATTCCCCATATCGTCATTTCTGTCAATTCCGGGTCAGGGGTGAATGGAAGTATCACAAATTTCGACGCGAACATAAATACAAGATAAATCATCAATGTTACGCCAAATGCCGCCGCAATCAGCCGTTTAAAAGTCTCCCTGACACGAACTGCATTTCCGGCTCCATAATTGTAGCTGATAATGGGCTGCGCTCCCTGTGCAAGCCCCTGTGCCGGCAGCATAAGAAATTGCATAAGCGTAGATAGAATGGTCATCATTCCCACGGCCATATCTCCCCCATATTTTAACAATGAGGAATTATAGGTCAGCACCAGGATGCTTTCGGTAGCAAACATGATAAACGGAGCCAGCCCCAGCGCGAGAGCTGGGAAGATAATACGCGCCCGCAGTTTCATGTATTTTATTTTCAATTCGAGAATCCCCATACGCTTTATGAAAAAGCGAAAAGCCCATACTGCGGACAATGCCTGTGAGAGAATCGTCGCATACGCGGCACCGCTTACACCCATATGGAAAAGATAGATAAATATAGGGTCAAGGATAATATTCGCAATCGCGCCAATCAGTACCGTAACCATGCTGATTTTAGAAAACCCCTGTGCTGTAATAAAAGCGTTCAATCCCAAAGTCAGCAGGACAAAAATATTGCCGCAGGCATAGATACGCAGATATGCCGCCGCATATGGCATGGTCGCCTCACTTGCGCCAAACAGGGTCAAGATGGGTTCTGTAAAAATAAGCAGAACGGCAGTCAGCAGGATAGACATAATCAGCATGGCAGAAAAGGAGTTTCCTAAGATTTCTTCTGCCCGCGCTTTCTGCCCGCTTCCCAGCTGGATAGAAGCCAGCGGCGCGGCCCCGCTGCTGACAAGCTGTGCAAAGGATGAAACAAGGGTGATAATCGGCACACAAACACCTAACGCGGTCAAAGCAAGTGTACCCGTTTCGGGAATATGCCCTACATACATTCGGTCTACAACGCTGTATAGCAGGTTCACGATCTGCGAAATAATAGACGGGACTGCCAGCGACAGGAACAGCTTTCCGATTGGCTCGGTTTCTAATTTCTTTTCTTTTTCCGTCCCCGGCAGCCCCATTGTCAGTTCCAAATCCGTTTCACTCATTCAAGTTTCCCTCCTCTGTAATTGCATTTTTTACATTGAGGTAAGGAAAGTTCAGAATCCTCGTTTTGATAATTCCTGCCCATCCGCAAATGCTCCTGAGAATGGGGACAACGGAGTTTCCTTTCCATACACCAGCGGTTGGCCGTAGCGTGCTTCCACGGAAACGACCGGCGACATGAAGCCTGCCTCTTCTATCAGGCGGTATGGATACCCCAATTATTCCAGGAACGCAGTCCGCGCGTCCTCAAAATACAGAATATAGTTCGCATGGTGGATGACGCCCATTTGGTCTGTCTCGTCATAGCGCAGCGTAATATGCTTTTCGGTCTTCATGCTCTTCCCTGCCGATCGACCCTTATATCTTTGGGCCATACTATCGCAATTGGCTACAATGGAACGAAACGAACCGACGCACGGACAGAAAGGCAGCTATGCGGGACGCAGACGCTATCATGACGAACGGCAATCGCACGGAGACCGCACGCCTGAGCGAACCTTCGGTGATCGCTCAAGAGAGCAGTGCCGAGCACGGTGCGTATCGTCCTTTCACCCCGCTTATGGCGCTTCAGATTGCTGCTCCGCATACGTGGCCCGCAGCGATTCTCCCCTGTTTGGTCGCTGTTGCCGCTGCTTCGAGAACGCTTCCTGCCGTTTCCGTCACGCTTTCGCTCGCCCTGCTTGCTATCTGCATCCTCATGCAAGCGTCGGTCAACACGTTCAATGACTACTACGACTACGTTAAAGGCACCGACGAAGCGGATGCGGACGTGGCCGTCGACGACGCTATCCTTGTGTACAACAACGTTAACCCGCGGTCTGCGCTCCGTCTTGCAATCGGGTTTTTGGCGGCTGCTTTCGCGATCGGCGTCTACGTCATCTGGTGTGCTGGATGGATTCCGCTTGCGCTCGGTATCGTGGGCGCCGTTTTCGTCGTCGCCTACTCTGCGGGCAAAACGCCCCTCTCCTATCTTCCGGTCGGAGAAGTAGTCAGCGGCGTGGTGATGGGCGGTATCATCATGGTCGCGTGCTATCAGGCGCTCACAGCGACGTTGCCGCCTGCAGTCGTCTTGTGGGCTATTCCGACCACGCTTGGCGTCGGTCTTATCATGATGACGAACAACACGTGCGATATCGAGCGCGACATCGAGGCGCATCGCCGTACGCTTCCGGTGAAGCTTGGCAGGACTCGCGCGCGGCGCGTCTACCATGCCGTGCTCGTGCTTTGGGCGCTGATGATCGTCGTGAACGTCGCAGTATTCTTTACGCCCGGCCTTCCCGTCTTGGTTTTTGGCGCGCTCGCATGCATCCCGCTTGTAAAGCCGCTTCTTTCGAATCCGCTGGCAGGCAACACGCGGCAAGCTGCCATGGGTCAGATTTGCACCGCAAACGTCGCTTTTGGAGCGTTCTATGCTGCCGCTATTTTCGCAAGCGGAAGCCTGGTCCTGACTTGGTAAGATCAAGGCGCAAAGCGGCCGGACTTATCGCCTTGGAGGAGTTCGGCGATAAGTCCGGCCGTCCATCGGGGGTATCAGCACGGTTGCTTTCCGCTCAGACAGGATGCAAAGTCACAACCGTTGCGGAAAAGCCTGGCGTCAGCGCTCTTGCGCATCGCGGTCAGATGCCATCTCGTCAGAAGCGTTCCGTGCCGCGTTGCCCGTCTTCAGGGCAATCGATTTCGTTGGGCAGTTCTCCATGCAGTCAAGGCACAGCGAGCAGGCTTCGAGGGTGCTCGCGCTGTTCGCGGAGACGTCGATGCTTTCCGGGCAGACTGCGCAAACGTTTCCTATTCGTCTTCATGGCTGCCTCCTGCCGTCCGCGTCCCGTCCGGTCCGTCAAGGTGAACGCCTTTGTCATGCGGCGCGACCGCGCTGTTTGCAGGGGCGGTCCGGTTCGCTCTGAGCTGTGCACAAAAATACGATATATCTACGACCATTCTGCACTGATGCGTCCTCCGAGCTTCGTGAAATCCGCTTCTCGGGCAAACTCCTCAAGCGTCAGGGGCGCGTCGTTGGGCATCATGCCCGCCACAAACGCCATCCGGCCCAACAGCCGCTCAGGAGTATGGAAACGGTCGCGCAGTTCGTCGATAGAAGCGTCGTGGTCGCGCTTAGAAAGCCGACGTCCCGACTCGTTGACCATGAGCGGGAAATGCGCGTATTCGGGATGCGGCAGCCCCAGCAGACTCTGCAGGTAGATCTGCTGGGGCGTCGAGGGCAGCAGGTCGATACCGCGCGCGACCTGTGTCACCCCCTGCTCTGCGTCGTCCAGCACCACGGCCAGTTGATAGGCAAAAGCGCCGTCTGCGCGGCGTACGACAAAATCGCCGCACTCGCGCGCAAGGTTTTGTTGCTGCGAACCCTGGAGGATATCGTCGAACGTTACGTCCTTATCCGGAACGATCAAACGCCAGGAAGGGTCCTTTCTTTGGGCCCTTTCCTGCCGTTCGGCATTCGACAGCCCACGGCAGGTGCCAGGATAAACGAGCTTTTCTCCAAAATGGGGCGCGCTCGCGGCATGGAGGTCGGCGCGCGAGCAGAAGCACGGGTACACAAGGCCTTCGCGCTCGAGGCGCTCGTAGGCAGCGCGATAGGCCTCTTCCCTGTCATGTTGCCAGTAAGGACCGAAATCCCACGTAAGGCCTATCCATTCGTAATCGCGCATGATAGCGTCGGCATACTCGGTTCGCGAACGCTCGGGGTCAAGATCCTCGATGCGCAAGACCATCTTGCCGCCCTCGCGATGCGCGAGGCACCATGCCACGACCGCAGCGAACAGGTTGCCTGCGTGCAATCGCCCCGTCGGACTGGGCGCAAAACGGCCGATGGGCGCAGTCTGCCGCACGACGCTTTCTACGGTCGTGTTGTCTCGGGATGTGCGTGCGAACGAATGTGGTTCCATGGAAGCGCTTTCGGGTCGTGTATGTGCGAAAGGCGCAGGCTTGCAGGCCTGCGCCTTCACAGAGCGAGCAACGTAGCAGTGTGCGTCAAGCTAGCGTTCCTACGCTCGCGGTCTGCGGCAAATGCCTCACGTGCTGAGGTCTCTGCCCGCCCGCTAGCGCATGACGCGGTCGTCCTGGACGTGCTTGGTCTTGCCGAAGCTGCGCTCAATGCCGCCCGGCTCAACAAGCTTCACGCCGACGCCGACCAGGAGGGTCTGCTTCAGCTTGTCTTCGATGTGATGCTTGAACTGGTTCATCTCTGCGTACGAGTCGCTGAAGGCCTCAGGTTTGAGCTCCACGAGCACGGTCATGCGGTCAAGGCCGGTCTCGTTGTCCACCTGGATGCGATAGTGCGTGGTAAGGCCCTCGATGCCCGCCAGCACGTCTTCGACCTGGCTCGGGAAGACGTTCGTGCCGCGGATGATGAGCATGTCGTCGCTGCGCGAGCGGACCTTTTTCATGCGTGCGTGCGTGCGGCCGCAGGCGCACTTTTCCGTCACGACGTACGTGAGGTCGTGCGTGCGGTAGCGCAGCACGGGAATGGCCTGCTTATCGAGAGGCGTGAGGACCAGCTCGCCCTGTTCGCCTTCGGGCACGGGCTCTCCGGTCTCAGGGTCGACGACCTCCCACAGGAAGTGGTCTTCGGCAATATGCTGCATGTCGCGTTCGGCAAGGCACTCGCCGGAGACGCCCGGGCCCATGACCTCGGTCAGGCCATAGTTGTCCGTGCACACGATGTGCATGCGGTTTTCGATCTCTTGCTTGAGGCCCGGCGGGCACGGTTCGCCCCCGAACAGGCCCACGCGCAACTGGCTTTTCTCCCAGTCGAAGCCAAGCTTCTCCCCCACCTCGCAGATATGCATGGCATACGAGGGCGTGGCGATGAGCACGGTCGTGCCGTAATCTTCCATCATCTGCAGATGGCGCTCGGTGTTGCCGGAGCCGGCAGGGATGACCATGCAACCGAGCTTTTGCAGGCCGTAATGCAGGCCGAAACCGCCGGTGAACATGCCGTAGCCGAACGCCATCTGGGCACGGTCGCCCGGAACGACGCCTGCCATGCAGGCTAAACGGGCGATGCATTCGCTCCAAACGTCCATGTCATGCTGGTTGTAGCCCACCACGACCGGCTTGCCCGTGGTGCCCGAAGACGAATGCAGCTCGACGACCTCGGTCAGCGGCACGGCAAAAAGGCCGTACGGGAACGTTTCGCGCAGAACCTGCTTGTCAGTGAACGGCAGCTTCCGCACGTCTTCGAGCGTGCGGATGTCATCGGGCGTGACGCCCATCTCGTCCATTTTCTGCCGATACCACGGTACGCGCGCGTACGTCCAGTTGACCTGGCGGATGAGCTTTGCGAGCTGAATGGCGCGAATCTCGGCGCGAGAAGCCGTTTCGATAATCGGCTGGAAGATAATCTGGTTGTCTAGGAGCGACATAGCGGTGCTTTCGTGATCGTGGGCGGCAAAACGGGCTTAAAGGGTCGCACGGAGCGTTTCCTGGTCGACGAAGGTGACCGGTGCATCGCGCAAAAGCTCTTCGGCGCGCGCGATGTCTTCAACGCACAGGGCGATGTAGGTGCTGATAAGCGAATAGGAGTAGGCGACGTTGATTCCGCAGTCGGCCATGACGCCGAACACCCGCGCCAATTCGCCCGGCGTGTCTTCGAGCCTCACGCACAGGACCTCCGAGCATTTGGCCGCAGCCCCGGATTTCTGAAGGGTCTCAAGCGCACGCTCAGGTTCGTCGACGATGAAGCGGACGATGCCGTAGTCGCCGGTGTCGGAAGCACAGTACCCGCGCACGTTCACGTCCGCACCCTTGAACTGGTCAAGAATGCGCCTCATATGCCCTGGACGGCTTTCCAGGAAAACGCTGATCTGGGAAACGCTCATTCGTGGTTCTCCCTTCAAATACTCATCTTCGTAAAAGGACGCAACTCTGAGAAAAAGTGACCGTCCCTTTTCTCAAAGCACGGCCAAACGCTATTCGAGCTAACCTTGCACAGCGTCAAGGCCTGCGCGGAAGGCGCGCAGGTTCGCTTCGACGGTTTTCGGCGGCACATGCGCAGAAACGATTTCCTCCCAGCTTTCCACCGCGAACGGCAGTCCTGCTGCCATAGCACCGAGCAAGACCACGTTCGTCGACTTCGGGCTGCCCGATTCGCGCGCAATGCGACCAGCAGGGATAAGCACCGCGCCCGCACGGGCGAGCTTGCCGCGCGCATCGTGGGGCATGGCCGCTTTGCCCGTTGCGACCGGCAAAGGCTTGACAGCCTCGTCGTTCACGAGCAAGGTGCCGCCTTCCTTCAAGAACGGCAGGTTGCGCAACGCTTCAGTAGTCTCGAACGACACGATGAAGTCGGCGCAGCCGACGTCTGCGCGCATGGACTGCACGTGCGACCCGAAGCGGACAACGGTCGAGACAGCGCCGCCGCGCTGTGCCATGCCGTGAATTTCAGAAAGCTTGACGTCGAGTCCGGCAGCGCGGGCAGCGCGGGCAAGGAGGTCGGCAGCGAGGATCGTGCCCTGGCCGCCGACACCGCACAACAGGACGGTGGTGGTCTTCTCATTCTCTGCCACGGTTCTCCCCTTTCTACGCTTCCGTGCTTACGAGCGCGCCGAATTTGCAGTACTGTGCGCACTGGCCACAGCCGATGCACAGCGATGCGTCAACGAACGCCACGCCCGTCTCCGCGTCTTTCGAGATGGCAGGACAGCCGAGCGTGGCGCAGACACCGCATCCGGTGCAGGCGGACGTTACCTCGAACGCAGGCTTGCGCTTGCGCTCGAGCAGAACGCACGGAGCGCGGAACACGATGACGCTCAGGTCGTCAGCGCGGTGCGTTGCCTCTTTGAGCGCAGTGCGAACGGCTTCGGCGTTGTGCGGGTCGACCGTCTGCACGTCCTCGATGCCAAGGGCGCGCACAAGGCCTTCCAGGTCCATTTCGCGGCTTTCGCGATTCTGCAAGGTCACGCCGTTGAAGGGATTGCCCTGGCGTCCTGTCATGGCGGTCGTGCGGTTGTCAAGGATGCAGACCGTGCCGGCGCCCTTGTTGTAGGCGGTGTTGAGCAGAGAGCTCAGGCCCGAATGGCCGAAGGTCGAGTCGCCGATGACCGCGACGACCGGACGGTGGTCGGTTCCCGCAAGCGCAAGCTCAAAACCGTGCGCCATCGACACGGACGATCCCATGTCAACGCACGTGTCCATGCCCGAAAGCGGCGGCAGCGCACCGAGCGTGTAGCAACCGATATCGCCGGTGACGATCGCGCGCATGCGCGAAAGCTCCTTGAAGACCAGGCGATGCGGGCAGCCAGGGCACAGCGCTGGCGGACGGCCCGGAACGTCGGAGGGCGCTTCCTGATGCGCAGGGACCTCTCCTCCCATTGCGACCGAGACGGCCTGCGCGGAAAGCTCGCCTGCCGCCGGCAAGGGGCGCGTAAACGGCGCGACCTCGATACCGAGGGACTTCACCATCAAAGAGAGGTATTCGGACGCTTCGTCGACCACGTACAGGCGATCGACCGCGTCGGCAAAAGAGCGAATTTTCGCTTCCGGCATCGGCCAGACGCATCCGAGCTTGAGCACGCTTACCTCGGGACAGGCCTCGACGACATATTGGTAGGCAGCGCCCGAGCAGATGATGCCCACTTCGCGCGAGCGCATTTCAGCGCGGTTCAGGCTGCATTCTTCAGCCCAGGCCTTCACGGCATCGACGCGAGAGTCCAAAGAGATACGGCGCGGCTTCGCGAAAGCAGGCATCATGACCCACTTCGAAGCGTCCTTTTCGTACGGGCGCAAGGGGACTTCCGTGCGCTCCCCCATTTCGACCAGCGTCTTCGCGTGCGAAATGCGGACGGTCGAACGAATCATGAAGGGCATGTCGAAACGCTCGGAAAAATCGAAGGCCTCGCGGGTGAACGCGAGCGCTTCGGCAGAATCGGAGGGTTCGAGCATCGGGATGCGCGCAGCGAGCGCGTAGAAGCGGGAGTCCTGCTCGTTCTGGGAAGAATGCATGCCCGGGTCGTCCGCGGCCAAAATGACGAAGCCGCCGTTCACGCCGGTGTAGGCCACCGTGAAAAGCGGGTCGGCCGCCACGTTCACGCCTACGTGCTTCATCGTAGCAAGCACGCGCGCGCCCGCAGCGCAGGCGCCTGCGCCAACTTCGACGGCGACCTTCTCGTTCGGGCACCACTCAGCGTAGACCCCGTCTTTTTTCGCGAACTCCTCCATCGTTTCGGTAGAGGGAGTGCCTGGGTAGGCAACGCCGATGCGCGCGCCCGCTTCCCATGCGCCTTGGGCAATAGCCTCGTTTCCTGAGAGCAGTTCCATGCCCCCTCCTTTCGGCTCTAGTCTTCGAACAGAAGGCTGAACGCCCCGATCTGCACGATGTCGCCGGGATGCAAGCTTGCTTCGGCAACATTCTCGTTGTTCACCCACACGCCGTTGAAAGAGTTGTCATCCTGGATGCGGTAGCCTTCCGGCGTCGACAGGATGCGCGCATGCTCGCGCGAGACCGTCATGTCGTTCAGGAAGATATCGCACTCCGGGCTGCGGCCGACCGACAGGTCGGAACTGCCGAGCTCCAAGACCGTGCCGACCTGCGGTCCGCGCACAATGCGCAGCGTGCCGTGCGCAGGCTTTGCGGCAGGCGCTGCAAGGTCTTCGCCAGTCAAGTCGACGGGCATGAAGCGCTGCGTCGAGCCGAGCAGCTTGAAACCGCATGCAGGACAGGCAGCGTCCTCAGGCGTTACCGGGTTGTTGCAGACAGGACATACGTCGATCATAGCGTTGCCCCCTTTCTTGTCTTTAGGATACCGCTACAGAGAGGTAGCGGAGGTCTTGTCTACGATGAGCGGCGTGTCGTTCAGAAGAACGCTCTCCGCTTGGGACTGAGCACCGGAGAAACTCCGGAAGAAACGATCCCACCAAATGCCAATGCCTTCGAAGAAACTCGGCGCTGCCACGTCTTCGACTGCCACCATGTCCACTTCCGCCACGACTTCGTTGTGCTGCTTGAAGGTGAGCGTGCCAACCTTGTCGCCCGCCCTCACCGCACCGGAAACCGTATCGAACGTAGCCTCCTGGCTGATATTGCCGTTCAGATCGAAGACCTGGACAGTCGCGTCCGGGTCGTCAAGTGTGGCCGGTACCGTGCGGTCGACCCAGGATGCCAAAGAGACTTCAGCGACGACCGGCACCTCTTTGGTGCTTCCGTCGGCGGACTGCATGGTGGCCGTACGCGGAGCATGCGCGAGGGGGTAGTCGATACGGTGCTCGTAGTACCAGTCGAACAGGGCGGTCGTGTCGTCGAAGCGCTGCGGGTCTTCCGTCGAGCCAAGAACGACCGTGTAGAGATCCCCGTCTCCCCTATTCGCAGCACCCGCAAAGCAGTAGCCCGCCGCATCGGTGAAGCCCGTTTTCACGCCACAGGCGCCTTCGTACACGCCCAAAAGCTGGTCGGTGCTTTCAAGCTCGAGCGTCGTCTCATCACCGTCGCGCTCGACCGTGATGACGTCGGTCGCGGAGTTCACGCTATTGCGGAACGTCTCGTTCTGCATGGCATAGCGCACCATGGTCGCGACATCGCGTGCGGTCGAATGATGATCTCCCTCCCACGAGCCGTCGTCGAGCCCGTGCGGATTGCGGAACACGCTGTTCTCAAGACCAAGCTCGGAAGCCTTCTCGTTCATGCGGTCAATGAACGCCTGAACGCATGCTTCGGAATCCGACGTGTCGCCGCCCTGGGTGGAAAGCCGCTGCGCGCCGACGGTCTCTGCGATAGCCTGCGCAGCATCGTTGCCGGACATGACGAGGAGCGCTTTCACCGCATCCGACATCGACATAGTATCGCCCTCGATGAGCTGTGCGGAAGATTCTCCGACCGAAGCTGCTTCGGCGGATACGGTTACCGTTGCATCAGGCGCGTCATCGAGCGCCACGATTGCGGTCATGACCTTCGTAATGGAAGCGATCTTCGATTCGGTGTCGGCATCGCGTTCGAAATAGACGGTGCCGTCTTCGTCCATGAGCAGCGCGTAGCTCGCCACGATGTTAGGGCTGTTCGCAACCGTAAGACCGCGCGATTCGACCGTCTGGCCGAGCACGATGTCCGCATTGCGGACTTCCGCGAAGGCCGGGACGGCGAACGTGCCCATCGTCAAAGCGGCGGCAAGGCCGCAGGCGACCACAGCGCCTACGGCCTTGCGAGCACGCGCGAAAAAGAATGCGCGCATTAATCCTCCACGTACAGATCAGCAGGGTCAAGCAGCTGATAGCCAGCGTCCTTGAGAACAAGCTCGACCGCTTCGTCGGAAATCTTCAGCACGTCGATAGCGTCTTCGCCCTCCTGGTACGAGAAGCAGTATCCGTACTCGACGTTCATACCCTTTTCGTCCAACAATTCGAGCAGCGAGGCAAGACCACCCGGACGGTCGCCGACCTTCACGGCAATGACCGGAACGAGCGTGGCGCGGAATCCTTCCTCGACCAGGTGGTCGCATGCCTTGCGCGGGGTGTCGCAGATGATGCGGACAACGCCGAAATCGCGCGTGTCGGCGATGCACAACGAGCGCATGTTCACGCCGGCATCGCCCAGTGCGCGGCAAGCGCTGGCCAGGCGGCCTTCCTTGTTCTGCAGGAAAATGGTCAGCTGGGAAATCATAAGATGTACTCCTCTACTCTCGCATCGCCCTGTTATCGCAGGTCGATGATGCGCTTCGCCTTGCCCTCGGAACGTGCGATGGTCTTCGGCTCCACGATCTTGACGTCGACCTTGATCTGGAGGTTGCTCTTAAGAGCGGCACCCAGGTCGCGCTTAAGCTGCTCGAGACGGCGGATTTCGTCGAACGGGAAGTCCGGAACGGGCTCGACCTGAAGCTCGACATGGTCCAGCGGACCGCGGCGCGTCAGAATGAGCTGGTACTGTGCGGCGATCTCCGGGAAAGACATCATGACTTCCTCGATCTGCGACGGGAAGACGTTCACACCGCGCAGAATCATCATATCGTCGGTACGACCGGCGATACGGTCGATACGGCGGAACGTGCGACCGCACTTGCATTCGCCCGGGATGATGCGGGTAATGTCGCGCGTACGGTAGCGCACGAGCGGCGAGCACTCCTTCGACAGCGTGGTGATGACAAGCTCGCCCCATTCGCCATCGGGGACCGGCTCGAAAGTCTCCGGGTTCACGATTTCCATGATGAAGTGGTCCTCGCAGACATGCAGGCCGTTCTGGCATTCGCACTCGCACGCAACGCCCGGGCCCATGATTTCGGAGAGGCCGTAGATGTCGTGAACCTGGATGCCGAGCTTGCGCTCGATGTCGCGGCGCATGCCCTCGGAGCAGGGCTCCGCGCCCAGGATGCCGGCCTTGATCTTGAAGTCCTTCGCCGGGTTATAGCCCATTTCGATCGCGGTGTCAGCAATCAGCAATGCATACGAAGGCGTGCACGCAAGGACGTCCGTACCGAAATCGTGCATGAGCTGGACCTGGCGCTTCGTGTTGCCCGAAGACATAGGCAGGCAGATAGCGCCGACCGCCTCTGCGCCCGCATGAGCGCCCAGGCCGCCCGTGAACAGGCCGTAGCCGTATGCGACCTGGACGATAGAGCCCTTGCCGCAATCAGCGGAAGTGATGAAGCGTCCGAAGCATTCGCCCCACACCTGCAGGTCTCGCTCCGTGTAGCCGACGACCGTTGCCGTGCCCGTCGTGCCGGACGAGCAGTGGATACGACGGACGTCCTCCATGGGAACGGCGAACATCTTGAAGGGGTATGCGTCGCGCATATCCTGCTTCGTGGTGAACGGCAGCTTCTGGAGGTCTTCGATCGTCTGGATGTCGTCAGGCTTCACGCCCGCGGCGTCGAAAGACTCGCGATAGAACGGAACGCGCTCATAGACGTAATGGACAAGCTTCTTCAAACGTTCAGTCTGCAGCGAACGCAGCTCCTCCGGTGGCAAGGTTTCGAACTCGGGCTGGAATATCACGTCGGTACCTTTCTTCGTCTCTTCAGCGGGCAGATGGGCTCAACGAGCGTACGGTACGTTCTGGCGAGACTACCGCACGCATGCTCGTTGTCTCAAGTACAGTGAGCAGGGTCGTCCGTCGGGCAACCCTGCGCCGAATTGTTCCATTCTACCTATTTTTTCCGTGTTTGCAGCAGCATGAAACGAAAGCGAAAAGAGAACTAAGTATGTGCAAAGCAATTGCCCGTTTCGTCTCGTAGAACTCATACAAAAAGGCGCGCTGTACGGCTCTTTCGCGCGCTTTGCGCTCAAAATGTTGCCGCATTTTGCCTGTCGCATTTTACTTTCCAGCGCGCTTGCTGGCTTCGCTCTTCCTGCTGCGACAAGCGAGAGCCCGTTTGTGGACGGAAACGGAGACTGAGAAGCATCTGGGTGGAACAGATGAGGTCGGGAGGCTGTTTCCCGTGCGTCTTGCTGCAAATAGGAGTTGTTTCACCTGGGGAAACTCCGGGAGTTCGTTCGGTGTGGGCGCTCGGAGGCATGCAGCAGCGTTCGACGACGCTTCTAGGTTTTCGCTTCCGTCCAGAAAACACCTTTCGGATAGCGCGCCGCCGGGAAAGAGTTGACCGCACGGTCATGTGCGCGCTTTGCACTAAGCGCGCTGGCCGGACTGTTCCGCATGGCGTGCCTGCTGCATTTTGGACACGCCAGCGTAGAGGTAGTATGCCGTCGTGCAAAGAGCGAGCGCAAGGCCAGCATAGATGAACCAAATTCCCCAGGACGTGCTTGCAGCGTTAAAGCCTGGAAGCCATGCCGCGTCCACGATGCCGAGACCCGGTATCTGCGGCATATTGAGCAGAAGGCCGGCAAATCCGACGAACAAAAGCGTGGTCGCGACCTTTCCCGGATAGATAACCGCCACCCGCGTCTTCCAGCGCTTCAGAAGATAGGCGCCGCCTGCAAGCAGCAGCGCATCGCGCGCTAAGACCACCAGGACGATCCAGACCGGCAGCCGGCCGACCAGCAGCAGGCCGACCACGCCAGCGACCATAAGGATGCGGTCGACCGCAGGGTCAAGAAGTTGTCCGAGCCTCGAAACGCAGTGCGTGCGCCGTGCAATCTGCCCGTCAAGAAAGTCGGTGCCTGCCGCAACGGCAAAAAGAATGCAGGCGGCGATGTCGCGCCCGCTCATGAGCGCCCAGAAATACACCGGCACCATACAGAGGCGAATGAATGAAATGACGTTCGGGACCGTCAGGATGCGATCGGTCACTTCTTCTTCCGCGCTTTTGCGCACCGCGTCATCCATCGTCGTCCCCTCCCCTCACGCAACAAAGGGCATGCGCGCATGCCCTTGTGGAATCGGCCTTTCGCTTTAGGCGGTGCTTAGTGTAGCAGCTTTTTCGAGAAAGCTTCCTTTGTCCCAGAAACGTCCACCGACCGTGGACGAGCCGTTACCTTCTGCGTGGTTGAAAACCGTGGAGCAAAGCGCCTGCAGAGCGAAGCAAGCGGTTTCGCTCTGCATCGAGAGCACACAATGCACGATGGCCGCGCTTGCAATATCAGCAAGCGCGGCCATCTCAAAAAGGCAAAGGGATGCCGTGCGCGCTACGCTTCGGCGGCAGCTTCCTTCGCGGGCTTCTCGAACGTCTCGCGGTGCTTTTGGCCTGCGACGGTCGGGAGCGCTGGGTCCATCGTGAGGCAGTCCTTCGGGCACTCGCGATGGCAGTAGCCGCACTGGATGCAGCGGAAATGGTCGATCGACCAGACGCCGGCCTTCTTGTCGACCTCGATGGCGCCCGTGGGGCATTTCTTCATGCAGACGCCGCACAGGATGCACGTGTCGATGTCGACGGTGATATGGCCCTTGCGCCCTTCCGGCGCGAACCGGTGCTGGACCGGGTACTGAATGGTCTCGGGCTTCTTGAAGAGGCCTCCCAGGGTCATCTTGCCCAGTTTGAACGTGCTCATCCTCGCCTACCTTTCCGTGCAGCTGATGCAGGGGTCGATGGTGAGCACGATCATGTTGACGTCTGCCAGGTCGCAGCCTGCCAGCGCAGTGGTCATGCCCGCCAGGTTCTGTGACGTGGGCGTGCGGATGCGCATGCGCTCCAGGTTCTTGGAGCCGTTACCGCGCGCGTAGTAGTAGCATTCGCCGCGAGGCTGCTCGAGCACGTTGCAGGCTTCTGCGCCGTCGGCGGGGTTGCCCTTGACCGCGACAGCGATCTCGCCGGGAACGAGCTTGCGGATCATCTCCTCGATGATGTCGATCGACTGGAGCACCTCGAGCGCACGGACCTTCGCGCGGGCGTAGCAGTCGCCGTCCGACGCCGTGATCGTCTCGAAGCCGTCGAGCATGTCGTAGCCGGCTTTGCGGAGCAGACGCACGTCCTGCTTGACGCCGGAAGCGCGGACGAACGGGCCGACCATGGAGAGCGCCAGCGCGTCGTCATGGCTGATGACGCCGACGCCGACCGTGCGGTTCTTGACCGAGCGGTCGGTCAAGAAGACGTCGCAGATCTGCCGGTACTCGTCCTTGATGCCCTCGAGCACGTCGACAAAGCGCTTCAGCTGGTCGTCGTCGATGTCGCGGACGACGCCGCCCACCTTCACGACGGAGAAGATGACGCGCCCGCCCGTGGTGGCTTCGAACAGGTCGAGCACGCGCTCGCGCAGACGCCAGCAGTGCATGAACAGGCTCTCGAAGCCGAAGGCGTCAGCCGCCAGGCCCATCCACAGGATGTGGGAATGGACTCGGGAGAGCTCGTGCCAGATGACGCGCAGCATCTTCGCGCGGTCGGGGATCTCGATGCCCATCAGGGACTCAACGGTCTCGGCATAGCCCATGGAATGGCCGAACGCGCAGATGCCGCAGATTCGCTCGACGACGTAGACGAACTGGTTGTAGTCGCGCGTCTCGACGAGCTTCTCAAGGCCTCGGTGCACGAAGCCGATCTGCGGGATGGCCTCGACGACCTTCTCGTCCTCGACCACGAGGTCCAGATGGAGCGGCTCCGGCAACACCGGGTGCTGCGGGCCGAACGGGATGACGGTCGCTTTTCCCATGCTACTCCCCCTTCCCTTCGGGCGCGGCCTTCGCGGCCTCGCGCGCTTTCTTTGCCTCCATGGCCGCGCGCACCTTCGCGGCCTTCTCCGGGTCCATGCCCGCAAGCTTCGCTTCGAGCTCCGCATCGGCGGAAGGCGCGGCCTGCTCTTGGGCGGCGGCTGCCTTCTTGGCCTTCGCTTCCATAGCGGCGCGAACCTTAGCGGCCTTCTCCGGGTCCATGCCGGCGAGCTTCGCCTCGAGCTCGGCGTCCGCCGCAGGCGCTGCGTCCGCCTTCTCCTTCGCGGCCTTGGCTGCCGCAAGCTTCGCCGCCTTTTCGCGCGCAGCCTTCTGCGCAGGCGAGATGACGGTCATCGGCTCGGGGACGGACACGTCGTAGAAGCGGCCCTGGAAGTCGATGGCGATGCCTTGGATGTCGATGCCGAAGAGGTCGTGGGACTCGTTCTCGAACACGAAGGCGGCCAGGAAGTAGTCCGTGATGGAGGGGATGGACTCGCCCTTCTTCACGGACTTGACCGTCCAGTTCTCGATGGTCTCGTCCTTCATGTAGGTGTACTGCACGTCGATGCCGTCTTCGGTGTTCGTGCAGAGCAGCTGGACGAACCGCCAGCCGCGCGCTTTGTGGTCTTGGGCGCAACGCAGGACGTCTTCGGCGCCCATTTCCATGAATTTCGCCTCGAACGCCATGCTACTCGCCTCCTTCCTTCTCTTCGGCGGGCGCCTTGCCCTCGGCAAGCGCCTTCGCTTTCTCCTCCAGGATGCCAAGCGCCTGCACGACGCCGTCGACGATCGACTCGGGACGGACGGCGCATCCGGGCACGTACACGTCCACCGGGATGGCCTGGTCCACGCCGCCGATGACGTTGTAACAGTCGTGGAAGATGCCGCCGGAGCAGGCGCAGATGCCGCAGGCGACGACGACCTTGGGCTCCAGCATCTGGTCGTAGATCTCTTTCACCACGTGGATATTCCGCTCGTTGACGCTGCCGGTCACGAGGAAGATGTCGGCATGCTTCGGGTTGCCCGTGTTGATGATGCCGAAGCGCTCCACGTCGTAGCCCGGGCAGAGCGCCGCGAGCACCTCGATGTCGCAGCCGTTGCAGCTGGAGGCGTCGTAGTGGATGACCCAGGGCGATTTAGTTGCGTACGTCATATCCCGCACCTCCTTAGATGAACGCGAGGACCGCGATGTTGATGCCGCCGAGCACGAGGGCGACCGCCCAGGCGCTCTTCAGCATGGCCTGCCATTTCACGCGGGCGAAGTTGTTGTCGATGAACACTTCGAGGAAGTAGGCGACGATGCCCACGACGACGGCCAGGGCGATGGACGCCGGGTTCGCCCACACGAAGAAGATGGCGGTCCAGGAAAGGAACAGCACGTTCTCCGCCCAGTGCATGATCTCGACCTTGGCCAGCGTCGGGCCGCTCATCTCGGTGGTCACGCCGCGGACGATCTCCTGGTGCGCATGATGGCTCATGGAGAGGTCGAAGGGCGACTTGCGCAATTTGATAGTCAGCACGAACAGGAAGCCCAGGAAGACACCCCAGACGCTGCAGATGGCGGGAAGCTCTGCCGTGAACACGCCCGCGGTGTCGAACGTGCCGATGGCCATGAAGAAGCCGACTGCCATGAGCAGGACCATGGGCTCGTAGGACATGACCTGCAAGGTCTCGCGGTGAGCACCGATCTCGGCGTAGGGAGAACGCGTGCTGTAGGCCGCGATGATGAAGAACAGCGCCGACAGCGTGACCAGGAAGACGGAAAGCAGGAAGTTGCCGCCCGCGAAGAACACGCCGCCTGCGATGAACGTGAACAGGATGGCGCACGTCACGTAGACGCTCTCAGAGCCGTTGACAGAGGCGCGCTCTTTGCCCATGAGCTTGCGGACGTCGTAGTACGGCTGCAGAAGCGGCGGTCCTACGCGGCCTTGCATGCGCGCGGAGACCTTTCGGTCGAGGCCTGCCAGGAGGCAGCCCACGATGGGAGCCAGGATGGCGAAGACGATGGTCGCAACGATAGTCGCGACAACGGTGTCAAGTCCGTACATGGCTTCCTCCTTTCTAGAGCGCCAGCACGCCGGCGCACGCGGCGGCCAGGGCGACGACGATGATCACGGCACAGCAGAGCTCGCCGATCGGACGGATGGTCTTCTCGCCGAAGATGCCTTCCATGTACCAGTTGCGGGCGGTAGCCTCGGTGGCGCCGGACAGCGAGTTGATAAAGCGGCGCTCGCCCTTTTCGGCAGTCGCGCCGGCAAGGTAGATGTCCACGCGACGGCCCTTGCCCTTGCTGCCCAGCCCTGCGAAGAGCACGATGGCGATAAAGGCGCACATGATGGCCGCCAGCCAGAGGTTGCCGTCCGAGATATCCCCGGCGACGGTGCCGTAGACGGTGTAGACGTACGGTTCGACGATGCCCCAGGACAAGAGCGGCATGCCGACGCAGCACAGCACGATGAGCGCTGCCATGACGCCGGTCGCGATCCACTCGCTGCGGTGGACGGTGAGCTCGACGTTCTCGAGAGAGCCCGCGATGCCTGCGAGCTTGCCGAGCCACTTAGCCCAGAACATGAACGTGGCACCGGAGCCGAACGCGAGCAGGACGATCAGGGCGACCTGGCCCGTGTCCACGAAGGTCACGAGCGTGGCCCACTTCGCCACGAGCATGCCGAACGGGGCGATGAACATGCACATGATGCCGAGCATCATGAGGCGTGCGAGCTTCGGCATGCGCTCGAAGAGCAGGTCCATGTCCTCGATGTCGCGCGAGCCGATGTGGTGCTCTGCCGTGCCGACGCACAGGAAGAGCAGGGACTTGGCGATCGCGTGGAAGAGCAGCAGGAACATGCCGGCCCAGATGGCCTCGGGCGTGCCGACGCCGGCGCAGGCGGTGATCAGGCCCAAGTTCGCGATGGTGGAGTACGCCAGGACGCGCTTGGCGTTGGACTGGCTGATGGCCATGAACGAGCAGAGCATGAACGTGATGCCGCCCGTGAGCACGACCATCGCGCCCGGGATGAGCGAGACGGCGAACACCGGAGCGAGCTTCAGCAGCAGGAAGACGCCCGCCTTGACCATCGTCGAGGAATGGAGCAGCGCCGAGGTCGGCGTCGGCGCCACCATAGCGCCCAGAAGCCAGGTGTGGAACGGCATCTGGGCTGCCTTCGTGATGCCGGCGAGAGCGAGCAGCGCCGCGGGCAGGGCCGCCACCACCGGCGCGTAGTTGCCGACCGCGATGAACGTCTCGAGCGAGAGCTCGCCGAGCACGATCGCGCAGTAGTACAGGCCGAGGATGAAGGCGAGGCCGCCGATCATGTTCATGATGATCTGGCGGAACGAGTTGCGGATGGCCTCCTCGGTGCGGGTGTACCCGATAAGGAGGAAGGAGCAGACCGTCGTGATCTCCCAGCCGGTGAACAGCCAGGCCATGTTATCGGAGAAGACAATCAGGTACATGGCGGAGAGGAACAGGAACATGAGCGCGAAGAACAGCGGGCGCCTGTCCGCGGCGCCTTCGGGCTCGTGCGCCTGGAAGTCCTCCATGTAGCCGAGCGCGTAGACGCAGATACCGGAGCCGATGACGCCGATGACGGCGACCATGAGCAGCGTGAGCGCGTCCACGTAGAAGCCGTGCACGACCTCGATGCCGTGGGCGGCCACGACCTCGAAGCCGATGGCGAGCACCACCATCACGACAGCGAGCACGCCGGCCAGCGCGTTCTTATAACGGACGGCATAGCCGAGCACCAGCAGGCTCAAAGCTACGTCGACCACGGTGCACAGGATGCTCAGCGCGCTCGAGGAGAACTCGAACTCGACGCGTCCTGCCCCCAGGTACATGCCGACGAGCACGAGCGACGCCACCGCGATGATGGCTGCCGAGCCGCCGACGATGACCTTTCGCGCCCCGTTGCTGCGGACGAGCAACAGCACGGCCGCAACGACGAGCGGAAAAATCATCAGGAATGCAAGCAGTTCCACGACCTTCCCCCTTCTTCGAAGACCAATGAAAAGAGCGGCGAACCGCCGCCCGAGCACACTGTACCAAACTGGAGCGGCCCTCCCCTTACCTCCCCTCTATGCAGGGTCAATCATTCGGTAAATGGAACCGCGCGCCTCACCTTTAAGGGGCGGCCGGGTCGTTCGGCAGCGTGAGCGGCAAATCGCCTCCAACAGCTTGAAGCATACGCTGCCCCCTACAGCTTGTGCCGAAATCGGGCGGCGCACACAACGCACGCTAATAGAGATTGTGGTTGAAACAATTCAGAAATGCATATTGAGGCGCGAATATCCAATTTGCATGCCCATTCCTTGAGCGACCACCCCTTTCACTCGCTTGTGCGAAGCAGCGGTAGTTTTCCTGCCGATCGTGCAGCCTCTTACCGGAGCCGCGCAGGATGCTAACGGCATGCGGCTCGATAGTCCGCACGGTTGCGCTCGCAACGCTCTCAGACGTCCGTGTTGAGCGGAATTCGTTGCACTGCCATGCGGAAGGTTGCCATGGCTGTCTGAACGTATCACCTGAAGCCTAGTTGAACGCAAGCGCACACCGTCGCCTTGCTCCTATAACAACCAAACAGATCATGCATTGCGCTACGTCAGCTGGGTTATGTTGTGAGTAATAACAATCCGCGGCAAAGAGGCCGGGTAATTGAACACAGTCAGTCGAGATACGAAAGGTCTTTTGTGCGCAGCAAAACAGTCGCTTGACTTATACCAACAGAGCTTGGTAACTTTAAATATCCATGCGGTGTCAAGAGGAGGCTGACGTATATGGGAATCTCTGTACGTGACGTGTTGCAACTGCCTGCTCTGCGGGGGTCGACCATCATTGCGGGTGCACGCGGAATCGACAACACGGTCGAAGGCATATCGCTTATGGAAAGCAACGACAGTATTGAGTTCATTCCCAGCGGCACGCTTATCCTTTCGAACGCCCGCGCGCTTGCGAACTACTCAGGGCCCTACTGCAGCTTGGTGCGACAGCTTTCGGAGAAGCACGTCTCGGGTATCGCCATAAAGCGGAATCGCTATCTCAAGGACATTCCTGACGAGCTTATCCAGTCTGCCGACTCGCTGGGCTTTCCTATCGTGCTGGTGCCGCCCGAGCCCACGCCTGCATCCATCATCAATTCCATTACCTACGAAGTGTTCCGAACGGAAACGAACGATCGAGACTGTACGTTCGACGAAAGCCTGCTTAAAAACCTTGCTATCGGCAACGAAGACGCGGCAGTATCCCGTAATCGCCTCGCATCGCTGGGATGGGATGCAAAGCAGCTCATGGGCGTTGTTGCCGTATGGAGCGAAGAGCGGTTAAGCGACCATGCCTTCAACGAAGCGCGCAAGGCGGCAGGGTTCAAATACGGTTTCGAAATGTTCGAAACGCGTTTGCTCGTTATGGAGCTCGAAGAAGGCGAAGCAGGGCAGCTTAATGCCGCGTGCGGTCGCCTTCTTGAAGAGCTTCGTTCTGTCAATGCGGGGATTGCTTGGTATTTCGGCATGAGCCTGGAAACCAACTTCCTCATCCATCTTTCGCGCAGCTACTACGAAGCACAGAATGCGCTTTGGTTCGCAGTCGCGAACAACCATCAGAATACGGTGTACCAGTTCGAGCGCCTGGGTATTTACTCCATCTTGCTGAATCCGCGCAACTACCAGGAATTCAACCATTACATCGACGACACGCTTGGTCGGCTCAAACGCCACGACCATCTCAATGGCAGCGATTTCTTCAATACGCTGGTCACATACGCTGAATGCGACGAGTCCGTCGAGCGTTCCGCCGAAGTGCTCGGCGTTCACTTCAATACAGTGCGGCACCGTCTGAAAGAAATCCGGCGCATTCTTTTAGAGCAAGCGCTCGACGGCGACATCAATCTCGCGATCAAAACACTGTGCCAGACCATCAAATGGATGGAGGTTCGTCAACGCCTGCATGGTGCCCACGCCAAGCGAAAGCTCACCGTGCATTAGCTGCAATTATTGCGTTTTGTCAAAAAGCCAACGATGTTTGCGCCCCTCGCCTCTTGAACGCTGCAAGTTCAGTGCACCCATTTCGCGAATTCCGCTTTTCATTCCGGAAAGCGTGCTTCAGGTGTTTTCTCGGGCGCAAACATCGCATGGAATTTGCCAAATTGGTACGAGGTCAGCGGCAATGCCACATGCGCTCGGTGTGCATGTGGCATTGCGCGCGCTCGTGCACGGCCAAGATGCGCGCACGAGAAATACGCTACGCCGCAGCCTCTTCCTTCTGCTCGGACTGCTCGAGTGCCCGTGCTGCACGCGCTTTCGCAGGGCGCTCGAGGAACAGGTACATACCGCCGAATACCATCGCAGAGAAAATCGCACCGAAGCCAACGAGCGAAACAAGCCATTCGACGGTCTGCTGTGGCGTAAACAATGCACCGATCAGGTAGTAGACGAACGAGAAGTTGTTGAACACGAGCGGGCAGACGTCATTGAGCGCAGCCAGCACGAAGATACCGACGATCAGGGTGATGCCCAATGCAGCGGCGAACGGCAGTGCGCCTGCAAGCAGGTTGGTGAGCTCAGAGCAGCCCAGCGCCCAGAAGATGCCGACCGCGCCTCCCAGGAACACGTCGAGCAGCTCTTTTTTCTTCTCACATTTACCAAGGAAAAACAGCAGTACCAGAAAATAGCCGGGCCAGGTGGGATATCCCCCGATCAGGACGGCTATGACGGCTACCGCCGCAATAGAGACGCCCAGGATGAGCGCCATGATAAGGGTGTCTTTTTTGAACACGGTCGGCCTCCTATCGCCTGTGGCGTCCTGGCCTAATCCAGGACGAATGCGAAGGCAAGCTTCGCAGCCAGGCGGGAATAGACGCACGAACGCCTATCCCGTCCCTTTTGCGTTCCGACGTCTGCCGGAACAGGTTGCGCACCGTTTACGGGAAGGGGCGGTTGAGCCCGCCCCTTCCCTTTTAGTCAGCCCGGCTTTAACCAGGCTTGCTTGCATGTCGCCCGATTCCTATTTGGCAGAAGTGCCGTCGTCAGGACGCTTCACCAGGAATTGCAGCAAGAACGACAAGACCGCGAACACAAGGAACACGATATAGGCGCTCAGGTAGCTGCCCGATGCCGTCTTGAACATGCCGGCGATGGTCGGGCCGATAGCCGACGCGATGATCATCTGGCACGTGATGCAGGCGTAGTTCATGCTGTAGTTCTTCGGTCCAAAGAAGCTGCCGGTAATGGCAGAGGACGAAGAGATGACGCCGCCGTATGCAAGGCCAAGGCAAATGAAGCCAGCAACAACGAGTGGCAGGCTCGAGGACGTGACGGCCGCGATGCACAGAATCATAGAGATCGCGTACACGCTCGAGATGATGATGAACGCACGACGATAGCCCAGCTTGTCCCAAATAAGGCCCAGACCAAGCTTGCCAAGGCCGTTGAACACCGAGATGGCGCCCATAGCAGACGTGGCGACCGCGAGAGCGGCAGAAGCGTCCATGGATAGAACAAGGATGTCCTGGGCTGCCGGAACGGCGTTGGAGATAAGCGCCAGACCGCCGGAGGAGATGAGGATAATCCAGCACAGGTACAGCCAGAAGGCCTTCGTGCGAATCATCTCGGGCAGGGTGAAGTCCTTGCCAGCGACCGTATCGCGCTCGTGGGCCTTCGCAAGGAGCTGCTTAGAGTACTCTTCGGGCGGGTTATGCAGAACGACAGCTCCGATCACCAGGATCACAAAGAACACGACTGCCAACACCTGGAAGGTCGTACGCCAGCCAATAGCAGCAAGCAGCGTGTTGACCGGAGGTCCGAGCACCGCACTGCCGAAGCCCATGCCCATGAGCATGCAGCCCGAGGCGATCGCTTGGCGATCGGGGAACCATTTCAGCGCCGTCGCCAGACTGCAGTTGCCTGCAACGCCGACCGCGAAGCCGCAGAACACGCCGTAGGAAACGAAAATCCACGGAAGCACCTGGGTAAACGACGAAGCCAGGAAGCCAACGCCCGCCGCCACGGCCGCGATGAAGATAATCGCGCGCGGAGAAAGGCGCTTTGACAGCCAGCCTGCCACCAGGTTGCCGACACAGAAGAAAATCATGGAAATCGTAAAGATGAGCGAGGTGTCGGAACGAGCCCATCCGAAATCTGCCTCAAGCGGCGCAATGAACAGCGACCAGCCGTAAATGAGGCCGAGGAACAATTGCAGGATAAAGGCGACCACGCCGTAAGGAAGGCGATGGTATTTCTTCGCTTCAGCCATATCCGTTCACTTCCTTAGGATGAGAGGGGCGCAAGCGCCCCTCTTGGTACGTATCAGACCGCGTCGTATTCGGTGCGGTCGATAATCTGCTGCTGGATGTCCGGACCAAGGTCGATGAAGCGGGCGGTAAAGCCAGCCACGCGAACCATGAGGTCGGAGTAGTTCTCGGGATGCTCGCGCGCATCGAGAAGCATGTTGCGGTCAACGATGTTGTACTGGACCTGGTAGCCGCCCAAGTTGAAGTAGGCGTCGTTCAGGCCGATGAACTTGTCCGTGCCCGCCTGGCCTTCGATGGCAGTCGGGTTGAACTTGATGTTGAACAGCGTGGACTGCAGGTTCATGTCCTCGACCTTTGTCGCCGAGCGGATGAGCGCGGTCGGACCGTTCTCGTCCGTGCCCGGGAATGCCGAGATGGCGCCGTCGGCCAAGGATTCTTTCGCCTTGCGGCCGTCCGCGCTCGCGCCGCACGCCTTGCCCAAGATGACCTGGGTGGTGACGGAAAGCGTCGAAGGCTGCCAGACGCCGCCGACCCAGTTCGTGACCTGTGCGGTGGCATCGGACCAGCCGTTGTACAGGTCGACGAGAATCTGGTCGACATAGTCGTTGTCGTTGCCGTACTTCGGAGCGTCGAGGCACAGTTTCTGAATTTCCTCATAGCCTTCGAAGTTCGCATCGAGCGCTGCCTTGAGCTCGGCAAGCGTGAACTTCTTGTCCTCGAACACGTTCTTCTTGATGGAAGCGAGCGCGTTCGCCACGTTCACGTAACCGCCCGAGATGGCGTACGCAGCGTCGTTGTAGCGGCAACCGCCGTTGTAGGCGTCCGTGCCCTTCTCGAGGCAGTCGTCGAGCAGCGCAGAGAGGAACGGGTGCACGAGGCCCAGTGCATTGTGCACGGCCATAATGGTGTTCCAGTACTCCTCTTCGCGACGGACGACATAGCGCAGCATGCGGTCGTACTCTTCGAGGATTTCTTCGAACGTTGCGTTCTCGAAATCGATGTGGCTCTTGATGATCAGGTCGCCCGTCACCGGGTTCACGCCGTTGTGCATGACGAGTTCGAGGATCTTCATGTTGTTCGTCGGGTTAACGGCGTACATAGGCATACGCTTGCCGCAGATGTCCATGTCGACGCAGCCGCACGGAGCCCAGTCGCGCGCATCTTCGAGGCTTGCGCCCGTGACCTTCAGGAAGCGCTCTGTGCCCATCTTGTCGTTGAACAGCGCAGGATAGCCGTTTCCGGCCTTGATGCACTCGACGACGGCATCCTTGAACTCCTTGGACATATCGTCGCGCCAACGCACGGACAGCGTCGGCTGCCAGGTGCGAACATTGATGCTTGCCTTGAGGACGAGCAGGGAAAGCTCGTTTTCCGCCGGCTTGCCATAGCGGTCGACGCCGCCCAGGGTGAGGTTCTGATAGATAGAACCGCCCAGGTAAGATTCGGTGAAGGTTGCGTGGGAGCGCGTAAGCTCGGTGCACTTGATGCGCATGAGCTCAAAGTACTCGAGCACTTCTTCGTCCGTGATGTCGCCTGCGGCCTTCGAGGCCAGGTACGGGCGGTACATGTACTGGTCGAAACGACCCGGGCTCATGCCGCGGCCATTGAGCTCGATGAAGATGCACAGGTGCGCGAACCACCAAGACTGCATAGCCTCGCGGAACGTCTCAGCAGGCTCTGCAGGCACCTTGCGGCAGATAGCAGCGATCTCGCGCAGTTCGTTGGCGCGTGCTTCGTCCTCGCATTCGTCGGCAAGGCGCAGGGCCTCGTCGGCATAGTTGTTCGCAAAGGCGATAACGCCCTCAAGCGCAAGGATGGTGCCCTTGTAGAAGTTGTACTTATCGAATTCAGCAGCATTTTCCGGCATGCCGATTTCTTTGAGATGGCTCTTGCACACGTCGATCAAGCCGTTGACGCCCATGTCGATGACCTTCTGGTAATCGGCGATAACGCGCCCTTCCGGCACGTCGAACATGAAGCGCAGGAACAGCAGCTGAGCCTGCATCATCTCGACGTAGTCGTAGTCTTCAACGGTGTCCTTCAGCACGGCTTCGGACTGGCTGCGCCAATCCTTGCCCTCCCAGAATCCGCACACTTCCAGGATCTTCGCGGAATCTTCCGGATAGATGCGGTAGATGCCCAGACGGTCGCCCTCTTTCTTCTGAAGGGTGCCTTCCATGTAGGCTTCTTCTTCGCGCTTGATGTCCTTGAAGCCTTCGAGCATCCAGGTCTCGTATTCGGGATACACCTGCGTGCCCAGGAAATAACGGGACTGGGAGCCGACGATAAGCTCGTCGTCCCAGATTTTCGGGGTCAGGTTGGAAAGGACGTACTTGTACGCACCACCTGCACGCAAGTACAGCGGCTCGTTCCAGTGTTCTTTCATGTACTCCGTGTACAGAACAGCGCGCTGAGAGTCAACGTAAGCCTCTTCGTTAAGGAGGTCGCGATAGCGCTTCTCTACGCGCGGCGTGCTCGGAGTACCCGTAATCTCGCGATCAGCAAACTGCTTGTCGGCCATAGAGCGTCTCCTTTCTTCATTCATGAATGCCTGCTCCGGGTCTGCATGAGGAGGGGTTGCATGCAGGCTGGAGGGGTGGAGCATCATTCCCTCTTTGTTCGGTAGTAAGAAGCCCGCGCTGCCCGGTGTGGGTCGAACGCGGGCTTCAGCCTCAATTCAGACTAAGAACGTGCGAGTCGAACTCGATTACGCATTGTCGAGAATCCACTTGTCGTGCACGCCATGGCCATCCCAGACGACCTTGCCGTTGTCGCGACGAACCATCTTGATGACCGGATCCTTGTACTGCGGGCAGTAGCCCATGCACCAACCGCAACCCATGCAGTGCTCGAGGTCGACCTGCGGCTTGCCGTCTTCCATGGAGATGGCGAAGTACGGGCAAAGCTTGGCGCAGGTGCCGCAACCGGTGCACTTGTCCATATCGAACTGCGGAACGATCGGGGTATCCTTTGCCATAATCTCCTCGCGCGGCCAGTCGCGGACGTAACCGAAGTCTTCGACGCAGCAACCGATGAACTCGGAAGTGTGCTTGTAGCCCTTGCGATCCATGAAGTCGCTCATGCCCTCGATGCAGTCCTTCAAGATGCCAGCACCACGGCTGTAGATGAGCGAGCACAGGCCTGCAACGGTCGCGCCGGCCATCATGTAGCGGACGCAGTCATCCCAGGTGCCGATGCCGCCGACGCCGATCAGCGGAACGCCCTTGACAGACGCGGTGGTCTCAAGAACCTTCGCGATAGAGAACGGCTGGAAGATACGGCCGAGGGAGAAGCCGACTGCGTAGGGGCCGCCGTAGAAGGAAGCGGTCTCGGGGTCAATCCAGGTACCATAGAAGGTGTTGTTCGCGGTGATAGCGGCAGCGCCGTTCCTCACGACGGAGTGAGATACTGCAGCCTGGTTCACGCACTGCGGGGTCGCCTTGAAGATGATCGGGACATCGACGGCCTCGGTGCACATCTTCACGATAGCGCCGGACTTCTCCGGGTCCATAGCCTGCGGAGCACCGCAGTCAATCTCAGACTCGACCGCGCCGAAGGTTGCGTGCGGGCCGCCCGTGTCGAGCTCGATGGCGTCGACGCCGATGGACTCAAGGTCGCGGAGGATAGGCAGCCAGTTTTCCGGATCCATGCCTGCAGCGTTCATGGAGCCAATGTACATGACGTTGTTCTTGCGGCACAGCTCGACGATAGCGGGACCTTCTTTGCTCATCCACTCGTCGTACGGAATCTTCGAGAACATCTGAGAAGCAACCCAGGTGTCCTTGAAGTCGTTGCTAAAGCGCTTCAGCGGATAGAAGTACGGGCGCGGCCAACGGTGCGGACCGTCAATCTTGTGAACCGTCTTGCCGGTGAGCCAGCCAATGCCCTGGTCGATGACGTGCTGTGCTTCCCACTTCGTCTCGCCGAAGTCGCACGAGGAAACGCCGACCGGATTCTTCAGCTTGTAGCCCAAGAACTCAGTAGTCAAATCAGCCATGAGAGTACCTCGTCTTTCTATAGTCCGCCCGCAGGCGGTGCCTTGAAGCCGTGTCCAACGCACGGGTCTTCACATCATTCGTCCAATCGTCGTCTGCAAACCGTGCTTTGTCATAAGGTCCCTTACGTGCGCCACCTCATCCGAGGTCGGAATGCGCAGGTCCTCGAAAGGCGATGCCATGCCTAATCCCTGGTATTTCGCCGCGCCGAGTGCATGGAGCGGGTTGATGTCAACCCACTCGACCCCCTTTTCGGCAGCGAACCGGGCAGTTGCCTCCACGTTCTCGTCGGATCCGTTCGCTTCAGGAACGAAGGGGAACGAAACGCGCGTCGGCACTGTTGCCATAATGCGCTCTGCGTTGGCGAGGATGAGCTCGTTGCCCACTCCCGTCCAACGCCGATGCTGGGCATCGTCCATGTGCTTCAAGTCAAGAAGCACGAGGTCCGTGAAGGGAAGTATCGCTTCGACGGTCTCTTCGGGCGCATAGCCCGTTGTATCGAGCACTGTCGAGATGCCTGCGCGCTTGCACCGTTCGAACAGCTCTCGGGCAAACCCGGGTGAGCTCAAAGGCTCGCCGCCTGAGAGGGTCAACCCGCCGTTCTGTCCGTAGAACGGCTTGTCGCGCTCGATCCTGCGGAAGAGGTCGTCTATCGTCCATTCCTCGCCGGAGACCGCTAAGGCACGAGGTAGGCACGCGGAGACGCACTCGAAACAAAGCTTGCAGCGTGCTCGATCCACGCGCGCCTCCGCCCCCGGAGGCTTGATGGCACCGTGAAGGCATGCGTCCGCACAGCGTCCACAGCCGGTGCATCGTTTCTCGTGGAAGAACAGCATGCGCTCTTTGATCCATGTTTCAGGATTCGAGCACCAAGCACAGCGCAGAGGACATCCTTTCAGGAAGACCGTGGTGCGAATGCCCGGGCCGTCGTGGGTGGAGAAGCCGGTAATCTCGGATACGATGGCAGTGCTCACTGTCTCTCCTCTCCCACCTCGCGACGGCCCGTCGCGATGGTTTAGATCTTGCCGAGCAGCATGGCCGGAGTCTCTTTGAACATCACGTTGATGTCAGACTCGGAAACGCCCTTGCCCAGCAGCCACTTCAGGAACCAGCGCCAACCGGTGATAGGCTCGTTGCCAGGCTGGCCGGCGTCGGTGATGAGCACCAGGTTCTCCGGGCCCTTCTCCTTGATGAGTTCCTTGATGAGGTCGAAGCTGTAGTCGAACGCGACAATCCAGTCGCCCATGCCCGGCCACGGGATGCAGCTGCACTCTGCGAACTCAAGGTAGCCGCCCATGTCGATCATCTGCTTGGCCTCGTCAGGCGTGACGATGGTCATTTCCTGGGTCACATGGTCCATGAGAACCTTGACGTCCAGGCCCTTGCGGTTGATGTAGTCGAGGATGTCGAACTTCTCCTCGTTGGAGACATGGCAGGCAGAGAGGACCACGCGCTCGCCGGCAGCGTTGTCGTTGTACTGTGCCATGACGTCGAGGATCTCGATCATCTCGGGGGTCAGGGTGCCGGCGCAGTCGCTCACGCGGATGCCCGGATCATCCGGCTCGCCCGGAAGGGCGACAGCTTCATGCTGATGTGCCGCGTTCATGGACGGCAGCCAGATTTCCTTGCAGCGGCCAGTGTTCAGAGCGGCTTCGACAGCCAGCTTGTTCATGCCGCCGACCTGATAGTTCAGCGTAATGCCGCCGAAGACCTGAACAGGAGTGAAGACTTCGCCCAGCTCTGCCTTTTCCTTAGCGCGCAGGTCAAGCATTTCCTGCAGCACGACAGCAGCATTGTTGGTCATGGTGTTGTGGTCTTTGAAGACAAGCGCCTTCATGCCAACTTCGCTCGCAGCGATGCAGGTGTCCGTCATCTTCGGACGGCCATACAGCTTACCAGCGATCGGTGCGCCATGGATATGGACGTCGATGCCGCCCTTCAGCATTTCTTCGACGTGATCCATATCGACGGGAGCGCCCGGATCGAACACGCAGTACGGATGAGCCCAATGAGAGCGCTTGCGCATCTCCTTGTCGTCCATCACGCGACCGTAAGGTTTGGTCTTCCAATCATTGATTGCCTTGGTCATGATGTCCCCCTTTGAAGGAAAGGCTGGATTGGGAAATTGGAGCTCCGTTGATTGTCACAATATGCGGAAACGTGCATGAAATATAGGCAAACAGTGTGTTCTGACACATATGAAAGCACTGCTATGTTAGTGGTCACAAAACTCGCAATTGTTGTAAGCCATAGTCAACATATCCGCCCTGTTCGCTCGACAAGCGCAATATATAGGGGGAATGGAGCACACTGTCGCGCTTGGGAAGGCCGCAGTTCCGCTGTGGTATGGGAGCGTCGACAGGGACATTGCGCTCAGCACCTGTCCTTCCATAAAAAAGAGGGCCCTGCTCGAGGCCCTTTTCGGTACGTTGCGGATTGTAGGCTCGACACCGCGTGCATGCGCGAATCCTGGTGCTACAGCACGTCGCGCAAGAATTTCGTCAGCATCTTTGCTGCCTCGGCGCGCGTGGCGTTGTTCTGCGGCGTAATCCATTCGGTGCCGTTCGCATCTGGCGTTCCGGCGATGATGCCACAGTCCACAGCCCACGCAAGGGCATCCCATGCCCACGAGGACACAGCGCCTGCATCGGGCTTCGTGCTCAGGCGAGAACCGTCGCTCCAAGTGCCGACGTTGGCATAGGCGCGTGCGTAGTTCGCGAGCATCACTGCAAGCTGCTCGCGCGTGACGGCGTCTTCCGGACCGAAGGTGTTCGTGTTGCCGTAACCGGAAATGATGCCGTACTGGCGCGCCCATTCGATCGCAGAGCCATACCATTGCCCGTAGTCGACGTCGGCAAAGTTCGCGGCGTCCGCCCAAGGCTTTCCCGCTGCACGCCAAAGCACGGTGGCGACCATACCGCGCGTGAGCGTTCCGTTCGGCATCCACTGGTTGTCGTAGCCGGTCAGATAACCGAACTTGGACGTGTAGAAGTAGGAGCCGTCCTGCACGTACCAGTCATAGCGGCCGACGTCGGAGGGATAGCAGAAGCCAAAGTATTCGAAATTCAAATCGACCGGTCCGTCAACGCCGTCAACGTACGCGGAAGACGTGCACTGCCAGAACATATACTGGCCGTCATACCAGCAGGAATTGTTGTACTGGGCGACCCAGCGCATATACAGCTCGAAACGTTCGTCGGTCAGATACGTGTTGAACCAGGTAAGGTTGGCGTACACGCCCGCCCAGTAGCCGGCGTTCTCCATCGCCTCGCAGAAGATCTCTGCCATGTCGCCGAAGTTCTTGCGGCTGGCAGAAAGGTTAATGGACCCGTCCTCGTTGTAGATGAACGTCGAGGAATCCTCCATGTCGAAGAACACGGGAATGGTGGGATGATGGCCTTCCAGCAGGCGCAGCGCGTGGTCCGCCTCACTTCGCGCCATTTCAGGATTCTGCGCGTACGAGTACAGGTACACGCCGTACGGGATGCCCAGGCGCTCGCATTCCGAGACGTTGTACTCCCACCAGTCGTCATCCTGGCTTGCGTAGTCGCTGCCGTACCCGCAACGGATGATGGCGAAGTCGATGCCGTCAGCCTTCACTTTTTCCCAGTCGATCCAGCCCTGGTGCTCGCTCACGTCGATGCCCTTGTTAAGCGCTCCTTCGATAACGTTGCCGTCGCTGGACAGGTAACCGTACTCGGAAAGCGACCAGGCTTCGCCCGCGCGGGCAGCAGCCGAAGAATCGCCGTCGCTCCCATCCTCTTCGGGGATGAGCTCGCCGTTCTGATAACGCCAGCTGTTTTCCTTCAGGTCCGTCTGGCCAAAGCTCGCTGACGCACCAACGGAAGGGTCCCCATCAGCGCTCGAAGCAGGCACCGCGCTCGTGTGAACCGTGCAGTCTTCGTCGGCACGCGCATCTTCTGCAGCGCTTGCGACGGGCATCATGCCAAATGCAAGGGCCGCCGAAATACCAACGCCGACAATCGTGCGAAGTATAGGAGCCATGTGAGTCCTTTCATGCGATGATTAAGCTACGTTCATCCGGACCGCGTCTGCCCAAGCAGCAACGCGCCGTGAGCTATTCAACCAAAACAGGACGTACAGCGCAGCCGTTCGACGGCAATTCGCAAACAATCCCCGCCTTATCTCCATCGGTTCGAAGGGAATTACCGCACAGGTTCGCACAGAGGATATTTGTTCTTGCAATTTCGAAAAGGAATGGTAGTATACCTTTTGCTGCTTTTCAGAACGGAGAGCAGAGAGCAAAACGGGTTGTGGCGCAGTTTGGTAGCGCACTTGACTGGGGGTCAAGGGGCCGCAGGTTCAAATCCTGTCAACCCGACCAGGCATTTAGCAGGCCATCAGGCATTGAGCTTGGTGGCCTGTTTTATTGCACCTGCTTTTGATCCTCCCCCTCAGCAGGCTTACCGCAGGTTGCAAGCACACGACGGAGTGCAAAGAGCATGACCGTAAAGCACGAAATGCCGCTCACGAAATTCGAGATGGGTTCGGCAAGAAACACGCCGGTCGCGCCCAGACCGCCCACATGCGGCAGAATGAGCGTAAGCGGCACGACAACAATGACCTTGCGCAGTAGTGAAAAGAACGTTGCGTGACGTGCGAGTCCCAATCCGATGAAGGTCGACTGGCCTGCCGAATGGAATGCCATCATAAAGAATCCGAGGAAGTACAGATGCAGCGCGGGCACGCCGTTCGCCAGCAGCTCGGGATCCGAATTGAAGAGGCCCATCACCTGGGAAGGGAAAACAAACAGCAGCCCCCAAGCAACGATGCCGTAGATGACGTTCGTCACCGTGATGAAAGCAATGGAGCTTTTGATGCGAGGGGCCAGCCCGGCACCATAGTTGAACCCGATGACCGGCTGCGCGGCGTTCGCCAGGCTCATCATGGGCAAGATCACCACTTCGCGCACGGACGTGAGCACCGTCATGATGCCAATGAACAAGTCCCCGCCGAACGTGCGCAGTGTTGCCGTGCAGACTGCCTGCACGATGCCGTTGGTAGCTTGGAACACAAACCCGGAAAGCCCCAGGCTCATTATAGATTTGACGATCGAGCCGCTCGGACGCATGGAAGCACGCGTCAACCGTAAAAGCGCGCGTTTGCCGGTCAGGAAGCGAAATGCCCAAGCAGCTGAGAGAAGCTGCGCGATGACGCTGGCAACCGCAGCGCCGACAATCCCCCACCCCATGGCAAAGATAAAGATGGGGTCGAGCACGATGTTTGTCACCGCGCCAAGCAAAATGGTCGCCATGCCGAACTTTACGAACCCCTGCGCGTTAATGAAGCCGACCATGCCGGTCGAAATCATGACGAAGGGAGTTCCTACCAGATACCACATGAGGTAGTCGCGCGCGTAAGGGAGGCTCTCGTTGCTTGCGCCGAACAACCGCAGCAGCGGCTCCATGACGACATAGCATAAGGCCATAATCAGCACGGACGTCACCAGGATCATGAAGAAACTGTTGCCCATGATGCGCTCAGCACGCTCTTCGTCGCCTTTTCCTCGCGCAATGGAGCAAAGCGACACGCCGCCGGTGCCGTACAGGTTCGCACACGCCAGGATGATCGTGACAAGCGGCAAGGAAAGTCCCAGACCGGTCAGTGCAGTGGAAGATGCGCCCGGAATATGGCCGATGTAGATACGGTCGACCACGCTGTAGAGAATCTGCACCAGCTGAGCAAGCGCCATAGGGGCGGCTATGCGCACGATGTGCCGACGCACACTGCCGTGCGCGAAATCACCGCGCTCTTGGTCGAGCGCGTTTTGGTCTGTGCGCTCTTTCG
>DVGB01000088.1 GCA_018712955.1 Candidatus Aveggerthella stercoripullorum
GTAGCTGTTGACGTGGCTCATGCATGCCGCCATGTCGCGCCCTGTGAGCCTGTCGAAGTTGGTCTTGCCCTTAGGGAGTATTCGCCGCAGCTCTTCGTGGTTGCGCTCTGCCCTTCCCTTCTGTTGCGACCGGAGCGTGCGCGCAGACGCCGCACGCAGAGCGGCGACTTCGGCCGAGAAGAGCAGGAACGCTGCTGCTGGCGAAAGGGAAACCCGAAAGAGTCGTGAAGCAGGAAGATGACGATGGAGGGACGATTGCATGGCGTGATGTTGCGACCCGTTCGCCGAGGCGGTGCCACGTAGGCAGCGGGGCGTATCTGCGGAACAGACTTCTTCAAGCACGATCTGGCCATGGTCGACCCTGCCGCCGATGGCTGCTTCGTGGTTAAATGGGAGGCGTGACGCGGAACCGCCGTCCCGTCGCTCCAGCGCAATAATTGGCCACCCGACGGCGGTCCGCGCATCATGCTCAAGAAAGGGTTTCGATGGCTGCTAGCGATGACGTTGGGCAGGGACGGGCGACAGACCGTATGGTTTCACGCGAGGCCAAAGAGTTGTACTGGAAAGCGGCAAAAGGCCTCCAGGACGTCGACGGCCTGGAGACTTCGCCATACCTTGGCACGGTGGCGGAAGGCCACATCGTTGGGATGTATTCAGCGCATGAAGCCGTCAACCTGCTCGAAGCGCACTATAGAAAGAAATCCGCTTGCGATGAGGAGGATTCGAACAAAGAAGCGGATCTTGTGGCGGCAAGAATCGTACGTCTTTTGGTAGACGGCGACTTCTCGCTCAAGCCGAGCATGCTCGCCTGCATTCACGGCACGTTGTTCGAAGGGCTTCTGCCAAGGAAGCGCACAGGAGCTTTCCGCGACCGCAACATCAGCAAAAGGGAGTCCGTACTCGCCTATCGGAGCGTTGGGTACGCTCCGTGGCAGACCATTCGAGACAACCTTGCGTACGATTTCGGGGAGTTCCGAAGCGGCCCATTGATCCATGACGGATTGGTCAACGAAGAGAAACTCGAGACCTTCATTGCCAACATCTGGCAGACCCACCCGTTCATCGAGGGCAATACAAGGACGGTCGCGGTCTTTTTCGTCCTCTTGCTACGCAGCGCTGGACTGGGCGCGGACCTGGCGCTGTTCGAAAAGCACTCTTTGTTTTTCAGAAACGCGCTCGTTCGCGCGAGCTATTCGTCGATCAGAGACGGCGTGGCAGAAGACAGGACGGGCCTGCACCTGTTCTTCGAGAATCTGCTGGACGGCGGGAAGCACAAGCTGTGCAACCGCGATCTGTTCTCGTCCGAGCTCTTTGGGACAGGAGGCTTGAAGCAAGCGTTATGACGCGCCGCGCGAGCATGTCGTCTAGGCCTTCAAAGGCGGCGAAAAAGCAAGGGGCGGACTCGATTCGAATCCGCCCCTTGGCCCAAGGGTCCAGCAAGATGCACTCCGACGTCCTGCCGTGTAGCAGGGGCAATCTTAGGAGCTAATTTCCCCCTTTGTGGTCAAATCCTTTCCACGCTTCAACAGCACAGCGCGTTAAGCAGCCACGCTGTCAGTGGCTATTGCTCTACTACCACCGTGCAGAACCTTTCTGCCCAGCCCCATGACTTTTCTACGCGGACTAAATACGTCCCAGGCTCCTTAGCGGTCAGAACTGCGGTTTCGAAGTTGTCCCCATAAAGCTCGTAGTCCAAACCCTGCGTCCATTTCCCCCCGTCGCTTTCTAAGGCTTCCCAGGAATATCCGTTTTCGGTGAAGTTGTCAGAACATCCGAGGGAAGAATAGTCATCCCATGCGCTCAGCGTGTATGTATCCCCCACTTTCATGTTGACGGTATAAGCAGACAAGTGCAGCGGGTAACCTATCCGCTCGCAGGTTCCAAACGAAACTGGAGGAACGCTCCAGGCGGTTATGTTGTAGAAGGTCAAACGCCCGCTAAGAACCTCTATGTGCCAGGAGCCATTTATATACCAGCTTGATGAGTTATAATACCCCGTTATTTCCGTCCTGGATGTTCCGTCCGTATAGTTCCGTGTTACACGAAGGACCGTTCCAGGCTCACCGCTGTATCCGAGCTGAATAGCATTACCCGGATACGGGCCTACGGTGATGCTCGTTCCTGCATATACATAAAACTTGTTGTTCAACTTGTTGTAATAGTTAGACCAACCTGTATTGTTGGAAAGATCGGGCACGGTACCATAACCTTCATCCTCATAAACTGGCTGGTAGTCGTCTTCATCTCCAGGCTGGGTTGGGTCCTTCCACGTGCACTCGGGCACGAGCGCTCCGTTCTCCCAATGGGCTTCGATGCGAACAGGCGAGTTGGACTCGTCGAAGACGACGTCCTCGCCGTCGGTCCCTGGGATCGAGAAGTCGCCGAGCACCTTGTAGGTGGCGCCCATGTAGACGGTCGCAAGGGTGTCCACGCAGGTGAGCCCTTCGTGGTAGGCGATGTCCGCCGAGACCTTCACGCCTCCGTCGACGCCGAGGTCGCAGATGGCGAACCCGACGACGGACACGCGGGCCTCGAGGGAGGGACCGACTTTGGCGTCGACGGAGGCCTCGAGGACGGGGTCGCTCGCGTCGAAGCGGGAGTCCTTCTCCGAGTCGGTGCCGATGCCGACGTCGAACTGGTAGGACTGCTCGACGTGGAGCGATCCGTCCGCCGAGACGACCAGGAAGAGGCCCACGGAGGCGCCGGTGTCATCGTCGCCCATGGCGACGCCGGTGCCGAGAGGAATCCTCTCCTCCGCGATGGAGCCGGAGACCGTGGCGTTGACCTGCGCCGGCCCGCTCGCGCCTGCGTAGAAGTACCATTTTGTCACGTCCACGTCGACGGTGAACGTCGGAAGGACCGTGACGAAGCCATCGAACGTCATGCCCGCGACCTCGCCGATCGTCGACAGGTCGATGGCGATCAGCCCCGGCTCCACGGTCGCCCGCGCCTGCGCTCCGGGGACCTCGGAGGGGTCCATGAGGCGCGCGCCGCTGGCGGGCCTGAACGTCGACGCGTCGACCGTGAGCGTCTCGGTGACGTCGTAGTCGTCGTAGACCTCCCTGATGGACTCCGGCCGACTTCCGGTCACGACGACGTTCGACCCCTGCCGCTCGACGCTCTCCACCTTGACGGCGAGGCCGCTCGGGTGCTCGAACGTCTGGTCGGCGAGGACGACGTCCCCAGGCTGCACGCCGTCTGCCTGAGAAGCGGGGAGCACGACCGCCGTCCCGTCCTCCGAGGCGGACTCGTAGCCGCCGACCAGCTTCACCCCGTCGGCGTAGTCCACGACGTCCTCCTCCCCGGCGCCCAGCACGTCGCGGTGGAAGACGGAGACCATCTTGGCGGCCTGGCAGCGCTGCGCGGCGCCCTGGGGGTCGACCCAGGCGACGCCGTCGACCACGGACCCGGAGAGGATCCCTTCGTCGACCGCCCAGCCCATCTGCTCGCGGGCCCAGGAGGAGACGTCCTCGGCCCCCGCGATGGCGTCGAGCGCCGCGCAGTCGGAGGAGGCGTCGACGCCCGCGACCTTGACGGCGTAGTTGGACAGCATGACGGCGAGCTGCTCGCGCGTTACCGGATTGTCGGGGCCGAACGTGTTGGTGTCGCCGTAGCCGGACACGACCCCGGAGGTCCGGGCCCACTCGACGGCGGCGCCGTACCACAGGGAGTAGTCGACGTCCGAGAAGTCCTCGGCGTCGGCGTCCGGCTCGCCGGCCACGCGCCAGAGTATGGTGGCGACCTGGGCGCGGGTCACGTCGTCGTAGGGACCGAAGCGCCCGTCGTCGTAGCCTTGCAAGAGCCCGTTGTCCACGGCGTAGCCGAGGACCTCGTCGATCGCGTACCAGTCGCCGGGCTGCACGTCCTCGAAGCCCATGAAGGCGCGCGCCTGGGCCTCCTCGGCCTGCGCCACCCGCGGCAGCGCGGGCGCAAGCCCGGCCGCAAGGACTACGGCCAGCAGGCATGACAGGATGCGTCTTGGAAGCGATGCTTTTGCTGGTGTTTTGTTCATGGCGTCACCTTCCCCTCGGTGTTGGCGCCGGCATTGGCGCGCACGGAACATAGCCATGCTTGCCAAGCTATAGGCAAATGATCGCGCGGGCGGGAATTTGTAAGAAACGGGTGCTGTGACGGAAAAAACAGGACGACGGACGGCCAAGCGGCAGTCCAGGGCCGGTCAGCGAGCGTTCGCCAGCGAGAGCAGGACGGTGGTCGAGAACTGGTCGCCCTCAACCGCGGATTCGCTGATGCCTCCATGCCGGGAAGCGATGTCTCCAACGATGCCGAGCCCCCATCCGTGCTCGTCTCCCAAGGATGCGCTGTTTTGCACGCCTGCCATCGCCACTTCCGGGTCGCAGTCGTTTCGCGCCTCGACCACGAAGAACGCGCCGCGAACGCCTGCTCGCAGGGAAAGGGAGGCTTCTTCGACTTGTTCGCACCCCGAAAGCGCGTTGTCCATCAGGTTGGCGAAGAGCGCGCAAAGGTCGACCGTCGGAATCGGGAGCCCCTCGGGAACGTCCACGTCCACCATCGCCGCGATCCCGCGACGCTCTGCATCCTTCGTCTTCTCGCGCAGCAATGCATCGACCGCCTTGTTGGAGCAAAGGATGCGGTCTTTGCCCGCCGACGCGATGCCGTCGAGCAAGGCTTCGGCTTTGCTTTCCCTGCCTTCTTCAAGCGCGGAGATCACCGCCCTGATCTCCTGCAGCATGACATCTCGCTCTTTGCTCGCGCTCTTCTCCGCCAGCGACGTCTTCTCGCGATAGTCAGCTTCCACGCGCTCGGTCTCTTCTAGCAAGCGTCGCCGTTGCGCGTCTCGAGCGCGCTCGCCTGATCTGGCTATGGCAGCGAACAGAGCGTCGTCCGTGACAGCGCAAGCGATGCTCGCAACCAGCACTATAGGGGCGAGCAACGGCAAGTCGGCGTGGAACGCCCCGACAATGACGAACAAGGCTATGGCCGCCTGCGACGCGGACACAAGGAGCACCGCAATGCGGTTGCGGGCTTCTCCGGCGCCGTGCCTTCGTTGCTGGCGCGCCGCAGCGACGGCGATGACGGCGACGGAAAGCGCACCGCATACGATCGCGCTAACCATCGCCCGTCCGCCCTTCGCGCTTGAGCAGGGCTTCGAGCGCCCGCGCGTGGTCGCACGCTGCGTCGTGGTCGCCGCTTTCGGCGAGCGCGCGGACGACCTGGAGCTGGTTTCGCGCATCGTGGCGGAACTTGGCCATCTTCTCCCCGACGTCCACAACGCGGGCGTAATGCTCGTAGCAGTCGTTCATTCTGGTCTCTACGGCCGCAAGTCGCTCTTTCTCGGCTTGCGCCTTCGCGCGCTCGTGGAGCGTCCGCAGGAACAGCGCGTCGACGGCGAGTGCTGCGAGCATCAGGAAGGAGCAGACGGCGTAGTATGCGACGCTGTCGTTGTAGTGGTAGTACCCCAGGAACACCGCCATGATCAGGAGCGCGAACTGCGTGGCGGGGAATCCGGCGAAAAGCCCGAGAGGAACCGCCTCGGTCTCGCCCCGCCTCCTCTTCAAGGCCGCCTCGAGGCACGCTAGCAGCGCCACGAGGACGACCATGTGGACGGCGTGCATGAGGACAAACGCGCCGAAATGCTCGCGCGCTGCGCCGTAGTCTGCGGACGGAGCGTTGGTGAGCAGGAGCCAGACCATCGTGCCGACGATCTCGTCGGCGGCTATCGCGACTTGCATCAACGAGACGACGAGAACGCGTTTCAGCAGCGGACCCCGGGACATGGCGATGGGCAGCAGGACGTCGAAGGCGAACCCTGAAAGCAACTTGACCGGAGGAGTGAACCCGGCCCGGAAGAGGTTCAGGACGAAGCCGCTCGCCGCCACGACGGCCATGAACAACGCCGGGCGCTCCATGTCGAGCATGCGCGTGCAGAAGTACCCGACGACGAGCGAGACCGGGAACACGAAAGCGAGGTCCATGAGCGCGTTCTGGACGTCCATGCCATCCTCCTTGGGCTTAGAGGAGCTGGCGGACGCAGCGAACAAGCGCCGACCTCACCTGCTGACGGCGGCCCTTCGAGATCGGAACCTTGGAGCCGTCGTCCATGGACAGGAAGAGCCCTTCTATGGACGCAACGCGCTCCAGGTTGGCGAGGAAGCTCTTGTGGCAGTGGCAAAACGTCCTTGGGAGCAAAGCCTCCAAGTCGTCGATCTTCATGTACGTTTCGACCGTTCCGTCGTCGGTCGTTATGCGCAGCTTTCTGCCGACGCTCTCCGCGCACACGATCTTCTTCGGCGACAGGACGTGCGTCGTCCTGCCGAACTGCACCGCGAAAGGCCGCTCCATGCTTTCATCGAGCTTCCTGCACGCCTTCGCGAGCGCAGCTTCGAGCGCGGCCTTGCCGACGGGCTTTTCGACGAGGTAGACGTGCTCGGTGCGGTAGACGGACGAGAGGTATTCGCTCGCGTATCCCGTCACGTAAATGACCTGCGTGCCGCTCCCCTTCGGGAAGTAGCGTTCGACGACGTCCGTGCCGTCCGGCATTCCGTCTTCAAGCCTGATGTCCGTCAGCAGGATGTCTGCTCGATGCCCTTCGTCGAGCCAGGCAGGCAGGT
>DVGB01000089.1 GCA_018712955.1 Candidatus Aveggerthella stercoripullorum
GTGAAGCTCTCCTCGCCGCGGGCGGTGAGGTCGGCCGCCATGCGGTCCAGGAAGTCCTGGATGACCGTCGCCACGTTGTTGGTCATGGTGTGGTGGTCCTTGAAGACCAGGGCCTTCATGCCGGCCTTGGAGGCGTCGATGCAAGTCTGGACCATCGTCGGGCGCCCGGGCAGCCAGCCGCCGAGCGGTGCCCCGTGGATGTGGACGTCGATGCCGCCCTTCATGATCTCGTCAATCTTTTCGGGCTCGACCGGGAGGCCAGGATTGAAGTACTGATACGGCCATGCAGGATGGGCACGCTCGTGGATTTCTTTCTCAGTAATGACGCGTCCGAACGGATGGGTCTTCCACTCTTCGATAGCCTTCGTCTTCGTCATAGCGCATTCCCCCTTGGAATGTCATATTCACATCTATGCGGGAATCTGCAGAATCCTGATGGCTGTAGTGTAGTTAGAAGAAGATTTTGCATGGAATATTCGTTTTAACGACCTAATGGGAAAACGGTGGAATTGTGCACTGAACAAGTAGCAGTTCCAAAGCGAAGCAAAGGAGAGCGAAATGTTACTTCCAGACTGAACATTGTAAGGATTGCGTGCTTTTCCACACGGGCTTCTACGACGAAGCACGGCGCGCCGTTCCGGCCCCTGACGCCGTGCAGGCGACAGCCGTCGGAGATGCCGTGCGGGCAAGATAGCGTGCGCGGCGTAGAAGCTTCCATTGCTGGGACCTGCCTGGCTTTGTGCTGCGCGGAGGAGAGGGGCGTGAATAAGCGCAGAGGGGAGAGGTGATGCCAACGGGAGCTATAAAGAGAGGGTGCGCTTGAGAAGCGGCTTGTCGAAGGTCATGACGGATTCGCCGTGCAGAGCATTGCGGGCAACGAGCAGGCAGTCAACGTAGTCGAGCATGCTCGACCCGAACAGGCGGCTGGCATAGCGCACGACGTCTTCGTCGTGGACATAGATGTCTTCAAGAAGGCTGAGCAGTACATAACCGATTTGCGAACGCGGCACGCGGTAGACATCGCGGAGCGTGACCGCAACGCGGGCCATGATTTCCGGATAGGTGTACGCCTCGCCGCTGCCGATGACGGCGGACGCCTCCTTGAAGCCTTTCTTATCGTCTTCTAGCAGGTAGCGCAGGATGACGGTCTCGTCGATCAGGATTTTCACTGCGCCTCCTCTCTCGTGTTTTCGGGTGGGTGCTGCAAGCTTCGTGCGCCTGTTTCTGCCGATGTACGGTCATCTGCCGGAAAGCAGTGTGCGCACGCGCTGGGCGATGCGCACGAGCACCGTGAAGCAAGCTGCTTGGTGCAGGTGCTTGGCAGAAAAGAGCACCAAGCACCTGATGGCTTCGTCGCGCTGGCGCTTGTTCGCGCGCGGTCACCGGTTGAACGTCTCGTATTTGTCCGAAAGGGAGCGAATCCATGCCTCGCGTTCGGATTCGCGCATTTCACGGTGGGCGTACATGCGCAAAGCGCCTTGCGCGGCCAAGCTTCCTTTGCGCGCGTCGTTGACCGGCTGAAACGGGAAGCCGTTTGCTTTGATGGATTGTTTAATAAAGATGCGCGTCGCTTCGGACAGGCTCGTTCCGATGTTGTCGTAGATCGCTTCAGCGGTCGCCTTGTCGTCTGAGTCTATGCGCACGTGCAGTACCGCGTCTTTGCCCATGAAGCCTCCTATGGTTTCTTCCATCCTAGCCGAAAGCGCCGTGCGCGGCGGGGCAATGCCGCAGGAAGCCGTAGATGAGGGCTGGACGGAAGCGCAGTCGCTCTTTTGCGGGCAAGCGATGTAGAAGGGGCAAGAGAGGATGATTTCGCGCCTTGTCTTGTTTCTGGACGACCGTGCAAGGGCAGGGCGGAGAGAGCAAAGCAGGAAAAGGGTAGAGTGCTCGACTCTGGACGTTTTGCCGTATTAATACTTCAACTTTTTTTAGAATCGCGTGTTCAACCTTTCGCAATACGTCATGATTCAAATGTTTAACATAATTCGAGCGTGCGGGGCGAGGGGCGCATCTGCTTGAGGTGGCGTTCTGGCAAGGGCGGCCTGTCCTTGCGGCATGCCCGCATGCGCAGGTTTACCAGGAGGGGAACGTGGGTAAAGGTAAGAAGCCGGCGCTGCTGGTCGCCGTGCTGCTTGTCGTCGCCATGCTTGTCTGCCTTACGGGATGCGGCGGTGCCGCCCAAGGCAAAGACGAGGGGAAGGGCACGCTGCGCATCGGCGTCCGCGACGACATCATGAACTTCAGCGTGCTCAATGAGCAGACGGGAAAGTACTACGGCCTGGAAGTCGACATTGCTAACGAAATGGCCTCCCGCATGGGCTACGGCAACGTCGAGTTCTCGACCGTTACGTCCGACGATCGCAAAGAGAAGCTGCTGAACGGCGAGATTGACTGCATTGTCGCATGCTACTCCAAGGCGGAGACGCGCTATAAGAACTTTGACTTCTCGCCCACGTACTACCGCGACCATCCTGTCATCATGGTGGAGAACAGCTCTCTCATCACGGACGTCAGCCAGCTTATGGGCGGTGTTATCGGCACCATGTCCGGCGCGAATACTGCGCCCGTCCTTGCTACGTGCCTGTACGAGCAGGGCTACATCGGCCCGAACGTCATTTCGAACTCTGATGAAGGCACACAGTACGAAGGCGTTTATGTGAAGAAGATTCCTTCGTACGCAGAGCTTTCCCGTGCTCTCGAAGAAGGCGTGGTCGACGCCATCGCCATGGACGGCAGCTTCGTGCCGACTTACATCAACGCCGACCGCAGCCTGCTCGACTTCGAGATTACCGAGCAGGAATACGGCGTTGCCACGAACAAGGATTCGGAGCTGTCCCAGCCAGTGGCCGATGCCATCCAGTCGATGCTCGACGACGGCACCATTGCCGCATACGTCGATAAATGGAACTAGAGGGGGGTGCGCTGTGTCCCGTAGGTTGACTATCAAAGTCGCCATCCTGGCGGTGCTGATCGTGGTCAGCATGGTCTGCATGGGCGTGCTGCTCGCGTCGATGCAGGATAACTTGTCCCTGGAGGATGCCAACGAAGAAATCCGGCTGGAGCAGGAAGACCTGCCCGGCCTGCTCGAGACCGCTCAGCAGGAGACCACCGAGAACACCACGACCTTCGACGATGTGTACCGTTCGAAGGCGGCGACCATCGCGTTCATGGCGAATAACAACGTGGGCTTCGAGCTGACCGATGCGAAGATGGCCGAATACCGCGACCTCATGGGCGTCGATAACGTGATCGTCGTCGACCGCGAAGGCAAGGTGCTCGCGCAGGCGCAGGAGTCGTACGCGAACTTCTCTTACAAGCGCTATAACCAGCTGCGTACGTGCTTCGAGACGGGCAAGCCCTCTCAGGGCATGGAAGTCTTCTTCGCCGACCAGAACAAGGGCTACCGCTATTATGCCGACGCTATCGACGACGAAAAGATGGTCGTTGTCGGTCAAGACCCTGCATCGCTCGACGCGCTCGTGGCGGAAACCGGCTCGCTGGAAAGCATCCTGCGCAATATCAGCGTGGGGCAGACCGGTTACGTCATGGCCGTGTCTGCGCAGGATTACACGGTTCTCTACAGCCCTGACGCTTCGCTTGTGGGGGCAGATGCGTTCGACCGCGGACTGACCGTCGACGAGCTGGAAGAGGGCTATCTAGGCTGGATTGACTTCAATGGGCAGCGCTTCTATGCCGGCGTGTCCCACATCGACACGACGTACTATGTGAGCATGGTGCCGGAAAGCGATATCGTCGCGTCCCGCAACATCACGCTCGCCGTCATCCTGTTCATCTTCTTCTCCGTCATGGCGACGGTCATCCTGTACGGCATCTTCGTCTCGCGCGAGGATGAAAAGCGCGGCTACAATCCCGAGAACTATTTGAACGTCGGCCCGCTGCGCTTCAACAAAGCTATCGGGCGCAAGGCCATCATCCTGTCGTTCCTGGGCTTTTTGGCCGTCATTCTCGTGACGTTCTACATGCAGACGCTCTTTGCGCTCTCTTCGGAGTCGGTGCGCGGCAAAGAGCTTACGAACGACATGCAGAGCACCATTACACGCGTGAACAAGCAGGCCGACGAGCTTACGGCAATCTCCGACGAGCGCTATCTGAACAAGGCGCAGGTGGCTGCTTACATTCTGGACCGCAATCCCGAGCTTGCCACGAAGGAGAAGCTGCAGGAGCTCTCCGATGCCCTCATGGTCGAATACGCCTACGTTTTCGACCAGAACGGTACCGCGTTCGCGTCCAATTCGCCGTACGCGACCTTCTCGCTTTCCGAAGACCCGGAGGACCAGACGTACGAATTCCGCCAGTTGCTTTCCGGTGTGGACTACGTCGTCCAGGAGCCGATGGCAGACGAACTGACCGGCCAGCTGCGCCAGTACGTCGGCTATACGCTGCGTAACGCTGACGGCTCTCCGAACGGCTTCGTGGAGTTGAGCATTCGTTCCGAGCGCTTGGAGCGCATGCTTTCCACGGTCCAGATCGAGAACATCCTTGACGGCGTCAAGGTAGGCGCGGGAGGCTTCGCGTTTGCGGTGAGCAAAGCGGACCAGACGTTCGCGTACTACCCGGACGAAACGGTCGTGGGCAAGAACGCCCTGCAGGCAGGCATGGCGGAAAGCCAGCTGAAGGATGGCTATTCTGATTTCGTGACTATCAATGGGGAGCGCCTGTACGCTACGTCGTTGGAAACGGACGACTACTACGTCTACGTTGCCGAGCCTGAGTCCTCGCTCATGAACAACCGCGTGCCGCTCACGGTCGCGACGGGTGTCGGCGGCCTTATCTGCCAGATCATCATCTTCCTGCTGGTTACCTTGAGCACGCGTCGCCCCATGGGCGCGAAGGGCGCTGAAACCGAAGCGGCATTGAAGGCGAAGCTGGAAGAAGGGGCGGACCCCGAGCAGCTTCTTGCCGCCGAGGAAGCCGAGGAAGAGCGCATGTTTGACGTCGTCATGCCGTCCGGTCGCGTGACAAAGACCGAGTCCGCTGCAAGCCGTTGGCTGTACCGTTCGCTCAGGTGGGGCGAGCGTTCGGCCGAACAGCGCTTGCTCACGGTCGTGAAGGTCCTCATTACCATTTTCGCGCTGACGGTATGCGTTGCGGTGATCTTCAATGACCGCTTCTTCCCGCCGGATTCGGTCTTTAACTACATCCTGGGCGGAGAGTGGCAGAAGGGGCTTAACGTCTTTGCCGTGACGGCATGCCTCATGATCGCATGCGTGGTGATGGTCCTTACCATGCTCCTGCGCCAGCTCCTGCGCCTGCTGGCGAGCGTCTTCGGCGCACGCGGCGAGACCATGTGCCGTTTGGTCAGCAGCTTTATCAAGTACGCGTGCATCATCGGCATGGTGTACTACTGCTTGATGGTTATCGGCATCGACACGACGACGCTCCTTGCCTCGGCCGGTATCCTCTCCATCGCCATTTCTTTCGGTGCGAAAGAGCTGGTCGCGGATATCCTGTCCGGCCTGTTCATCATCTTCGAAGGCGAATTCCGCGTGGGTGACATCATTTCGGTCGGCTCTCGCAGCGGTACGGTCATGGAGATCGGCATTCGCACGACGAAGATCAACGACGGCAACGGCAACATCATCATCGTCCGCAACAGCGAGGTGAGCAACGTGGTCAACATGACCAAGGAGTCCTCGTTCGCTGCCTGCGACCTGCAGATCGAGTACGGCGAGTCGCTCGTGCGCGTCGAGAATGTGCTGGAGAAGGAGTTCCCGAACATCCGCGAGCGCTTGTCTTCCATCGAAGAGGGCCCGTTCTACCGCGGTGTGGTCTCGCTCGCTGACAACAGCGTCGTCATTCGCATCGTGGCCCAGTGCGCCGAGCAGAATCGTGCTCCGCTCGAGCGCGACCTGCGCCGCGAGATGAAGCTGATTTTCGACCGGTACGATATCAACATTCCTTACCCGCAGGTGGTCGTGCATGAGCCGAAGGAGTTCAAGAAGGCTACCGCGGCAGAGCAGATGCGCGCCGACCGCTTCAGGGAGGAGCAGAAGGAGGCATCGCGCAACATCATCGACGACGACAACGATTTCGATCTGGTCGAAGACTCGAGCCGTCGATAATGGTCCGGAGGCTTTGCGCTTGTCCGCGCGATGAGCCGGAAACGAAAGCTTATCCGTCGCTCTAACGGCACGGAGACACAAAGAAAGCCCTGGACTCCAGGGCTTTCTTTGTGCGGTGAGAAAAGGCGGCGCTTAGCGCTTGCATGCGGTTTTGTTATGGCGAAGGCGGGTTTCCTAGCGGGCGTAGCTTGCTTCGATTTCTTTCAAGCGCGCATTCAAGAATGCGTTCGTGGGTACCAGCAGGCCATGCTTTGCGGCCAAGCGCAGCATGACGCCGGAGAATTCGTCGACTTCGGTCGGATTGCGGTTGATGACGTCCTGGCCCATGGAAGGCGTACTGTGCGGATCGAGCGTGCGCAGGAGTGCCACCATGTCCGCAAGGTCTGCTTCGCCCACGTCCACGCCTTCCGCCCGCCCGACGGCGACGACCTCGCGCATAGCGGCGATGTAGGCGCGCCATGGCTCCGTGCACGGGTCGGTTTTGCCCTCTGCCAAAGAGCGCTCGCTTGCAAGCAGGGTTTCATAGTCGATGCCGTAGGCGGCGCACACCTGGTTGAGGCCGACGTTTCCCATGAACTTCGCCCACATGCGGTGGCGAATGTCCTTCTCGACGATGCAGCCTATGCCAGACCGTGTGAAGAACTCCTGGACGGCGTCAAGGGCGGACGGTTCGGTCTGCTCGAACAGCCCGATATGCAGGTTTCCTGCCTGCGAATAGCTCACGTTCGAACCGAATCGCATGGCGTCCATGCCTTGCGCGACGCAAGGCACGATGCGCTCCCACCCAAAGCGCGCGGCAATGCGCTCTTCGCTCGTCACGCCGTTCAAGACGGAGACGAGCAGCGTGCGCTCGCCGACGAGCGGCGCGGCAAGTTCCAGCGCCTCGTCGAGGGCGGGCGCTTTCACAGCGAACAGGATGAGGTCCACTGGACCCACGTCGGCGGGCTTTGCCGACCGGAAGGTGCGCTCGATTCCGTTGATGACCGTAACGTCCGTTGCGTGGCGCTGTAAGCGCGCTTCGTCCATGACGAAGCAGACGGCGTCATCTCCCACATTGCGCGCGATGCAGTCGGCATACAGCACGCCCAGCGCGCCCTTTCCAACGATAGCGGTGCGTTCTATGCGCATGGATTCCTCTTTCCTTGTTGGCGATGTTGGTCGTGCACGGCGGCGCAAGCCGAAGAGGACCGGGTTGTGCTCCCGGCTTTCTCGAAGGCAGCGACCATGACTCCATAATGGCCGTTTCACTGCATTTTGCGGCGTGGGTTCCTTTGAAGGGTATGAAACGTGCGGGCAAAGCGACAGTGCGCACCAGCGCGTCGGACAGCGCAGAGCCTGGAGCGCACCCAGGCGCGCGCTTAGTGGACGGCATGCTCTCCGAAGCTGCACGCAGGGCTTGCTGCCGTATTGGCGCTGGCTTGGGCGACTGTACGCAAGCAGTGTTCTGCACGCGCGGCTCGTACGATATGGTGCACGTAGCGCGCCAGGACGTAGCACACCATAACGGTGGCCAGTACGGCTTCAATGTCCGCGAGGAAGAACAGGGCATGCGGTACCGCCCAGCTTGCGTCCGTCAGGCACGCAAGCGCTTTTCCGAGCGCGGTGGCGCAGATGACGAAGGGGAAGGTCATCGCTGCGTAGCTTGGGTAGAACGGCAAGCGAAGTAGGCGGGGCAGTTGCGCGACGACCACGGCGAGGAAGCACTGTGCGAACACGGTGAGCGCGATGACGAACAGGACGTTCGGTTCGTCAGCGACCGCAAGGTAGCCGGCGAGAGACAGGCTCATGGGCGCGGCGTAGATGCAGAAGGTGGGCGCGGCAGCCTCTGGCAGCCGATGGCGCACATGGCGTGCTGTTACGACAGCGAGCAGTATGAGGTAGCACGCAAAGCCGAAACAGAAGATGGAGAAGCCGAGTGCTTCGAGACCGAACGCAGGGGAGGTCAAGGTTGCCACGATAATGCCCACGTAGGCGACAAACCATGACGTGAAGACGTTCTGTAGTTTGAATCCGCGCACAAAGCGCCAGGTGAACCAGCAAATAAGGAGTGCGTGGCAGCTCACGGCGACAGCCCATACGGCAAACGCCCCAAGGCCAAGGAAAGGCGATGCGTACGAAGCGAGCTGCATGGCGCACATGAACAGCGTCGCGAACGTGCCTGCGACAACAGGGCTGTTCATGTCGCTTTTGAACAGGTTTGGGAACAGTGCGATCTTTGCGATTACCAGGATTGCCAAGACGAGCGCCATGGCGGCGCATGCTGCCTGGACGACAGGGAAGAGCGCGCCGTGCAGGCTGCCGAGCGAGACAACGCCCAGCGCAACGCCCGCGGCGGGGATTGGCGTGCTCTTGACGATAGCGAGCAAGGTTTTCTTTGCCATGCGTGACGGCTCCTTCCAGAGAGGTTCGAAGGGCGCATGCGTTGCTCGAGCTGCTGCGCGTTTCATGCTGAGATGACAATATTTGCTGGAACCAGTATGCAGTCGTTCGCGGCAAAACAAAACTTATTTATATTGATTAAGACATAAAATATATTTATAGCAATCGTCACTAAACCAATCAGGGGAGAAGACATGCTGGATTTTCGCGCGCGGACGTTTCTTTCTGCCTGTCGTACGCGCAATTACACCCGTACTGCGGAAGAGCTTTCTATCACGCAGCCTGCCGTATCGCAGCATATCGCTTATCTCGAGCGTCATTACGGCATGAAGCTGTTCTCTTACGTCGGAAAGCGCCTTGAGCTGACGACGGCTGGGGAGCTGTTGTACCGTGCGCTTTCGGGCATGGCGCACGATGAGCGCTTGGCGGAAGAGGCGCTGGCTGATTTGCGCACAGGGCGCGAACGCCTTTCGTTCGGGGTGACGCTTACCGTGGGCGAATACCTTATCGCACGGCCTCTCGCACGGTATTTGAGCATGCACCCTCACGTGGACGTTCGTGTGGAGCAGGCAGGGACCGAGGTCCTTTTGCGTCGTCTGCGCGAAGGGGAGATTGACTGCGCGCTTATCGAGGGCTATTTCGACAAGCATGACCTTGCATGGAGGGAATTCTGCATGCAAGAGCTCGTGGGCGTCTGCGCCCCTGGGACCGAACTGTCGCTGGGCGGCTCGGTCGGGTTCGAAGGGCTGCTCGAACGTCACATCCTGGTTAGGGAGCCTGGTTCGGGCACGCGTGCGGTTCTCGAGCACGCGCTTGCAGAGCGCAACCTTTCGCTTGCAAGCTTTGCTCGCATGACGGAAGTGTCCAGTCTCAATATCATCAAGGCGTTCGTTGCCGCCGACGTCGGTATTTCGTTCCTGTACGAAGCGGCAGTGCGCGAAGAGCTTGAGGCGGGAAGGCTTGCGCGCATTCCCCTTGCTGGGCCATCGGTCGATCACGCCATCACGTTCGTCCATCTGGCAGGGTCGGTGTTCGAGGAGCGTTTCGAGCGATTTTTCGAAGAGCTCGCAGCGCTCTCGCGGTCGTAGCGGCTATTTCCGCTGCGCTGATGCGGCCTGTGTGCAGGCTAAGGAAGACCCGTCTTCTTGGCGGAAGGTGCGTCTTTGCTCGCGGTCTCTCGCCGAGGGATTTCGCCGAGAAAGAGCGGCGCGACAAGGTGGGTGTAGAGCGCAAGCCAGGCAAGCGAGACGCAGAAACCCCCGATCACGTCGGAAGCATAGTGAACGCCAAGGTAGATCCTGCTCAAACCGATAAGGACGATGATGAGCGAAAATGCTCCTGCGCACATCCAGCGCATAGCGCGGTCGCGCTTGTAGTGCCACACTATCCAGACGAGCAGCCCGAAGAACGCCATAGCTGCCATGGAGTGTCCGGACGGAAAGCTGAAGCCAGTCTCGGCAGCGAGGGCAAAGCCTTCCGGGCGTGGACGCTGGATGAGGAATTTGAGCGTTTGGTTGAGCGCCACTACGAGCACAAGATTGAGGGCGCAGCACGCGCCTGGCCGACGGCCAGGCGCGAATGCGGCGATCATGAGCAAGAAGGCAATGAGCGACACCGGCGTTGCAAGCGCTGAAAACGCTTCCATAAAGGGCGTGAGCTGTTCTGATCTCAGCGTTTGCACCATGATCAGGTACGCTGCCTGGTCTATGCGCATCAGGTCGCCCTCGAGGACGTCCTCGAGGAGCGCCACGAACACGATGGCGCATACGGCAACGATGGCAATCCTCCGGTTTCGGTGCGCGAGCTCTCCTGCAGCAGCGATCAGCTGGCGCATGCTGCGTCGCTCGGTGCGATCTGTTGCGTTCGTCATGCCTTCTCTCTTCGCGGTGCAGCTTTGCGCTGACGGGCTGTGTCCTTGTTGCGTATACGTTGTCGATTGTACCGTTCAGGACGGCATGTGCATTCTGCAGAAGCGATTTTGCTATAGGGGCGTTACGAAAGGCAGTAGAGGGGAAGCGGCCGGGCGCACGCGCCCTTGCCCTGCCGAAGGGCATGCAAGCGAGAGCGCTTTGCGCTCGGAGAGGATTAGGCGGGCTTTTTGATGATGCGGGCAGCTGCGAAGGCGACTGCTGCGAACAGCACAAGGGCAAGGTAGCAGGCAAGATAGCTGCCGGTTGCCGATCGGACGGCGCCTGCCATCATCGGGCCGACGAGAGCGGCGGCCATCAGGTTGCACTGTGCGCAGGCGTAGTTCGCGCTGTAGTGGCGCGCCCCGAAGAACGTGCGGACAAGCGCTGACGTCACGGACTGCGACGCGCCATGCGCCATGCCGAGCAGCAGGAAGCCTGCGACAAGAACGGGGAACAGTGCAGTGAGGGACCCCGCCGCACAGAGCACCATGGAAAGAGCGTAGACGGCAGGTATGACGCGCAGTGGAATGCGGCTTCCTGCGCGATCCCAAGTCCATCCGGCAAAGGGACGCGCCAGACCGTTCAGTACGGAGATGGCGCCCATGGCAAGCGTGGCGGGCATGACCGCTGCATTTGCGTCCATGCCGCTTGCTACGAGTACGTCCTGTGCTGCAGGGACGGCGTTGCCGACGACTGCAAGGCCGCCGGCGCCGATAAGCGCTGCCCAGGCGAAGAATCCCCAGAAGGCCGAACTCCTCAGCATCGAGCGCGTGTCGATTTCCGCCGCGGTGCGCGGTACGGCGGTTTGGGACGCAGCGCTGGATTGCTGCCTGTCCGCGCAGGCGGCAGGAATTGCGGAAGGTCGAGGTTCGTGCAGGACGAGCGCGCCAATGCCAAGGAGCGCGCCAAATGCTACACCGAGCAGGCGGAAGGTCACGCGCCAGCCCGCGAATCCCAGCAGTGCCGTTACCGCCGGGCCGAGCAGCAGGCTCCCGAACCCGATGCCCATGAGCAGCATGCCGGAGGCGGCGCCTTGCCGGTCCGGAAACCAGGGAAGGACGATGCTCATGACCCCGTTCGTGCCCATGCCGACGGCGATGCCGCACAGCACGCCGTAGCTCACGTAAATGAAGGGAAGCGTCGTGGTGAACGATGCGAGGACGAAGCCTGCGGCAGAGAGGGCGGCCGCAATCCCCAGGCCGACGCGTGCTGACGTGCGTGCCGAGAGCGCTCCGGCAGCAAGGTTGCCAATGCAAAAACAGCACATGGTCACGGTGAACACAGACGAGGTTTGCGTGCGCTGCCAACCGAATTCTGCTTCGAGCGGCCCGATGAAAACTGACCAGGAATTGATGGTTCCGAACAACAGCAGGAGAAGAAAGCCGAGCGCAAGGTAAAGAAAGCGGCGATGCATGGTCATCCCTTTCGTTTGCAGGCGGCGCTTTGCGCGACAGCGAGGCGGCGTTTCGAAGGAAGCATGCGGACGAAGGCGCAACAAAGCGCGGCAGTCATCTGTTGAGCCCAGCGTATCACCGCCTCACCGTGCAGAAGCGCTGTGCGCGCGTAGTTTGTGGGAGCAACCGTGCGCAGGCCGCAAGGTCGTGCAAAGTACAAAGCATGGGGTGCTTGGCGCTTGGCGCTTGGTGCGCGACTGGCCGCTTGGCAGTCTTTCGCACCGTAAAGTAAAGGCGGCATCTTGCCGCCTGCGCCAAGCGCACAGGCGGTAAGATCGGCGCACTACGACAGCGTCTTGAGGGCGAACGCACCGTCTTCGTAGACGGCATAACTGTGCGATCCGTCTTTCGGGATGCTCACGCTTCCTGGGTTCACGTACAGGATGCCGTCCCGCTCTTCGTGCGTTTTCACGTGCGTGTGGCCGGACAGGAACACCGATCCTTTCGGCAGGGCAGGGGGTGCTTCCGGCGTGTGGACGTGCCCGTGGGTGCAGAATATCGTGCGCGCCTGCTCGTCCAAGACGATGGCGTAGTCCGCCATGCAGGGGAAGGCGAGCACCATTTGGTCCACTTCCGAATCACAGTTGCCGCGTACCGCGACGATAAGCTCGCGGGCATCGTTGAGCATGGCGGCGACTTCTTTCGGGGCGTACTCGTCTGGAAGGGGGTTGCGCGGTCCGTGATAGAGGAGGTCGCCCAGCAAAATGAGCTTGTCAGGCGACTCCCTTTCCAGCATTTCCCCAAGCTTGCGGCACCAGAATGCCGAACCGTGGATGTCAGATGCCACCATGAGCTTCATGCGTCTTCTCCGTTCCTTCCTGATTGCCTGTCATGCCAGCCAGTATATCCTTCTTGGGGCACATTCGTGCTGCATGACATGCATGATGCTTTTGAACAGGCATTATGCAATTCATACTCAACTTGCATGACAGACGGTTTTTCTGTTGGGCGGCAGGAATCATGAGTCTGCACGATAGCCAGGAGTCCTTTGCTGGCCCAAGATGAGCCCATCACGCAAACGAGAGCGCCAGGGGACGTGCCTAGGCGCCTCCCCGACGAGAACAACGGAGGAAAGTACAATGCGCATCTTCGGAATGGGTCTTCCCGAGCTTTTGGTCATCCTGGGCATCGCCCTTCTCATCTTCGGCCCCAAGCAGCTTCCCAAGCTGGGCAGCGCGCTGGGCAAGACGGTGAAGGGCCTGCGCGAAGGCCTGGGCTCTAACGAGCAGGATGCAGAGGAGACCGAGCAGGAGAACGCCGTCGAGGCTCTCGAAGAGGCCCCGAAGCAGAAGCCTGCGCCGAAGAAGACTGCTGCTCAGAGCGAATAGCAGCCTGACTGCCGGGCTGCCTTGGCAAAGACATTCCCCTGAGACACCGTTTCCATACGGTTGGGCGAAGCCGCCGGAACCTCCTGACCGGCGGCTTCGCTGTATCCTGGCCCGCGTTCCGCGCGGGCCTTCTGCTATCATGGGTGCGTCTTTTTGTGCGAGATGCCGAAGCGAACGGTCGAGAGGAGGGGTTGTGGGCAAGCTGCGCTCTAGTGCAGGGGTGTCGCCGCGTCGTGTGGCGGGATTCGCTTGCCACCAAGGATTCCTCTATTCTCTTTTCTACATGGGCATGAACCGTGAGTACAGCATCGGCTCCTTCGCGGTCGAGCGCGTGGAGCTTCTAGGGACGCTTGCTGCCATGGTGGTCACGCTCGTCGTCATGAACGTGATGGCGCGCCGTGCCCCCTCGGTACGCGAGGTCATGCTCGAGCGCCATTCCGTTATTGCGTACGCGGTTGCACTGGTGATCGGTGCGTTCGTTCCTGTCGTGATGGGAAGTCTCCAGACCGACGAATTGGTCTTCGAGTCCATCATGGTGGGCGTTCCGTGGGCTCTCATGCTGCTTGCATGGACGCGGCGCTTGGCGCGCGGCACCACGGAGAAGAGCACGGTGGAGGTCTTCGTCGGCGCCGGGGTGGGCGCGGCTTTGTGCTTTCTCGTGTATCTTGTGCCAGCACCCCAGGCCCAGTGGGCTTTGAAGCTGCTGGCGATACCAAGCGCCGTCTTGTTGGCGGTCGATATGCGCAAGGTGGACGCCGAAGCGGAAGAAGCGCGTCCCGAGGCGTCTGTCTCGACGTCAGCTGCCACGGACTTCTCCGTGAAGGTGCTTGCGGGGACGGTCTGTTTCGGCCTCGCTGCCGGTTTCATGGAGGCGTACAACTCTAATCCGGGGACGGCGGCTATGGCGTCGTTTCCTGCGAGCCTGCTTTTGTTCGTGCTGTTCTGCGCAGGCGCGCTGCAGGCGCTCCTTGCTTCCGACGTCCGTGTACGCGGGGGATTGGACGGAGCCTACCGTTTGGCGCTTTTGGTCATGATGGCGGGCTTTTTGTTCTCCCCCGTGTTGGAAGGGTCCGGCGTGCCGGGCGGCGCTATCGTGCTGGCAGGGTATCTGGGGCTGACGTCCACGCTTGTTTCTCTGTTTCTGGCGTTTTCGAAAATCGTGGCCGAAGATCCCGCCCGTACGGTTGCGCGCGGTTTTCTGGCGTTGTTCGGGGGCGAAGCGGCGGGCGTCATGTTGGCGAACGTCTCGAACGCGTTCGCTCTTTCCGGCACCACGCCGTACGTCATCGTGTGTTTTGCCGGATTGGCCACGTTGTTCGCTTATCTCTTCCTGTTCACCGAGCGCGATTTCAAGACACTTTCCGAAATAGCGCGCACCGCGGACTATTTCGAGGAAGCGTGCGCCGTCATCGCAAAAGAAGCGGGGCTTTCCAAGCGCGAAGCGGAGATTCTGCCGCTTGCACTGCGAGGCCGTACGAGCGAGCGCATTGCGGGAGAGCTTTTCATCTCGAAGAGCACCGTGGACACGCATCTAAGGCGCATTTATGCGAAGGCGGATGTGCACGGCCGTCAGGAGCTCATCGACCTCGGAGAGAAGACGGCGGAGCGCATAGCGTCTCGCTGATGGCTCGAATTCGTTGTCTTTGCCCTGTTCGTGCGGAAGGCAGCGGTATGAGCAGGGCGTCTCGCAGCGTGTACTATCGGATGCCTGCCCAGGATGTCTCGAGGTGATGTGCTGCGAGCGACAGAGCCGCCACGGCGGTCGGAGCGCTGCTCAGCGTTCGCTTGCGAGATTGCGGTATTCGCGCGGGGTGATACGGAAGCGATCCTTGAAAGCCTCCGAGAAGCTGCCTTGCCGTCGGAAACCAAGCTGGGATGCGATGGCGGAAAGCGGCAGGTCGGTCCGTGCCAGCAGCTTGCATGCCTGCTCCATGCGAAGGGCGCGCGCGTACTCTTGGGGCGTGACGCCTTCTGTCGCTTTGAACAGTCCGGTCAGCTTGCTTGCGCTCATGCAGGCAACAGCGCACAGTTCGTCGGTCGGAACAGTGCGGTCAAGGTTGTCCGCAAGATGGCGGCGCGTGCGGTTGAGCGCGGTGCGGTCCACGGCGCTCAACGATTTGTGCGAGGCTCCCGCTGCTTTCAGGCTCCAATCCACAATAAGCGACGCCGCTTCGGTGACCTTGCTCTCATAGTATGCGCGCGCAACAACAGCGGACGGACGAGCGCGCTCGATGTCGTCGAGGACTTCCGGCAACCCCCTCACCGTTTTCGTGCCGTCTAACGCGGCAATCGCGCCTGCAAGCATGAGCGGGTCGCACTGGCAGCGCAAGCTCAGGCGCTGGAGTGCGCGGGGGAGCAGAATGATGCCGACTGTGCGCAGGCGCTCTCTTTCCCGCGGCCCCGCGATGAACGCTTGGCCCTTCCATGCAGATCCGACGACGGTTGCGTGCTCGTAACGTGTTACCGTCGTGGGCGGCTTTGCTTGCGCACAGTCCGCCAGCCGCTGCCTTGTCATCTGCGTGCGTCGTCGAAGGACGATGCTGAAATAGTCGGGCGTCAGGCAGGCCAGGTTCGATTCCGCAGTGCGCGAAAGCTCGCACGAGAACACGGCCATGTCGTCATCGAGCGCATAATGCCAGAACGAGCCTTGTCCCCAGGCGGGGTCGACTTTCAGGTGCACGCCAGGTCGCGTGGCAACGTCCGGTTCTGCCGCCTGCAGGTGCAGGCAGCAAACGTGCATGCGGAGCACGCGCGCAAGGGGACTTTCTGTTTGCGAAGGGTTCTTTTGTCCGCCTGCAATACCGTCTCCCATGCGTGCTCCTTTCGTTAGTAGCGCATGGCTAACTAATAGTTAGCATAGACAAACTACTTCCATAATGCAAGGGTGTTTTGTCGGAGCGGGAGCAACGTGCATGGCTGCCTACAGGTGTTTTTTGCCCGTCCAGATGCAAAGCGCCATGCAGGCGAAGCCTGCCCAGGCGAAAAAGCGATGCCATTTCATGTCGTAAAACCTCCTTTGCGCACGATGCTTGCACGTTGCGCGGTTCCCGTGCGCTTTTCATTTTCACCGAGCATGCCGCCTGCGCTGTTATGACTTTTTCGGCTTTGGAATCGAATGTCGGCCTGTTCCGAAGGGTATTTCGGAACGGTTGCACGGTGGCCTTCCGAACGGTTGCGGCAGGATTTCGATGGTGTAAAAGAGGGAAGGAATGCCCGCATACGCAATGCGAGGCGTTTCATAACCGGCCGTCTATGACAGTGCGGTACGCCGTTCGTCCCGCTTGGCAAATGTTCTGCGGACGCGGTCGACGGTCGATTCCCGCGCGAACGAAGAAGGAGGAAGAACGTGAAATCAAGAACGCGCAATGGCCTGTTGCTCGGTGGCGGCTTTCTGCTCGGCACGCTCGGCCTGAAGGCTCTAACGAGCGAGGCTGCCAAAAAATGCTATGTCCAGGGCATCGCTCAGGGCATGCGTGCCAAGTCTGCGTACGAGACCATGGTAGAACAGGCGAAAGCGCAGGTGGACGACATGATGGCTGAAGCGACCTACATCAACGTCGTGGCTGCCGAGGAGAAGGCCGCGCGCACCGACGCCGTCGAGGTGGAAGCGGTGGACGTCGCCTCGCAGCAGAAGTAGCCGCGCTATGAGACTTCGCATGCAGAACGAGCATCCGGGACGCATGCGCCTGCTTTTGGACGGGCGCGTCCCAGATGCTGACCTGGACGCGCTTGAGCGTGCGGCGATGGAATGCCCGTTCGTGCGCAAAGTCACCGTTTACGGCAGGATCGGCAGCATGGCGGTCTTCTACCAGCCTGTCGCAGGTGCGCGGGAACGAGTGCTCGCGCACCTGTGCGCTCTCGACGCTGCCGCCATTGCCAAAGCCCGCGCGGCCTGCTCGGTCTCGATCGCGCCGCGTACGGGCGCTTTGCTCATGGACCTTGCGGGGCTTGTTGGAGCCTATCTGCTCAAGCGGTGGTTTTTGCCTCGCCCTGTCGCTGCGCTTGTTGCAGCATGGAACTTCAGGCATTTCTTGAAGGCCGGACTCCGCTCCCTTGCGCACGGCAGGCTGGATGTGCCGGTATTGGACATGTCGGCTATCGGCCTTTCCTTCGTGCGTCGCGACCCGCGTACCGCAGGCCAGACCATGCTGCTGCTCAACGTGGGCGAGACCATGGAGGAGTACACGCGTGCTCGCTCGGAGCACGAGTTGGTAAGCTCGCTGCTCAATCTGCCCGAGACTGCCCAAAAAGTCGTGGACGGGGAAGAGGTCACGGTTCATGCCAGCCAGCTTTCTCCCGGCGACCTCATCGCCGTTCGCACTGGCATGCCGATCAGCGTTGATGGTGCGGTGGTGGAGGGCACGGTCATGGTCAACCAGTCTTCGCTGACCGGCGAACCGCTCGCGGTAGAGCGCACTGTTGGCGACGACGTGTTCGCAGGCACTGCCGTCGAAGAAGGCAGCGCCCTCGTCCGTGTCAAGGCTGCAGCGGGCAGCACGAAACTGCGCTCGATCGTCAGGCTGGTCGAACAGTCCGAGAGCCTGAAGTCGGAAAGCGAGCAGCGTATGGCGCGCCTTGCCGACAAGGTGGTGCCGTGGAACTTCCTGCTGGCGGGCGTGGTGGCGCTTGCGACCCGCAGTCTTGTGAAAACGGCGGCAACCCTCATGGTGGACTATTCGTGCGCGCTCAAGCTGACCGGCTCCATCGCGTCGCTTACGGCCATGAGCCAGAGCGCCAAACTTGGCTTCACCGTGAAGGGGTCTAAGCATTTCGAGTCCGTCGCGCAGGCGGACACGGTGGTGTTCGACAAGACGGGCACGCTCACCGAAGCAACGCCGAAGGTAGCATGCGTGCTGCCGTTCGACGGCTGGGAAGAAGACGAGGTCTTGCGTCTTGCCGCCTGCCTCGAAGAGCACTTTCCGCATCCTGTTGCGCGCGCGGTCGTGAACGCGGCGTCTGAGCGCGGGCTTGAACATCGCGAACGGCATGCGGCAGTCGAGTACATCGTTGCCCACGGCATCGCGTCGTCGCTCGACGGGAAGCGCGTGGTCATCGGGTCGGAGCATTTTGTCAGGGGCGATGAGGGCGTCGAGGTTCCAGACCGCCTGTCGTGCCGTATCGCGCAGGAAACCGAGGGGCTTTCGCCGTTGTATTTGGCGGTTGACGGCACGTTGGCGGGCGTGATCGGCGTGCAGGACCCGCTTAAGGCCGGCGTTGCAGAGGCGATTGCCGACTTGCGTCGCGAGGGCATTAAGCGCGTGGTCATGCTGACCGGCGACAACGCGCGCGCGGCAGCCCGCACTGCGGAGTTGGCGGGCGTGACCGAATTCCGCGCCGAAATGCTGCCGGAGGAAAAGCATGCGTACGTTCAACAGCTGAAAGCGGAAGGTGCGCGCGTGATCATGGTGGGGGACGGCGTGAACGATTCGCCGGCGCTCTCTTTGGCGGACGTCGGTATAGCGATGGGAGCGGGTACCGCTGTCGCGAAAGAGGTTGCCGACATTACCATGGCGAGTACGAACCTTCATGCGCTGGTGCAGCTCAGGCGTCTGAGCGTACAGCTTATGGCGCGCATGGACGCGTCGTATGCGCGAGTGCTCGGGTTCAATTCGCTGCTGTTGGCAGGGGGCATTGCCGGGGCTATCCAGCCGCAAACGTCCTCGCTGCTCCATAACGCGTCCACGATCGCGTTCAGCGCCCAGAATGTGCGAAGGTATGCCGTGTAGCGCTGCCGCACGTTGAGCGGTCGAGCAAAAGGGGCTCGATCGAACGGACTTTACGGGCACTGTTTGCGGTCCTGTGGAGAAGAAGGCGGGCTCGATGTTCGAGTCCGCCTTCTGTGCACAGTGCGCCTGCTTTCGAGGTGCGGTCAATTTGCAAACGTTTGGCCAACGCTCTCGATAGCTCTATGCCAGCAAGCCTCCAAGCCTTTTGCATTCAGTCGCCGCGGCCGCGTCGGGATAGTCCTTCGCGATGACGGAATCCACGATGTCGATGCCTGCTTCGGCAGCGCGTTGCTCCCAGAGCTCCATCCATTCGCCGTCATTCCAATCGTACGATCCGAACAATGCCACTTTCTCTCCTGCAAGAAGCGGCTCGATTTCTTCGTAAACAGGCAAGAACTCCGCATCTTCCAATTCTTCGTCTCCCATAGCGGGACAGCCAAAGGCAAAGGCATCGTAGTCGGGAAAGCGTTCTGCGCCGAATTCGCTGCACCAGATGACGTCAGCTTGCGCGCCGGATTCTCGCGCGCCTTCGGCGATGAGCTTCGCCATCTCTTCCGTGTTTCCGGTGCCGCTCCAGTACACCACTGCAAGTTTGCTCATGGGATTCTCCTGTTCTGTGGCTCGATAGCTTGCTTGGTATGCGTTCGGGACGTTTCCAGTCCTTCGTGCTGAAAGGTTTGTTCTTGCATGCGGGTTTTGCCTGCAAGGGGTTGGTGTCGCCTTGACCTTCGGGGGTAGGCATCGTGCATGTGGCGTGGGCGAGATCATGCGGCCCACGCCGGCTGTGCGAGCTGTTCAATGCGCGCGCCTTCGTCGAATAGGCGCATCAGATGGGCAGTGCAGGCGCGGTAGCGTTTGAACTGGTCGCGCGCCCCTGCCTCGTTGCTGTACGCTTTCCAGCAGCCGCAGGCAACGCAGTCAGCATCGTTTCGGATAAAGGCCATGACGTCTTCGAAGGGGTAGCCCAAAAGCAGCCCGATTTCGTGAGGGAATTCGCACCCGGTGATTTTTTTGCGGTCCGACAATGCTATCCGCTTGCTCAAGCAGGCGACGCATGATTCGACCGATGTCGGGTCGTAACCGAGCGACCGCATGAATCTGCATGCCCCGTCATGGCAGAGTGCTGCCTTGACGAGCGATTTGCGGCAGACGAACAGAAGAGTCGATGCTTCGCGCTCTGCTAGGGCATCGAGCGAGATGCCTTTGTCGGCCAAGCGCTCTCGGCAGTCGTGGAACCGTTCTTCGAGGCGTGCGAACGGCTCTCGGCAACTGAACAGACTGGCTGGCTTGAGACCCGCGAGCGTAGGGGCAGCATGCTTGACGATACTGCGCTCGAAGTCCCTGATCTCTCCAGGGCGGTTCATGTCTCACCTCGCATTCTTCTGGCTCGATGCTCGCAGGAGCGGTCATGGAAGGAGCCTTCTCCGATCGTTCGCAACGTTTCCTGCCGCGCTGCGCTCAGTGATGTCGTTGGTGATAAGTAAGCTTTAGATAACTTATCTTGCAGTGTTTATATCCAACCAGCATGCTTGCGTCAAGACAAAAGTTATATATAGTTAACTAGTGGCAACAACGAGATGGAGAAAAGAAGCGAAGCTGCAGCACAGTACGCTCAGACATGACGGAGGAAGGTGCAGATGGGCCGAGAATACAGTGCGTGGCATACAGGGATGCAGCCTTCCGGGCGCAGTGCGCACGAGCAGACGGCAGCGTTCGGCCTTGACCTCTATCACGATGTCATCCAGAGCATCGTCTCCGCGCTTGAAGCGCGCGATCCTCATACTGCGGAGCATTCGCTGCGCGTTGGGGACATGGCCGAGCGCACGTGTGCGCTTCTCGGGATTCCTCTCCACGAGGCCATGGCCGTCCACATGGCGGCGCACGTACATGACATAGGGAAAATTGGCATACGCGATGCGGTCCTGCTGAAGCGTGCGCGGCTGACGGAAGAGGAGCACGCGCTTTTGCGCGAACATCCCCGCATCGGCTACGAAATCCTTTCCGGCTGTCCGACCCTTTCTGACGTTGCGCTCATGGTGCTCCATCATCATGAGCGTTGGGACGGTCGGGGCTACCCGTGCGGGCTTGCTGGAGAGGAGATTCCTTTCGGCGCGCGGGTAATCGCAGTGTGCGACTCCATTGATGCAATGCTTGGGAAACGGCTGTACCGCAAGTCGCTCACCATGGAGGCATGCCGGGAAGAGATCAGGTCGAACGCTGGCATCATGTACGATCCCGGCATTGCGGAGTTTGTGTGCGCGCAGTGGGACAAGATCGTGGGTCCTGTTCGCTTTCCTCGCTACGATGACGAGCTCCATGCCGTTTGCGGACGTCTGCACTGCAACGTGCCGTGCTTGGCGAGGAAGGATATCGCCTATCCCGCGTAGCACCTTCCCCGTGATTGCGTTTCCGCTATCCGCGCGGATGGGCGCGGCGGTGGACGTCGGCCAAGCGGTCGATGGAGACGTGCGTGTAGATTTGGGTGGTGGACAAGCTTGCATGCCCAAGAAGCTCCTGGACGGTACGCAGGTCGGCACCGCCTTCCAGCATGTCGCTTGCGAACGTATGGCGCATATCGTGCGGCGTGTACTGCGGGTCGACTCCTGCTGCCGCGAGCGTTGCCTTGAACATACGGCGCATGACGTCAGGGTTGTAGCGTTTTCCGTGCGCAGAGACGAAGAAGTACGGGCAGTCCTTCTCAGCCGTAAGCTTCGGGCGTGCAAAGTCGTGATAGGCGCGCATGCTCTCGAGCGCGAAGGGGTGCAGGGGGACGATGCGCTCTTTTCCTCCCTTGCCGAAGAGGCGTGCCTGCCCTTGGGCGAAGTCGACGTCCTTTTCAAGCAATCCGGCGGACTCCGAAATGCGTGCGCCGCAAGCGTACCAGAATTCGAGCAATGCCTGGTCGCGGTATTCTTCCGGCGTGCGGTCGCAGGGCTTTCCTGCATGCGCACGGCTGCCGTGCACGCGCAGGATGGCTGCCATGTCGTGCGCTGAAATGCGGTGCGGCAGTCGTTTGGCGAGTTTGGGGCCTTGCAGGACGGAGGCGGGGTCGACGTCTGCACGTCCCGTCTGCTCCAGCCAGCGATACCATGCTTTCAGCGAGCTGAGGCGGCGGTTCACGGTCGTGCGCGCATAGCGGGCGCGACCAAGCTCCGCTAGATATCCGCGCAGAGCACGGTGGGATGCATGGAGCAAGTCGACGTCCGCGCGCTTTGCCCAGCGTGCGCAGTCGAGCAGGTCTCCACGGTAGGCTCGGACGGTATGCGCAGAGAAATTTCGCTCCGTGCGCAGGGAAGCGCAGAATTCCTCGATGAGCGCCAGGACGGTGTCGTCTACAGCGGGCTCTGCAGGATGCTCGGCCGCAGATGACGCGGAGGCGTTGCTGTATGGGCCATCGGGCAGCGCTGCGGCGCGCTTTGCCGGGCTGCGGCGCGCTTTGCCTGAAGAGGACGGCTGTGTTTCTGCACGCTTATCCACGGCGCATGGTGCCTTCGGAAGCGGTGAAAGCGACGTTTCGTCCTAAGCCGTCGACCTTTGCGCAGACCGCAGGGGAGACCGTCGCGGGCGCATCCTGCCCTGCAGCGTTGTCTGCGTGCAAATGCGCGCTCTCTTCCCCTGTGCTTTCTGCGAGCAGCCCGAGACTTTGCAGGCGGGCGACGTGCGCTTCGAGCGCTTTCGTACCGCGCGCCGCGTAGGCAGCGTAGCGGTCCTTTTTATTGCGGACGCGCGCCTCCAACGGCGGGATGATGCCGAAGTTCACATGCATGGGCTGGTAGTCGACGGTTGCAGGGTCGGTTGCCCATGCCAGGAGCGCGCCGAAGGCGGTTTCTGCAGGCGGAATCGGGGCAGGGACGTCGGCAAGCTCTGCGCAGGTGCACAGTGCGGCATGCAGGCCCGACCGCATCGCTTCGCAGTAGCCTTCCGTCCCAGCCAGCTGTCCCGCGATGCGCACGGGGATGCGCGCAATAGGGCGTTTCAAGCGCAAGGTGGCGTCCAGAAGGCGCGGGGCGTCGACGAACGTGTTGCGGTGCATGACCCCATAGCGCGCGAACTCGGCGTGCTCAAGCCCGGGAATCAGGCGGAAAACGCGCTGCTGCTCCCCGAACGTCAGGTTCGTCTGAAAGCCGACGAGGTTGTACGCCATGCCATGCGCGTCCTCGGCGCGCAGCTGCAAGGCGGCCCAAGGACGTCGGCCGGTGCGCGGGTCGGTAAGGCCGACTGGCTTGAGCGCTCCGAACCGTGGCGCGTCCGTGCCCTTGCGGGCTATCTCCTCGATAGGCTGGCATGCCTGGAACAGTTCGCGCGTTTCGAAATCCTTTGCGATAACGCGGCGGGCTGCCACGAGCTCGGCGATGAACCGTTCGTACTCGTCTTTCGTGAAAGGCGCGTTCAGGTAGTCGCCCGCACCTTCGTCCTCATAGCGGCTCTGACGGAACAGGACGTCTCCGTTCAGCGAGTCTGCCATCACGATGGGGGCGGCGGCGTCGTAGAAGGCAAGCGATTCGGCGCCGGTCGCCTGCTGCAGCGAGGCGGCAAGGGCATCCGAGGTAAGCGGGCCGCTTGCAACGATAAGCGCATCGGGAGCGGGGGAAAGGGCGTTTGCTGCGGACGATTCCTCTGGCCCACTGCCTTCGTCGCGGACGAGCAGGGCGCCGTCGTCGCGGACGCCCACGACCTCTGCGCGGACGACCTGAATGTTGCTAAAGCTTGCGACGGATCCCTCGATGGCGCACGAGAAGCGCTCACGGTCGACCGCGAGCGCCCCGCCTGCTGGCACAGCGCACGAAAGCGCGGCGTTGAGCAGGAACGATCCGAGCGCTGCAAGCTCGCCTTTCAGCATTCCTGCGGCGCTGTCGGGCTTCTGGCTTTTGAGCGAGTTCGAGCAGACAAGCTCGGCGAGCGAACTGCCTGCATGGACCGGCGTCGGCGTATTCGGGCGCATTTCGACCAGGCGCACGCTGATGCCGCGTGCTGCCAGCTGAAGTGCCGCCTCGCATCCTGCCAATCCGCCGCCTACGACGTCGACGCGCTTTCCTGCCAGCGTCTCCATGCCGTTCCTTTCTCGCTCAAGATTCGAGCTGCCATTGTAGCCCATTGCAGGGAATCGTGCGGTCGAGGCCGTACGCAGCGCGAGCCGACTGCGGTTTCCTTGCCGTTCGCTTCGGCCTTTCAAGCGCACGGATTGGCCGTTTTGCCGAGGGCGGGTCGGCTTGATGCGTCAAGACTGCGCGGTAAGAGGTGCATGCGCGGGGCACGCGTGGAAAACGTGCAAGGTCTGTTGGAATCTGCGCAGAAATTCGATGCGACGGGCGGTAAGGCCGCTTTCCTACGATGCCGCCAGGTCGGCACGGCGCTGCGTGCGCGTAGCGCTGGCGACGCAAGAGCGCACCCGCCTTTGTCGCGAAGTGCCCAACGAGAGTAAGGAGGCAGCATGACGGCAGTTTTGAAACGTGCGCCCGGCACGTGCACCGTGCGCACGAAGGAGCGCGTGTCCCGCACTTCAAGCAGGGAGGAGGTAAGGACGTTCGACGAGCAGGATTTCGAGGACGCGTACGGTATCTGGGAGGATGCCATTTCCGAAGGCGTCGATCTCTACGATATCGAGTTGAGCGATCTTGACAAAGACGACCTCCTCACCGTTTCCGGAGAGGCTTTCTGCCTGGACGACGAATGCCCGCAAGACGAGGGCTCAGGGCCGTCCAACGGGGGCCGAACCAAGCCATCGTGCGAAGGCGATGATTGCGGGGACGGCGAGGGATCATCCGAAGCGTCCGAGAGCGCGGATGATTGCGTTGCGGCGGAGCAGGAGGACAAAGGCGGACAGGCGTCTCCCGCAGCGCGCAAAGCCTCGTCGGGCTGCGCGCAGAAAGTGCTCGGTATGCGAGGGGAGGATGCTGCAGCGTTGTTCCTTGAGCGGCGCGGCTACGAGGTGATCGAACGAAACTGGCGCTGTCCGGCAGGGGAAGCAGACATCGTTGCGCGCGATGAAGACGGAACGGTCGTGTTCGTCGAGGTGAAGGCGCGCAGCGGTGTGCGGTTCGGTTTTCCCGAAGAGGCAGTCACCTCTGTGCGCCGTCGTCGGTACGAACGCATTGCCGGGTACTACCTGAGCGACCATGTGTTCGAAGACGCGCGCGTGCGGTTCGACATCGTCGCGATTCTCGTTCTCGAGCCGAGCAACCGTCTGTACATACGTCATCACATCAACGCGTTCGGCTCCGATTTCTGCTAGGAGGACGCCGTGCGCATGCAGTGCAGCGTGATGAGCGCTGCGATCGTCGGGGTGAAGGCGGTTCCGGTCGAAGTGGAGGTCGTAGTCTCGTCCGGGATGCCCGGCATGTCCATCGTCGGGATGCCAGACACGGCAGTGCAGGAGGCGCGCGAGCGCGTGCGCGCTGCCGTGCGAAGCTGCGGCTTTTCTATGCCTGCAGAAAAGATCGTGGTGAACCTTGCTCCCGGTTCGCTGAGGAAGACCGGATCCGGCTTCGATCTGCCTATCGCGGCGGGCATTCTTGCCGCGACCGGACAGATTTCTCCGTCGTCGGTGCGCGGGCGTGTGCTGGCAGGCGAGCTGTCGCTCGAAGGTCGCGTGCGGCCGGTCACCGGGCTGCTTGCCTACGAGGTCTGCGCGCGCGAGGCAGGCTTGTCGGTCGTCTGCTCGTCGGAATGCCACGATGCGGTGCCGCTTGACGGGCTCGAGGTCCATACCGTGCGCACGTTGCGCGATTTGAAATCCGGCACGTTTGGGGGCGTGGGGACGCACCTGCCGAGCGCAAAGGAGCGCTCGCCCGATTTTGCGGACGTGGCGGGGCATGAGTACGAAAAGCGTGCATTCCAGGTTGCGGCGGTGGGAGGTCTGGGCCTGCTCATGATGGGACCGCCCGGATCGGGCAAGACGATGCTTGCATCGCGCATGCCCTCTATCCTGCCTCCTTTGGACGAAGACGAGCGCTTGGAGACCGCGCTGGTGTACTCGGTCGCAGGCGAAAGTCCCCAGCATGCGCTTGCGGGCGTGCGTCCTTTCCGCGCCCCTCATCACGGCACGACGCTGGCAGGCCTTGTCGGCGGCGGCAATCCGCCGCGGCCAGGGGAAGTTTCGCTCGCTCATAACGGCGTTTTGTTCCTTGATGAGCTGGCGGAGTTCAAGGGGTCGGTGCTCCAGGGCATTCGTCAGCCCCTCGAGTCGGGGGAGGTGAGCTTGGTAAGGGCGGCGTACCGGCTGAGATTCCCGGCGCGTTTCATGCTCCTTGCGGCGAGCAATCCATGTCCCTGCGGCTATTTCGGGGATCCCGAGGTGCCATGCCGCTGTCCTGCCGCACGCGTAGAGTCCTATCAAGGGCGTATAGGCGGGCCCCTCATGGACCGTATCGACATTCATCTTGACGTGTCGAGGCCTCGGCCGAACGAACTGCTGCGCGCCGTCGCGGGCGCAAGCTCCGATGCGTTGCGCGAAGGCGTGCTTGCCGGTCGGTCGTTCGCGTCCTGGAGGCGTGCGCGGGAGCATTCCGAGGGGCCGCTTCTCGAGCGTTTGCTCGCGTCGTGCCGCATGACGAATCAGGCGCGCGACCTCCTGGAGGACATGGCGCGCACGGCGAACATGAGCGCGCGCGGCATCGTCCGCACGCTTCGGATAGCACGGGCGATTGCCGATTTGGAGGAAAGAGAATGCACGGGAGAGGACGCGGTCGCCGAAGCGCTGGGCTACCGGGTGCGCGATGGCGTTGGGGGCGCTGGAAACGGCGCCTGAGCTGTCGTGCGGCTGGAGGCGCATCCGCTTGCGCAAAGGAAGGGCTTCATAGGGCAGCGCCTTTCCGCCTGCTTTATTCGGGCAGGCGGCGACAAGAGAAAGGAGAACACGTGGAAGGAGAGCATGCGAACGGGAGCGGCTGCTCTACTGTCGCCTTGGTGCGCGAAAAGCCCGTGCGCGCTTCACGCCAGACGCTGGAAGAGGCGCGCGCTTCCCATCGGGAGCAGGGGTTTGCGCGCTATGGCGGACCGAAGCTTGCGGGAGAGCGCACCGTGCTCGAACATGGCGAAGAAGGCTACCCCGATGCGCTCATGAGCGTGAAAAACCCTCCAAAGCGCCTGTTCGTCGTAGGCGACCCTGGCGCTTTGCAAGACGGGCTTGCCGTTGTCGGGGCGCGCAAGGCCACACCGTACGGGCTTTCCTGCGCACGCCGGTTCGCGCGCATGGCGGCGGAAGCGGGCGTCTGCGTCATTTCCGGCGGCGCGCGCGGGTGCGACGCCCAAGCGCACCAGGGGGCGCTCGAAGGCGGCGGGCGCACGGTCGTCGTGCTCGGGTCGGGCTGCGACGAGCTGTATCCCGCTGAGCATTACGCGCTCTTCCAAAAGGTGATAGACCAAGGAGGCGCGGTCGTTTCGGAGCAGGAGTGGGGGTTTCCTCCTTTGCCCTATGCGTTCCGTGCGCGGAATAGGATTATTGCAGGCTTAAGCCGCGGCACTCTGGTTGTCGAAGCGGGGCTTCCGTCCGGGACTTTCAGCACGGCAGATGCCGCGCTTGCGGCCGGGCGCGATGTGCTTGCCGTGCCCGGCGCTATCACGGCCAAAACGTCGCGCGGCTGCAATCGCCTGATCGCACAAGGCGCCGTTCCCATTATCGACGACGAGTCGTTCCACGATGCGCTGTTCGCTGCGTTCGGGCGTTTGCGCCAAGAGACGACTGCCGCAGGTGCGCGCGACTCGGAAGAAAAGCCAGAAGAGGGCGTTGCGTTCGGAGACAGCGAGCGTACGGTGCTCGAAGCGCTTGCCGCGGCGCCAGCCACGGCGGAACAGCTCACGAGGCTTTCGTACGCGGGGACGCTGCCGATCGCGGCGGCAAGCATCCCGACCGCGCTCGCGAACCTCCAGCGCAAAGGGGCGATCCAACGTTGGCGGGACGGCAGCTACGGCATGGCGCGATAGCCAAGGAAGGCGCCAAAAGGCAATTAAAACAGCGTCTCTTGCGTCCAGGCAGTGCAGAAGGAAACGCGGTGCAGCGGGCAAAGCCCATGCTCTTTGATGGCGGCGATGTGCTCTGCAGAGGCATAGCCTTTGTTGTGCTCGAAGCCGTACGCGGGGTATTTGAGCGCCCACTGGTCCATGAGCGCATCGCGCTCGACCTTCGCGACGATAGAGGCGGCGGAAATCGAGGCGCAGGCGGCGTCGCCTTTGACGACGTTCACTTCCCGCGGGTCGACATGAAGCGGGTTGCCGTCGAGGAGGACGGTCGAGACGTGGGCACCCTGCGCTTCCACTGCTTTGATGACGCGCGCGAAGGCGGCGCGCAAGCACGCGGTCATGCCGTGCGCGTCAACGTCGGAAGGCTCGGTGTGGTCGACTGCCCACGCAAGCGCAACGTGCTTGATAGCGCCTGCGAGCTCTTGGCGTTTTTCAGGGGAAAGCTGCTTGGAATCGTTAAGGCCGGGAATGCGAGGGGACGGGGGAAGCACGACGGCGCCGACCGTCAACGGTCCGGCGACCGGCCCGCGTCCGACCTCGTCAAGCCCGACGATGTGCTCGAGCGGCCCCCATGCTTGCTCGGTGGTATAGAGCGCCGCAAGCCGCCGTGCTTCGGCCGCTTCCGCGTCCAAGCGCCTGCGCGCCGTTCTGACGGCCTGCTGCACTCCCTTGCGCGGGTCTGCGGCCAGTGCACGCTCGAGCGCGCAGAACTCTGCTTCGTCGGCGCAGGCAAGGCGCGCTTTGATGTCGGCGACGGTAGTAGGGACGTTGGGAGCGGCCATGCGTCTTTCCTTTGCTGCTACAGCGATTGGGTCAGCGATTCCAGGACCGGATAGAACGCGTCGTCGCGCACAGTGCGCAATCCGGCGGCAAGCAAGTTTCCGGCAAGCGAGAGGTTTCCGTTGTCGGCGGCGATGCGCGCAGTCTCGATCAGACGCCGTGCGTTGCGCTCGGTGCACGAAAGCGGGAATCCTGCCGCTTCCACCATGTCGGCGCTTTCCATGACGCTTGCCAGGCGCAAGCGCGGATTCTCGCGCAAGAGCTCGTCGAGCTCGCGCGTGGCTATGTCGCGCATTGTCTGATCGTGCTTGATGGCCTGAAGGTAGCATGCGGCGCCCGTCGCGGCATCGCCTGTTTTCCAGAGGGCGAAAGCAAGCCAGTACATGCCAAGCCCCACGTCCGAGGGATTCCAAGTCCACTGCAGCATGGTGCGTATCGTCTCGATTTCCGACGGGTAGTCTCCTGCCAGGAAATAGGCGCGCGCAAGCGTCAGGTATCCGGCGGCAGCGCTGGGGGCAAGCTCGGTGCATTTGCGCGCATGCTCGAGCGCCACTTCGTGCTCTTCGAAAGACCCATGCAGCAGGTTTGCAATGCCGTGATGGGCTGCGAACAGCTCGTCGGGCAAGGGTCGCACCGGGCGCGGGTCGTCGTCTTCCCAGGCGAACAGTGCGCGGGAAGCGTAGCTGTCGAAGTAACGCCACCGTTCGCGGTCGGTGTCCGCGAAGGAGCCGTCCGCTTCGGCGAGCAGTACGATCTCTTCCAGCGTTTGCCGTGCGCTTGCGGGGTCTTCCTCTGCCTGCGCCGTCGCCCGTGCGCGGAGCGCGCGCAGACCCCAGGCGTCGGCGAACAGGTCTTCCAGCGCACGTCGCGGGTCTTCGCCCAGCGCACCTTCGCTGATGGCAAGCTCGGCTTTCGTGCAGCTGGCGCGAACGGTCAAATCCTCGGTCCGGTCGTGCATGTCTTTCAGCAGAGACAGGGCGCCATCCCGCCCGCGGGATTCGTAGGCGTCGGCTACCTCCGCTGCAAGCTTCGCCCGGTCGGCGCCTTCGTTGATGGCCAGGTCTTCGATTCGCACGATGCCGTGAAGCACGCCGCGGTGCACGTTGACAGGCCGCTCGTCGGTTTCAGGGGAGACGTAGCGCTGCGGGGGGCACAGCTCTTCGCACTCAAGCTCGCGTGCCGAAGGTATTTCGTCCAGGCGGCCAAGGACGCCTGCGCTTGAGGCAAGCCCGCAGCGTTCGCAGAATACGGCAGGGTCGACAGGCCCGAAGCCAGCATAGGACGCATCTCGCTCTTCGGCTCCTTCAAGGGCAGCGAAGCACGCCTTGCGGGAAACGACGCCCGACAGCACGCGCTCGCGCGCGGGGATGTCGCGCACGACGTCGATCGAGACCGTTTCCAGGGAGCTTTCCGCATCGAAGGCGGCGGCAAGAACCAGCCGTGCGGTATTTGCTGCGTAAGCTGCCTCGTTGGCGTAGCGCGCTTCGTCGGGCTGCTCTATCCACATGCCGCCTTCGGCAGACCACTGCACCTGCAGTAGATGGGCGTCGATCGGGCAGGTGACCTCGATGCCCATAGTGGCGGCGTCCAGGTTCACGCGCATGCGGTAGGACAGGCGGTAGGGCAGCTTGAACTGCTCGCAGGTCTGCGCGAAGCGAAGGCGTGCGTCCCATTCGCTCGATTCGGGGAGGCGCGGTGTCGTTTCGGCGCAGAAGAACGGGGCCTGCATGCCGATGCCGTCGACGATCTCGCGGTCGGTGCGCTCGCATTCCTGCTCGGTGGCGGAGGCTACTGTGCCGCGCTTGCTGAGCTCTTCGGTCAGAAGCCAGAACCGGTTGAGGACCGACTCAAGGCACAAGAGCTTGCTGCGCCCTTCGGGGGTGACGGCGTCCTGGTCGAACCCAAGGTAGAACGCGTTCGCGTACGCGCGCGTGCGCGCTAAGCGCACGTCGACGGCTCCAGGGAGCAGGGGGTCTTGCTCGCGTCCCGGAACGCGCCGCGGCAGCTCATGCGGATCAAGCTGGTCAAGGCCGTAGGACTGCAAAAGCCGGACCAGATAGGCGACCGTTCCCGCGGGCGCTTGCAGCGGGCTTTCCTCCACCGTCCGCTCGGTCTCGACGATGCGCGCAATCGCGGAAAAGACGTCTTCGGACGCCAGCGCTTCGAAGACCTCCGTCGGGCCGAAAGGCACAAGCGGGATGCCGAGCTCTTCGGGGAAAACGCAGGCAGCCAAGTACAGCCGGGCGAACAGCTCATCGTAGGTCAGCGAGGTCGTTTTTTCTCCCATGCGCACGAGCATGCTTTCAAGCGCGTAGCGACGTCCGGTCTGGCGGAATTCGCCAATGCGGTGCTCGGCGCCGTCGTCGGTCCGAACGGTCACGCAGCCGGTGCGATCGTCGCGGTCTTCGTAGACGGAAAGCGCGAGTGCGGGGGCGTAGGCGGGCGGCATGCGGAGTTCCTCGCTTGCGCGGAATGCCCGCCCGAACTTGTCGACGTATCCCAGCACGCGAACCTGCGAGCTCTCAAGGAACTCGACAATATAGCAGGCGCCTTCGGCGGGCATCTGGATGCCGCCCGACACGAAGCCGAACTGGCGGCCTTCAGGCGTGCCCGGCAGCGGGTCAAGGTGTGTGCGCTTGGCAAACGGCGAAAGGCGGAACGACGCGCCGCCTTCCTTCCGGCCGCTTTCTGCGCTCGGGAAGGAGAAGGCGTGCTGTGGCGTTTTCGGCAATGTTTCTGTTTCGGTCGTAAAGCTCATGTGCATCCTCTTACGTGTGCTCTCATCTCTCAACGAGCATTCTCCCACAAATACGGCAAAGCGGCCGGAAACAAAGCGGTCGGAAAGGGGGCAGGTGTGCAAAGCCATGCTTTGAGCGCACCGTTCCGTTTGCGCAAGAGAAAGCCTATCGGGGTTTTCGGTCTTTCTTTCCGTCTGTGCCTTTTTCCAGGCTGGGTATGCTAGCCTGCCTGCTCAAGACAACGTGGGCAACGCGAGGAGAGAGGGGTACGCGTGGAGGACGCACCGCGGGAAGCGCGCCGTCGCGAGCGCGAGAAAAGGGTCATCTCCCAGATGGTATGCATTTTCTGCGCGGGCAACCATGACGCTTCCGCGCGCACGGAGACGGCGTTTTGCGGCGAGCAGTTGTGTCCTGCCTGCAAAGAGCTTGACGAGTACGCCGTGGAACGGACTCAGCGATGCCGCAAGATGGGCGCGAAAACAAGCTGCGAGGAGTGCGGAAACCACTGTTATGCGCCGCAGATGCGCGAGCGCATACGCGCCGTCATGCGCTATGCGGGCCCGCGCATGATCACGCGGCATCCTGTTGCAGCGGTGCGGCATCTTTTGGGGAAATAACCCCGAGGGCGGAGCCAGGCCAGAGGGGTTTATCGCACGTGCCGAACGCCCGCCATTTTCGCGGGGATGCGCCAGAAGCAGCCGACCGTTCGCTTCCGCGGTGATGCCAGCCTGCCGCCTTTGTGGGCTTGCTCTTGCGAAGGCGAACAAAACGCGCAGATTCGATGGCGAAGGGCGCACGTTTGTTCGAGAGGTTTCTCTTCGGCTATGATGAGACGTTGCAAGAAACTTCGGCGAAGGAAGAGCACGCAGTTATGGCACAGAACGCTATCGTCATCAAAGGCGCCCGCGAGCACAACCTGAAAAACATCGACGTGACCATCCCGCGCGACAAGCTGGTCGTCATTACCGGCCTGTCCGGATCGGGCAAGTCGAGCCTTGCCTTCGACACGATGTACGCGGAAGGGCAGCGCCGCTATGTGGAGAGCCTCTCCAGCTACGCGCGCCAATTTTTGGGCCAGATGAACAAGCCTGACCTGGACAGTATCGACGGTCTTTCGCCGGCTGTGTCCATCGACCAGAAGACCACGAGCAAAAACCCGCGCTCGACCGTGGGCACCACCACGGAAATCTACGACTACCTGCGCCTGCTCTTCGCCCGCGTGGGCACGCCGCATTGTCCTGAGTGCGGACGCGAGATCAAAAAACAGACGACCGACCAGGTCACGGATGAGATTCTGGCTTTGGGCGAAGGCGTTCGTGCGCTCATCATGGCTCCGGTCGTGGTCGGGCGCAAGGGCGAGTTCACGAAGCTGTTCCAGGATTTGCAGAAGGAGGGCTTCTCGCGCGTGCGCGTCGACGGTGAGGTGCTGCGCCTCGAAGGCGAACCGCTCGTGCTCAACAAGAAGATCAAGCACTTCATCGACGTGGTCGTCGACCGCGTCGTCCTGAAAAAGGACGCGACGGCGCGCATTGCGGAGGCGGTGGAGACGGCGACGAAGCTGGCCGACGGCCGCGTGCTCGTGCAGACGGTCGACCGTTCGGCGCGAGGGGAAGGCAGCGCAGAGGCGCCTTCTTCCGACGACGCTTCGAAGAAAACGAGCTCGGGCGCTACGGGCGGCCTGGCGGACAACGAGCACCTCTACTCGCTTGCGCTGGCCTGCCCTGAGCACGGGCATTCTATGGACGAGCTGCAACCGCGCGACTTTTCCTTCAATGCACCGTACGGAGCATGTCCAGACTGCCTGGGCATCGGCAGCAGGGAAGAGGTCGATCCCGCCCTCGTGGTGCCGGATCCTTCGCTTTCGCTCAATGAAGGCGCTATCGCGCCGTTTACGACCGGGAATTACTATCCGCAGGTCATTCGCGCAGTCGCGCACCACCTGGGCGTGGATGCCGACACTCCCTGGGAGGACATGCCGAAGAAGGCGCGCGACGGCATCATGTTCGGCGTGCGCAAAGAGAAGGTGCGCGTGGACTACGTCACCGTCGACGGCAGGGAGACCTACTGGTACGTGGAGTGGGACGGCGTGGTCGACGCGGTCATGCACCGCTACAAAGAGGCCACGTCCGACATGCAGCGGGAGAAGTACGAGCAGTACTTCTCCATCGTTCCGTGCCAAACGTGCGGCGGCAAGCGCCTCAAGCCCGAAATCCTCGCGGTCACGGTCGGCGGTAAGAGCATCCATGACGTCTGCGAGCTTTCGGCGCGCGATTCCCTCGAATTCTTCGAGTCGCTGTCGTTCCAAGGCGCGCAGGACCAGATTGCCGGCCCTATCGTGAAGGAGATTCGCGCTCGCTTGCGCTTCCTGGTGGACGTGGGGTTGGACTACCTGACGCTCGAGCGCGCTACAGCAACGCTTTCGGGCGGCGAAGCGCAGCGTATTCGCCTTGCAACGCAGATCGGCGCGGGGCTTATGGGCGTGCTGTATATCCTTGACGAGCCGTCCATCGGCCTTCACCAGCGTGACAACGAGCGGCTTATCGCCACGCTCGAACGCCTGCGGGATCTGGGCAACACCGTTATCGTCGTCGAGCACGACGAGGACACGATTCGTCACGCGGATTATGTCATCGACATGGGCCCGGGCGCGGGCGAGAACGGCGGCGAGGTCGTGGCGGCGGGCACGCCCAAGCAGATCGAACGCTCACGGCGCTCGCTTACGGCGGACTATCTTTCGGGACGTCGTCGCATCGAGGTGCCTGCGGAACGCCGCCATCCCGGCAGGGGTGCGCTCGTGCTCAAAGGCGCGACCGAGAACAACCTCAAGAACGTGGACGTGAGCGTGGAGTTCGGCACCCTCACGGTCGTGACCGGCGTTTCGGGCTCTGGCAAAAGCTCGCTGGTGACCGATACGCTTGCTCCCGCGCTCGCAAACCGTGTGAACCGGGCGCGCCGTCGTACCGGCGCCTATCGCAAGCTGGAGGGCGTTTCCGCCATCGACAAGGTCATCAACATCGACCAGAGCCCTATCGGGCGCACGCCGCGTTCGAACCCTGCTACGTACATCGGCCTGTGGGACGACGTGCGCGCGCTTTTCGCGTCGACGCCCGAGGCGAAGGCGCGTGGCTACAGCCCAGGCCGTTTCAGCTTCAACGTGTCCGGAGGCCGCTGCGAAGCGTGCAAGGGCGACGGGCAGATCAAGATCGAGATGCACTTCCTGCCGGACATCTACGTCCCGTGCGAAGTGTGCGACGGCAAGCGCTACAACCGCGAGACGCTGCAGGTCACTTACCGCGGCAAGAACGTGTTCGACGTGCTGGACATGACGGTGGACGAGGCGCTCGCGTTCTTCGAGAGCATCCCGGGTATCAAGCGCAAGCTGCAGACCTTGCACGACGTCGGGCTCGGTTACATTCGCCTGGGGCAGCCCGCCACGACGCTTTCGGGCGGCGAAGCGCAGCGCGTGAAGCTTTCGAGCGAGCTGCAGCGCCGTCAGACCGGCCGCACGTTCTATATTCTGGACGAACCCACGACCGGTCTGCACTTCGAGGACGTGCGCCAACTGCTCGACGTGCTGCAGAGGCTTGTGGACGCGGGCAATACCGTCTTGGTCATCGAGCACAACCTTGATGTCATCAAGTGCGCCGACCGCCTTATCGACATGGGGCCGGAAGGCGGCGACCGGGGAGGTCAGGTGGTTGCGGCGGGCACTCCGGAGGAGGTCGCACGCTGCGAAGCCAGCCATACGGGACGCTTTTTGCGGCACCTGGGCCTGTAATTTACGTAACTGCTTGCTTTCTCCTGCCTTGTGCACTTTGCATAAAGCAGGCAAGGCCAATTCGTCTTTCGCAGCGTTCACGACCTGGTGCTTAGGTAGTGAAATGAGCGAAGCGCTCTGCTACGATGCCTATGTGCACTCCGCGGCCGCGCGCTCTTACAAGGCGCGAAGGCCAAGGAGCAGACCGCACACGTTCGCGCGCCCGCCGGGCGCGCTTCTTCCGTAGGGAGCGGGACTTCCTGCCTTCGTTCCTGCGGTAGACCGGACGGGCATCTACGCGAGGATGTCCGTGAGCGCTGACAAAAGGAGGACGCTCATGGCAGAAGTAGAGAAGGCAGTGGAGGAGGGCGCCGACGGGCTTGCGGCAAGCTCGGAGAGCCCTGCGTCCGAAAAGAAGTCGAAGCAGGTCGAATACCCCCACCTGATGCGCGGCATTCTGTGCGCGTTCATCGGCGCGTGCTGTTGGGGATTCTCCGGCACGTGCTCTTCGCTTATGACCAGCCAGTATGGCATTCCGGTTCCTTGGATCACGTGCGTGCGCCTTCCGCTTGCGGCGCTGTTGTTCTTTGTCATCGTGATCGTGAAGGACTATCGTACCCTGCTTGCGGTCGTGCGCGACGGGCGCAGCATGATGCGCATCGCCGGCTTTGGCATCCTGGGCGTGCTGCTTACTCAGGTCAGCTATCTGTCCGCTATCGCGTACACTAATGCCGGTATCGGCACGGTGCTCGAGCGTTTAGGTCTTATCGTCATCATGTTCTGGACGTGCTTCCAGATGTGGCGCAAGCCGAAGCTCCGCGAGATTGCAGGGTTGGTGCTCGCGCTCACCGGCACTGCGCTTATCGCAACGAAAGGCCAGCTGGGCGGGCTTCAGATTCCTGCAGAAGGCCTCTTCTTCGGCGTGGTGAGCGCGTTTGCGCTTGCGTTCTACACCTTGATGCCGGTCAAGCCGCTTAAGAAATGGGGCCCCATCCTTGTCACGGGCCTTGCCATGTTCATGGGCGGTATCGTTGCAATCGTCATCTTCCAGCCGTGGACCATCCAGGTGCAGGTCACGCCGCCGGTCATGTTCGCTATGGGCGGCATGGTGGTCGTCGGCACGCTGGGAGCCTACGTGTTCTACCTGCAGGGCGTTACGGACGCAGGTCCTGTCCGCGCAAGCCTCATCGGCTGCATGGAGCCGGTTTCCGCGCTTGTCATCTCGGCGCTGTGGCTTGGCACGCCGGTGGTTCCTATCGACGTTGCGGGCATTGCGCTCATCTTGGCGATGGTCCCCTTCGTGACGGAAAAGCAGGCGGCGGGCGCGCCGCGCAAGGAAGGCGATGTGCCCCTGTTCCGCGGCCGTGCGTCCGAGCTTGGCTACCTGACGAGCCGAAAGGCGACGAAAGCCGACCTGCCCTCCATCACGGACATCCTAAACGATGGGCATGCGTACCTCGAAGAGCTGGGCGTGGAGCAGGGGAACAAGAAGTACCCCACGTTCCGCCAGCTCAAAAAAGCTATCGACGACGGAACCTGCTATGTGGTGGAGAGCCAGGCGGGAGAGGACGTCGCGGTATTCTCGCTCACGTTCGACCCCGAGAGCCAGTACCGCGCTAAGCACATGATATCGGGCGCGTGGCTGCAGACCGGCCAGCCGTACGCCATCCTGCATTGGGCGACCGTCGTGGGGTCGGCACGCCGCCGCGGTGTCGGTTCGTTCATCCTGGGCGAGGCCGAGCATCTGGCGCGCACGGGCGGCGCGCGCAGCATCGTGGGCGACACGTTCCCGGAGAACTATCCGATGCGCCAGGCTGCCTTGCAGCATGGGTGGTCGGAATGCGGCGTCCTGAAGGTGGGCACGCCGGTCGTCGAGCCTGACCGCCAGCGTATCGCTTTCGAAAAGATGCTGTAGGCGCATTCCGATGCGAGGACAGCGCGTTCTCGCCGTTGAAGAAACGCGCGTTTTCGAAGGCCGCGATGCCGAAGGGCGCATCGCGGCCTTCGTCTATACTGGGGAGCATGAAACTTGCATCCGTCATCCTGGACATACCTGCGCAGGCGCTCGATTCCGCCTACACCTATGTCGTGCCCGAAAGCCTCTATGACCTGGAGGTAGGCAGCGCCGTGCTCGTTCCCTTCGGAGGAAGGCAGGCAATCGGCTATGTCGTGGGGATTTCAGAGGCGGAAGACGAGGGGCTTGCGGAAGGCCGTGATGCCGGCTATGCCGCAGACGGTGAAGAGTCGCCATCGTTCGGGGCGCTCGTCGCCCGTGCGGAAGGCGAGACGTACTCTGCGGGACGATGCCTTCCTGACGGTATCGAAGCGCGCAAGCTCAAGGCGGTGCAGCGAACGCTGGGCGGTCCGTACTTCGACGAAGAGGGCGCTGCGTGCGCGCAGTATTTGAGCGAGGCTTATATTGCTCCGCTGTCCGCCTGCGTGCGCCTGTTCACGCCGCCTGGCGGTGTTCCGCGGATGGTGCGCGGGCAGCGCGGATGGCGTATCGAGGAGCCTTCGGTGGGCTCGGTAGACGACCGATGGGTGCGCCTTGGCCCGAAGGCGTCCGAGTTCACTCCGCGCAAAACCGCCGTCAAACAGAGTGCGGTGCTCGCGGCGCTTTCGCAAGGGGAGCTGCGCATGGCAGAGCTGTCTCTCGAGTTCGGGTCCATATCTTCTGTCGTCAGCAATCTTGCAGCAAAAGGCGTGGTCGAAGTGTTCTCGCGGCGGCGCTTCCGCAATCCTGAGGACGGTGCGGGGTTTCAGGCGGCAAAAGATCCCGCCAACTCTACTGCGCCGAACGCGTCTTCCTTCGTTCCCAGCCGCAAGCCTGAGCTGACGGAAGGGCAGGTGCGCGCGCTTGAGGCCATTGCGTGCGCACAGGACGCGGCGTGCGGGCAGGTGGTAGTCCTTGACGGCGTGACGGGATCCGGCAAGACGGAGGTGTACCTACAGGCCATCGAGCGAACGCTTCAAGCAGGACAGTGCGCTCTCGTGCTTGTGCCCGAGATCTCCCTCACACCGCAGACGGTAGCCCGGTTCCGCGGGCGTTTCGGCAACATCGTCGCGGTCATGCATTCCCGCATGAGCCAGGGCGAACGGTTCGACCAGTGGGACATCATACGGGCTGGCGGTGCACGGGTGGTCGTGGGCGCTCGCAGCGCGCTTTTCACGCCGCTTGCGAACGTCGGCCTTATCGTGGTGGACGAAGCGCACGAAGGCTCGTACAAACAGGACCAGGCTCCGCGCTATGACGCGTGCGAGGTGGCGGAGTGGATGATGCGCCGCCGTGGCGGCACGCTGGTGCTGGGCTCTGCCACGCCGCGCGTCGAGCATCTGTACAACTGCGACAAACGGCAGGACTGGACGCTCGTCCGGCTGCCGGAGCGCGCCAACGGGAAGCCCCTTCCTCGTATCGAGGTCGTCGACATGGCGCGCGAGTTCGGCAGTGGGCATCGCTCCATGTTTTCGCGCCGTCTGCAGAAGGAGCTGTGCGCGGTGTTGGATGCCGGGCAGAAGGCGGTTCTTCTGCTCAACCAGCGCGGTTTCGCGAAATTCCTGCTCTGCCGCGATTGCGGGTTCGTCCCCGAGTGCCCGCATTGTGCCACATCGCTTACCTACCACGAACAGGGCAACGTGCTCGTGTGCCACCATTGCGACTACCGCGTGCCTGCACCGCCTCGCTGCCCGCAATGCGGCAGCCCTTACTTGAAGAAGTTCGGCGCGGGCACGCAGCGCGTTGAGGCGGAGTTGCGCGTGCTGTTGGCGGAACGTTACGACGTCGACGGCGCGGCGGAGCAGGAGGGGAACGGTCGGTTCGTCGCGGCACGTCCGCAGCCGTCGAGCGCCTCTTCGCTGCTGCACGGGCAGCAGGCTGTTCCTTCCGACGGCGCCGATTGCGCAGGCGCTTCGAAGGATGACAGGATTTCCGTCAAAGTGGTGCGCATGGATGCTGACACTACGCGGACGAAAGGCGCTCACCAGCGGCTTTTGGAAGCGTTCGCGGCTGCGGAAGCAGGCGTGCTTTTAGGGACGCAGATGATCGCGAAGGGGCTTGATTTCGAAGACGTGACGCTGGTGGGGGTCATCAACGCCGACACCCAGCTTTGCTTGCCGGACTTTCGTGCGGGAGAGCGCACATTCGCGCTTATCGAGCAGGTTGCCGGCCGTGCCGGTCGCGCAAACCTTCCCGGTCGCGTGCTCGTGCAGACCTATGCAGCGGATGCAGTTCCCGTTGTGGCGGCCGCGCGCTATGACCGCGCCCTGTTCCTGCGCGACGACCTGCCAAAGCGAAAAGCGTTGGGCTATCCGCCGTACACCAGGCTTGCGAACATCCTCATCTGGGGCGAGGACGAGACAGCGGTGGAGGCGGTCGGCCGCGAGCTCACCGACGAGCTCGAACAGCTGGTGCGCGACGAAGTGGGGGATGCCTGGACGGTGTTTCCGGCTACGCCGTGCGTGCTTTCGAAGCTGCGCAATACGTACCGCCGCCATATCCTCGTGAAGGCGCCGCGCGATGCCGACGTGGCAGCGTCCCTGCTGCCGCTCTTCCGTCGCCGCAAGCCGCATAAGACCGTGAACGTTGCCGTCGACATCGATCCGCGCAGCCTGCTCTAACGGCGGAGGCTTACGCCTGCCTGCTGTGGTGGCAGGGGTGCTTGCATGCCTCTTTTGCAGGGGTTTTCACGGGTAACGGCATGTCTTCCCATTGTGCGTACGACCTTCGAGGTACCGTGTTTCTGTTCCTTGGCACAAATTGCCGATTTCTCCGACAAAGGGATACCGGCACCGTCATACAATCTCGCCAAGCCGTCGAAGGGTGATGGAAGGGTGCGAAAGCGCACCTGCCTTGGCGGCGGTTCGAACAAGACGAGTTTTGACGCGCGAAGGGCGCGTCGCGGAAAGGGGGATGATAGCATGGCGGCTGTTACCGTGAATGCTGACGATTGCTTGGGTTGCGGAGTGTGCGTTGATGCGTGCCCGTCCGAGGCCCTTTCCGTCGAGGACGGCGTTGCCGTTGTCGACGAGGGTTCTTGCGTCGAGTGCGGCGCCTGCGTGGACGAGTGCCCGGTGGGGGCTCTCGCTCTTTAGAATCCGGCTCTGAAGAGTGCCCCGCCTGTAAAGGGCGGTCATCCAGACGCACACGACGCGCCCAGCTGGCAGCGTCGGTGCGCACGGCGACGGGGTTCGCCGCTTCGGCGGCGGGCTCCGTCTTCGTTTTTATGCAGTCACGCCTCGCGAAATTATCCCTGCGAAGAAAATTCAAAATAATAGTTGAGTCGTTTTCGAAAAAACGGTAGTAAACTTTACGGATGTATTTTTGCGCCCAAAATCAAATAGACTCCTGGGTGCGCCGTTTGTTTGAAAGGACGTCGCGTGGCTGAAGCCTCAAAGAAGAAATCCTCAAGCAAAGCAAAAACCACCCCTGCCCATGACGCCATGGAAGACATCATGGACGACGACGCCGACATCTTGGAGGAGGCGGGGCCTTCTTCCGAGTCTGCGATGACCTCTTCCGTTTCCGACGGGCTGGACGAGGACAAGGTCGACTCCGACATCTCTGATGACGAGGACCTGCTGGAAGGCATTCCCGAGGAGGAGCTGAAAGCGACCGTCGACACCGTGCTGCCGAAGGTGGGCAAGTCGAAGGTTCGTTCGCGCGGAAAGCGCACTGCCGACACGTCCGTCACCATGCTGACCGGCGACCCTGTGCGCATGTACCTGAAAGAGATCGGCAAGGTTCCACTGCTCAACGCGGCGGAAGAGATTGACCTTGCCATGAAGATCGAGGCGGGCGTTGCTGCGACCGAAGAGCTTGAGAAGGCCGAGGACGAAGGACGCGAGCTTTCGCGCGCCGAACGCCGCCGCCTTTCTCGCGTGGAACAGGTCGGGCTCGACGCCAAGCAGCAGCTTATCGAAGCGAACTTGCGTTTGGTCGTCTCCATCGCGAAGCGCTATGTCGGCCGCGGCATGCTGTTTTTGGATCTTATCCAGGAAGGCAACCTTGGCTTGATCCGTGCGGTCGAAAAGTTCGACTACAAGAAGGGCTTCAAGTTCTCGACGTACGCGACGTGGTGGATTCGCCAGGCCATCACGCGTGCGATCGCGGACCAGGCGCGCACCATCCGCATCCCGGTCCATATGGTCGAGACCATCAATAAACTGGTGCGCGTGCAGCGCCAGCTGCTCCAGCAGAACGGCTACGAGCCTTCTCCGAAGCAGATTGCCGACGAGATGGGCCTGCCGGAAGAGCGCGTGCGCGAAATCCAGAAGATCAGCCAGGAGCCGGTCTCTTTGGAGACCCCTATCGGCGAAGAAGAGGATTCCCAGCTGGGAGACTTCATCGAAGACGACGCTGCCGTGGTGCCGCCTGACGCCGCGAGTTTCTCCATGCTGCAGGAGCAGCTTGCAAAAGTGCTCGACGGGCTGGCAGAGCGCGAACGCCGCGTCATCACGCTGCGCTTCGGCCTGGAAGACGGCCATCCGCGCACGCTCGAGGAAGTAGGCCGTACGTTCGGGGTTACGCGCGAGCGTATTCGTCAGATCGAAAGCAAGACGCTTGCGAAGCTGCGGCATCCTTCCCGGTCTTCGAAACTGAAGGACTATCTGGAAGATTAGGGCATATCGGTCGAGCCGCTTCGCCGTGGAGCGGCTCTTTTCTTGCGAGGAACGAATGGAACACAACAAACATAACGATAACGGGGGATACCGCGGCCGCGGCGGTGACGGCCGTCGTTCGGGCGGTTTCGGCCGGGGCGGCTCTGACCGTCGTTCGGGCGGTCGTCGAGGCCATGATGGCGATCGCCGCGATGGCGGTCGGAAGTTCGACCGCGACGGGAAGCGTTTCGAGCGGGGCGACCGCAAGGGCGGTTTCGACCGTCGCGATTCCCACGACGGCGGGCGCAGGTTCGACCGCGATGACCGCGGCGGCAAGCGCTTCGACCGCAATGGGCGTCCGGGCGGCAAGCGGTACGACCGCGATGGCGAGCGCGGCGGCAAGCGCTTCGATCGCGACGGCGAGCGCCGCGGGTTCGACCGGGGCGACCGCAAGGGCGGTTTCGACCGTCGTGGGCCGCGCGATGGCGCAAAACGCTTCGAAAGCAGAGACGGCGGCAAGCGCTTCGACCGCGATGCGCGCGGTTTCGGCGCGAAGCGTTCGGACAGCCTGTACCGTCGCGAGGGGCAGCCTGATTTCAAAAAGCGGGCTCCTTTGCAGGACGACCTTGACTTCGCATACGACAAAGAGATTGACGAGTGGGTGAACGACGGTTCGCTCATGGAGTTTTTTGCGAGCTGCGCTGGCGGCATGGAGTTCTCGCTTGCCAACGAGCTCAAAGAGCAGATCGGCATCAAGCGCACCCGTCCGCTGCGCGGCGGGGTCGCTTTCTACGGCGAACTCCGCGACGCGTACAAAGCGTGCCTGTGGTCGCGCCTTGCGTCGCGCGTGTTCTACGTGGTCGGTCGCTGTGATGCGAAGAACGAGACCGAACTGTACGAAGGCGTGAAGGCGATGGCCTGGTCGCGGCAGATTCCGGTCGGAAAGACCATCAGCGTGTTCGGCCATGGCACGAACGACGAACTGCGCAATACCCAGTTCACGGCGCTGCGCGCAAAGGACGGCCTGTGCGATGCCTTGCGTGCGGGCCGCGGCAAGCGCCCCGACGTGGACCTGTCCCGGCCTGACGTGCTGATCGACGTCAACATTCGCGGGGATCGTGCGACCATCTCCATCGACCTGGTCGGGACCTCCCTGCACCACCGTTCCTATGAGCGTCCTGGCGTGGGCGGCGACGGCACGAAAAGCGCCCTCGCGGCCGCTGCGCTCGAATCCTCTTGGTGGCAGCGTGCGGCCAGCGAAGGAAAGCCGTTCATCGACCCGCTGTGCCGCGACGGCTACCTGGTGACGGAAGCCGCCATGGTCGCTGCCGACATGGCGCCTAACCTGGCGCGCTCCCGGTGGGGATTCATGGGATGGAACGGCCATGACGAGGACGTTTGGAACGAGCTGCTCGAAGAGGCCGAGGACCGGCTTGATGCCGCGCTTGAAAACATGCCGCCGCTCTATGCGCTTGCGTTGGACGATCGCGTTCAGGAGAACGTTGTCGCCATGCTCAAGCGTGCGGGCCTTGCCCAGTATGTGACGGTGGTCGACGGACAGGACGAAAAGGCTGTCGCGCGCGTCATGAAAATGCTCGATGCCACGTTGGGCGGCCTGGAGGCTGCCGAGCTCGCACGCCTGGAGCAAGAGGCCGCCGACGAGGCGCAGCGCTCGTCCGATGCTGCGGATTCTGCCGAGACGACCGACATCTCGGCTGTCGAGCAGGACGTTCCCGAAGATGCCTTGGCGGACGAAATGCCCGACGATGATGCTGCTGACCTGGAGCATGCGGGGGATTCCGACGCACCGTCTGCAAACGATGAGGCGGACGCATCCAGCGACGAACGGGCTGAGGCTGCTCCTGCCGACGCTTCCGACGCGCGCAAGGGCGACGAGCCTGCGCCGGAGCACCGCGTCTCGGTGCGCGGTATTGCGGCGACGGTCTTGCCTTTCGGCCAGGATTCCGCCGATGCGCTGGGACTGGAAACCTACCGCAGGCTGCTTGACGTGCTCATGGCGCTGCCGCGCAGCTGGAAATACGTGATCGTGTCCGACGACGATGCCATCGAGCGCTATATCGCTTCGCGCACGGTGGTGCGTCCGGAGAGCATCCGCCTGGGCAAGGTGAAGGCGTACGTGCGCCGTTACGTCCGCATCGAGGCCGCAGAGCGGTGCGAGGTCACCGTCTTCGACGTCCTGGCGAACCGCGAGCGCGTCGTTCCGGTGCTCGAGCAGACTTCCGAGCAGTTCGCCGCGCGTCTGAAGAAGAGCGCGAAAGAACGCCGCAAGTGGGCGGAAAAGAACCATATCACCTGCTATCGCGTATACGACGCCGATTTGCCCGACTACGCGGTCGCCATTGACGTCTACCATGGCGCCGAAGAATCGCGCGGGCAGACGTACCTGGTCATCGCCGAGTACCAGGCGCCGCGCGGCGTGGACATGCAGCGGGCGGAGCGAAGGATGCGCGACATCCTGACGCTTACGCCGATCGTGCTCGGCGTCGACGCCGACAAGGTCTTCAACCGCGTTCGCAAGCACGAGAAGGGCGGCGGGCAGTACCGCAGCGTCGCCACGCGCTCTCGCAAGGCGACGGTGGAGGAGAACGGCTGCATGTTCGAAGTCGACTTCGGCTCGTACCTTGACACCGGCTTGTTCCTCGACCATCGCACGACGCGCGCGAAGGTCGCGGAGCTTGCGGTCGGCCGGAGCTTCCTGAACCTGTTTGCGTACACGGGCACGGCGTCCGTCCACGCGGCGGTGGCAGGCGCGAAGAGCACGCTTACCATCGACCTTTCCCAGACCTACCTCGACTGGGCTGAACGCAACATGCTGAAGAACGGCATTGAAGGCCGTGCGCACCGTTATCTTCGCACGGACGTCATGACGTGGATTCGCAACGAAGTCCGCGTGGGACGCACCTACGGCGTCATCTTCGTGGACCCGCCCACGTTCTCGAACTCGAAGTCCATGGGCAAGGACACGTGGAGCGTCCAGCGCGACCATGTGGAGATGCTTTCGGGCGTGAGCAGGCTTCTGGAGGACGACGGTATTGCAGTCTTCTCCTGCAACCTGCGGACGTTCCGTCCTGACGTGGAGGAGATTCGCGGGCTGGGGCTTGTCATGTGCGATGTCACCGCGGCCACGATTCCGCATGACTTCGAGCGCACGCCCCGTATCCATAAATGCTATCTGCTGGCGAAGGAGGGCCATGAGGACGCTCTCGCGCGCGCCTGCGCGGTGTTTGGCGCCGACATGGTCGTGATGGAGCCGGAAGCGGAAGAGGCTGAGGAGAAGGAGCGTTTCGAAGAGGCACAAGCTTTTGAGTCCGAGCCCGATTTCCTGGATGCCGCTGAGGCTGCGCTCGAAGAGGACAGCGCTGTCGATGCGGACGATAAGGCTGCAGCGAAGGAAGCGGAGCATCCTGCAATGGAAGCGTTGCAGGACGATGCCGAGGCCGCTGCGGACGTAGAAGCTGTCGAGGACGCTGCAGACGACGAGGAAAGTGCGCTTCAATAGCGACGGGCCGACGACGGCATAGTGCGAAATCCGTCCGGTAAGCGCGGACCGACCGCATGAGCTTACTACGCGAAGGGAGCTCCGAAGTTGTTCGGAGCTCCCTTTTGTATGCGCGCTCTTGTAGCGTGCGTTATGGGGCTGTCGAGAGCGATAGGCTGATAGCTCTCTGCGTCGGCGTAGTCCAGGCGTTTTGCGTGCCAGCAAGCGAGTCGGCAAAGGCTCATACGTCTTGTGCGCCGTCCTATCCCGTATTCTGGAGGCCGGCGGCGATACCGGGCACGGTGGAGAGGATGAGGCCGAGGCAGCGTTCGCGCTCGGCGGGCGTCATGGCCACGGCGCGCTCTTCACCCGTCCGCAGGCGTTTGAGGGCGCAGACCTGCATCACGGACAGCGCGTCGACGTAGGGAGAGCGGAAGCGCACCATACGCCCGAGGACACGTCGGTTCTGCAGCGGCCAGTCAGCTCCCGTGATGGCGAGCACCCAAGCGCGCGTCAGGCGCATTTCCTCGAGCACCTGGGCGGCAAGGTCGCTGCGGTCGCCGAGCGCCAGGTAGCGCTGTGCAACGCGCTCGTTGGTTTTCGCAATGGACATTTCCACGTTGTCCACGAAGGTCGCGAACAGGGGCCACTCGGCGTACGCGCGCTGCAGCAGCTCCAGGTCTCCAAGCTGCTCGCAGGCAGTTCCCAGGCCGTACCATGCCGCCAGGTTCACGCGCGCTTGCGACCAGGAGAACACCCAGGGAATCGTCCGAAGATCGTCCAGGGACGATGCGCCAAGCCCACGCTTTGCGGGGCGCGATCCCATGGGAAGCAGGCCGATCTCAGCAAGCGGCGTGACCGTGGAGAACCACGGTGCGAATCCTTCGCTTCCCAACAGCGCGAGGTAGCGTTCATGAGATGCGCGGTCCAGCTGTTGGGCCATCCCTGCATACTTTTCGGTCATTGTCGTGTTGACGTGCTCGATGGAAGGAGCGGCGTGCAGAAGCGTCGCGGCCGCGACCGATTCGATATGACGGCGGGCGAGCGTCGGGTTTCCATAGCGGGCGAAGATGACCTCGCCCTGCTCGGTCAGCTTGAAGCGACAATTGACCGAACCGCTCGGCTGGGCGAGCACGGCTTTGTTCGCCGGTCCACCACCGCGGCCGACGGCGCCGCCGCGACCATGGAAGAGCGTGAGGTCGATATCGTGCGCCTCAGCCCAACGGGCAATGCGGTCTTGTGCGGTGTGGAGCGCAAGCGTTGCGGTGGTCGGGCCGGCGTCCTTCGAAGAGTCGGAGTATCCCAGCATGATCTCCATGCTGCGTCCGTTGTGCGCCAGCAGGTTTTGAACCGCAGGGATTGCGAGCATGTCGTCGAGGATGTCGACGGCGTGCTCCAGGTCTTCCAGCTGTTCGAACAGCGGGATGACCTCGATGGTCGGCACGTCTTCCGGGTGGGCGAAGGCAAGCTCGTTGAGCCGGTAGACGTTGGCGATATCTTGCGCCGACTTCGTGAAGGAGACGATATAACGGCGTGCGGCAGAAAACCCGCCGCGTTTTTGGATGGCGCCGAGCGCACGGAAAGTGTTGAGCACTTCGGTGGTCATAGGGTCGAGCTGCCCGCGCTCTCCCTGCCGTCCGTTCTGTTCGATGTCCGCCAACGCGCGCGCATGGACCGTCGAATGCTGGCGGAATTCCATCTCCACCATATGGAACCCGAACGTCTCCACCTGCCACGCAAGCGTTTGCAGGAGTCCGTAGGCAATGCGCGGAGCGCCGCCTTCGGCAAGCGAGCGCTGTACGCACCGCAGGTCGGCAAGGAAATCGGCGGCAGAACGGTACATGCAGTCTGCGTTTCGCTTCACCGTCTCGTCAAGGCGGCTTGCCATGACAGAAAGGACGGCACGGTGCGGTTCGCGCTCCCAGATGCCGGCAGGGTGTGCCGTCAGGGATTCGCTCATTTCCAGCTGGCGGCTCCAGAGGTTGCGCAGCTCGGCGGACGGCGGCGTGGTGTTCGCGTCCTCGGTCAGGCGGCGTGCGAGCCGGTGCGTCTCCGCGGCGAGCGTGCTCACCATATGGTCGGAGAACTTGCGCGCAATGGCGCGGCTGACGGCTGCGGTGACGTTAGGGTTGCCGTCGCGGTCCGATCCGACCCAGCAGCCGGGATGGACGAACGCCGGGCATACCGGCGGGACCGTGCCGCTTTTTGCGCCGAGCAGCCAGTCGTCGAAACGGCGATAGACCTGCGGAATAGCACGGAAGAGCGTGTGGTCGAAAATGTCGATGATCGAGTCCGCTTCCTCTACAGGAGTCGGCTTGTGCGGCGCGACGAGCGAGGTGCGGAACAGCGCATCCACTTCAGCGGTCAGCAGTCGCGAGTTTTCGGCAAGGTCGAGCCCGCCAAGCTGCTTGCGGGCGTCGAGGAGCACCGAGATGCGGCGGATCTTCGCTTCGACGCTTTTGCGTCGTGCTTCGGTGGGATGCGCCGTCAAAACGGGGCGGAACTCCAGCTTCGCAAGAATCTCCGCCGCGCGACGTACGCCCACCTCTTCGGTGAGGCGTCGGTAGGTGCGGGCAAGCTCGTTGGTCGAGTCGTCCTGGGCGTTTTCGCCGACTGCCCGTTCGCGCGTGCGCAGCGATTCGACGCGATAATGCTCTTCGCAGAGGTTCACGAGATGGAAGTACGTGGCAAGCGCGCGGGTGACCAGCTGCGCGTCCTCGATGGAGAGGGACTCTACCAGGCGCACGGCATCTTCGAAACCGTGGGCGGCGGGAGAGTCTGCGTCCTCGTCTTGCGCAGCGCGTGCTTCCTCGATGTTCGCTTCGACCGCGTCTGCCACGAGCGCGTCGAATTTCGCGAGGATGTTCTCGTCGTATTCCGCGAGGACTTGGCGCAGCGCGCGCAAGAACAGGTCCATGCTCTCGCGCAGGATGGCAGGCACTTCCTCGTTGTCGGGGCCCTTCGTGCGGAATGCGTTCACGGCGGCGACCGCGTCCGCTACCATCTGCGAGACGGGCTGCTGGCCTTGCGGCTGCTGTGCGCTTTCGGTCATGGCGTTCCTTTCTACAAAGGTGAAGGCACCATTATAGGCAGCATACACGGCGAAAGAAGCAGCGGTGCGCCGACGGCGGCGTGTACGGCAGGGAAGGGCGGATGATTCTTGCTCTGCCTTGGGCTAACGGGGCTGGGACGCGAAAAAGCCCCCGACTTCCGTCAGGGGCTTGGAGTTCCTGGCTCCCCGGGCAGGATTCGAGCCGACAGCCCTCCGGTTAACAGCTTTTGCTCTGCCTTGGGCTAACGGGGCTGGGAGCGAAAAAGCCCCCGACTTCCGTCAGGGGCTTGGAGTTCCTGGCTCCCCGGGTAGGATTCGAACCTACAACCCTCCGGTTAACAGCCGGATGCTCTGCCGTTGAGCTACCGAGGAATTTGTTTCGCTCTCTTTGGCGCAAGACGAAATTATACAGGACTTCGAAACGAGCGCAAGCACTTTTTGAAACTTTTTCTCATGACGAGAAAAAGCGGTCCTGCAGCCATCGTCAAGGCGGCGTTACAGCTGGTACCAGCGCATCAGCATGGTGGCAATCTCGGCGCGCGTGATGTCACGCTGAGGCTGGATCATGCCGTTTTCGCCCTTGATGACGCCGTTCTGCACGAGCGAGGCGACCGCATGCTGTGCGAACTCGCTCACGTTCGCGCGGTCGCTATAGCCGTCGAGCGCGGACAAGTCGGCTTCTCCGCCGTCTTCGGCACGCCAGACAATCGTCGCGAACTCTTCTCGGTCGATGGCATCGCCCACGCCAAATGCTCCGGAGCCGTCGTCGCTGCCGTATCCGGTCATGATTCCGTTTTTATATGCCCAGTTCACAGCCGGGGTGTAATACTGGCCGTCGAGAACGTCGGGCTTGCCGGTCTCGTTGGCGATGTTGGCGTACACGGCGGGATCGCTCGTCTGAGCCTCGTCGGCAGGCGCGAGCATGCGGTACAGCACGAGCGCCGCATCCTGACGCTGCATGGTGTCGTTCGGACCGAACAGGCCGGCGGAGTCGCCGCCGTAGCCCTCGATGAGACCTGCGTAGGCAGCGAACTGTACGGCGTCGTAGAACCAGTCGCCTTCGCTCACGTCGGAGAATTCGACCGGCGCAGGGTCAAGGTATGCCTTGATGGGGAAGTTGTCGACCGTGATGAGGCTGGCTGCGCCGGGCGAGATTATTTCGTTGACGATCGTGCGCGAGTCAGCCCAGTCCTGCCATTCGCCTTTGTCGTACAGGAAGCTTTCGCCTTCGTTCACCACGGCGACGCCGTAACGTGTGACGTTCAGGCCTGCCGCTGCAAGCGCCTCCGCGCCTTCGCGCGTCATGCCGGCGTCGACGGGCATGGTATAGGTGCCGCCAGGCGCCTCTTCGGTCACCACGACGGCGTAGCGGGCGCCGTCCGGCAAGGCAACCGGCTCCGAAAGGTCGACGCGGTGGTAGCCGCCGAACTCGTACGTTTCCTCCGTGGTCAGCAGGAGCGTGCCGTCGTCCGGGTTCACAGCGCTTTCGGCGAGCAGGTAGACCTCATAGGTGACCTTCGTGTTCGGGGTCGACGTCTCGCAGCTCAGCGAGCGCAGAAGAGAGTCGCCGCTGTCCACCGTGAAGACGTTCGCGGCCTTCATGGCGGTCTGGCTCGTGAGCGGGGTCGAGCCGGTGGACGGCAAAAGGTCGTACTGGTCTATCGTGAAGTAAGGCGAATGGTCGGGCATGTTGTCGATGTAGTAGTTGAAGGTCTCAGGGGTGCCGATCGTCTGGTCGTAGTAGGACAGGTAGAAGTATCCCGAGCCGTCGATGCCCCAATTGTTCCTGTTGGGAAACTCCTGGTCGTTCGCGCCCCAGCTGTTCTTCGCAATCCAGGCGCCGTCCTCAGGAGGCTGATGGCCTTCGTTGAAGTTCTCCTTCGGGTAATCGTCGTCCCAGCCGACGATGGTGACCGCATGGTTTCCGGCTGTCTGCTCGTAGGTGTACTGAGCCCACGTCTCCGGATTGATGTAATAGTGTTCAGGGTCGGCTATCTGGCCAGGGCTCGACTGGTCCGCTCGGTACGTGATGCTTACGGCATTTCCCTTCGCGACCTCGCTCTTAATAGCCAGCGTGCCGGCTTCGTTGTACGTGTACGCACCGTTCTCGTCGGTGCCGGCGGGCGAGGGAAGGATCGAGCTCTCTTCAAGCTCTGCGGAGGTGGCGAAGCGGTCGCTTTCGTCAAGCGACCAATCGTCCTCGTCCGAATAGTATGCCGGCTGCCCGGATGGCGTGTAGACGATCGTCGGCTCTCCGGTTTCCGAGTTGACGCCGTGGTAGGGGGCACTGCTCTCCGGGACAGGCCCGATGCCGCTCGACAGGACCGAGGTAGCGGTGAGGCCCGAAGCGGGGGCGAGGACGGAAGCTTGCGAGCCGTCCAAGGTATAGTAGCCTTCGCCTGCTTGGCTCGGGTACATCGCAGTGTCTTCGGGCAAAGCCGTGAACGAAAACCAGGCGAGATGATGTTCGGACAGATCGAGCGGGTTTTCGGCGTAAGTGGTGCCGAGTTCGGAGAGGATGCTTGTCTCCGATGCAGCGATGGCAGCGAAGCCCCAGCATGTCGCCCACGGGTTCTGCAGTTTGACCGGGGTGACGACGCCTTGGTCGCGCAGGTCGAATGTCGCGGGCAGGGTCTCGCGTGCGTTTGCGATGGAGTCGTCGCCGTCCGCGTAATCGTAGGCATCGCTTGCGTTGAAGAGCGGGGTCTCGCTTCCGATGGTGATCGCCTTCTCGATGCGCTCTGCAAAGTCGGCCGCAAAGGCTTCCACTGCGGGCGTGGCGGCATGGTCTGCTTCGTTCGACGGAGCGGCGAAGGCTGCGGTCGGGGCAAGCCCGATGGCGAGCGCGGCTCCGAGCGCGCCGTGGGCGAAGCTCCTTGTCAGGTGTCGAAGGTTCATAGGCGTGTCCTTTCTGGTCGCTAATCCGCGCTATGGCGCCCCGCTTTCCTGCCTGCTGGGTGTTCGGATTCGCATACGTTGAGCGGAACGCCCGGTGCGCACGCATGCCATGCAGGCGAGAAGCTTCGTGGGCTTCCGCCTTATTGTATCCGGTATTTTTTGTGCTCTGCCTACGAATTTACATCGCTATGCATAGCTTCAGTACCTGGCTCGCCGTTTCCGTGCATGCTGCCCGAACGGAAACAGCAAAGCGGAAAGAGGCCTGCATGACCGGGGTTTGGCTAACGTGTCCGTGCGAGGTGCGCGGTCTCGTTCTTTTCTGTCGTGACCGTCGGCGCCGCAGAACGCGCTCGTGCGTTCATGACGAGCATTTGCAGGCGGTTTTCGATGTTAGCGAAGCTCACGTCGGGGTCGTAGTCGAGCGAAAGGATCTGCGCGTCGGGATGGAGCTCTTTGAGCTTCTTCACGATACCGCGGCCGACGACGTGGTTCGGCAGGCAGCCGAACGGCTGGAGGATGATGAAGTTCTCGCAACCTTTCGCGGCATGGTGCAGGATCTCTCCTGGGATAAGGACTCCTTCGCCCGCATCGAACGTGTGGTGGATGATCGGGTCGCTTTCTTTCACGAGGTCGCCCATGCGGCATGCCGGCTCGTAGAGCGGGTGTTTGGCGGCTATCCGATCGCAGCGGTCGTGGGCGATCTCGAACGCCCTGTCGGCTATGGCGTACCATGCCCGTTTGTCCAGCGGACGATGGACGCGGTATTCCGTGTCCTGTGCGTGCTGGTAGAAGTAGGTCTTGCGGATGACGTCGGTCATGCGCGCCTCGATGACTTCCAGCCCGTTTTCTTCCAGGTACGCTTCGATGTCGTGGTTGGCGCCTGGGTGGAAGTTCAGGAGGTATTCGCCCACGATGAGCACGCGCGGTTTGAGCACGGTGCGGTCGTAGGGGACTGCAGCCATCAGGTCGATGGCCTGCTTGAAGCCTGCTGTCGCTCCGCGCGTTCCGCTCTTTTCCAATCCTTCGATGACCAGGTCGAGCGCATGTTCGAACGCGGTGTCCGCCGCGCCCTTCTCCAGTTCGTACGGGCGCATTTTCCGCAGCAGCTCTTCCAGCACGTCGATCATGGGCAGTGTCATGGCGATGCGCAAGGCCGTGGCAATGTTCATTTTGAAGCCGGGATGCAGATCGTGCGAGTCGACGTCGTCGTTCGTGATAATGGGGACTTGCGCGTACCCCGCGTCGTCGAGCGCTTTGCGAAGCAACGCGGCGTAATGGGTCAGACGGCAGTCGCCGATATACTTGCCGGTGCCGATGGCCACGCGGTCAAGGTCGTACTTTCCCGTCTCCAGCTCTGCGAGCGCTTCGCCGATGGTCATCTGCGCTGGAAAGCAAATGTCGTTGTGGACGTACTTCTTTCCGAGACGGATGGCTTCGTCGCGTCCGATATCGAGCGGTACCGCCCGCACGCCCTGCTTGGAGAACGCGGCGGCCATCAGGCGCGCGAACGCATGGGAGGTGTTCGGGACGAGTATGGTGCGCACGCCGCGGTCTTCGGGGCGGAATTTGACCGCATAGGGATCGCTCAGAGCGTGGACAGGGCGATCGCTTTGCGCTTCACGGCGCATGTTGACGGTCTCGATGAACGAGTTCGTGCGAATGCGCAAAGGCCCTGCGATGTCGCTTTCGTCCACTTTCAGGATAAGCGGCGTCTTGCCGGAGACCTCTTTCATGAGGCGGACGATCTCGTCCGAAAGGTAGGCATCATGCCCGCAGCCGAAGCTCACGATCTGCACGTACTCAAGGTGCGGGTTTTCTGCCGCGATGACGGCGGAGGCGAGCATGCGCGCATGGTAGTTGTTCACGATGTCCAGGCGAGAGCGCGAAAGGTCGACCTCGCGCACGCCCGGTACGGCGTCTGCCGTGAGCACGGCGATACCGCGGTTTGCGAACAGCTGCGGCAGGTCGTGGTTCACGAGGGCGTCGTTGTGGTAAGGGCGCCCCGCGAGCACGACCGCATAGCTGCCGGACTCTTCCGCTTCGAAAAGCACCTGCTCGCCCGCGTGCTCAAGTTCGGTCTGGAACGCCTGTTGGGCAGCGTCTCCTTCGGCGATGGCCGCGCGCACGGTGTCGCGCCCGATGCCGAAAATCTTGTCCATCCACGCGGCGAGCTGTACTTCGCGGTCGCGTGCGCTATGCCAGTGGAACAGCGGGTCGTCGAAGGCGATGTCAAAGCGGCGCGAAGGGTCGTCGGAATTCCTCATGACGATAGGGTAGCCCTTGAGCACCGCGCACATGGACTCGCTCGTCTCTGCCGGGTTTTCCGAAGGCACGGCGGTGATGGTGGGCATGAAGACGCGGTCGACTCCTTGCGCGGCAAGGTCGCGCACGTGGCCGTGGACAAGCTTCGCCGGGAAGCAAACGGTGTCGGAGGCGACGCCCGAAAGGCCGCTTTCATAGAGCGCGCGCGAGCTTTGCCGGGAGATCTTTACCGAGAAGCCGAGCGAGCGGAAAAACGACGACCAGAACGGCATGCTGTCCCAGAACTGCAGGACGCGCGGGATGCCGATGGTTATCCCGTTGTCCGGCAGAAGGGCCGTGACCGGCCGCTCTTCGAAGAGCAGGTGTGCGCGCACGTCGAACAGGTTCGTCGTGCGCTGCTCCTGCGCTTTCATGCGGACTTGGCGAATGACCGCTGCGTCGTTCGGGTCGCCGACGATTTCGCCGCGCGGGCAGCGGTTGCCGGTCACGAAGGTGCCGCCGTCCGAGAAGCGGACAAGGGTGCGGCTGCAATGGTTGGCGCAGAAGGGGCACCGGACGTTGGCGGTCTGTTCGTAGGAGAAGTGCTTCAGCGCATCGAATCCGATAAAGGCGGTTGCGGGCTCGCCGTTCTGCTCGTAGCGGCGCTTTGCCAGCAGCGCGGTGCCCAGCGCGCCCATGATGCCGGGGTAGGGAGCGCGCACGACGTCGCGCCCGAGGTGCTCTTCGAGCGCGCGCAATACCGCGTCGTTGCGGAACGTGCCGCCTTGCACGACGATGCGCTCGCCAAGCGAGTCCAGGTTCGACACGCGGATGACCTTGGTGAAGACATTTTCGATGATCGAACGGCAGAGTCCTGCCATGATGTCTTCGGGGGATTTGCCATTGCGCTGTTCGGTGACGATGCTGCTGTTCATGAAGACGGTGCAACGGCTTCCCAGGTCAGCGGGACGCAGCGACTTGAAGGCCGCTTCGGCAATCCCCTCGACCGGAATGTTCAGCGTGGAGGCGAAGTTTTCCAGGAACGAGCCGCATCCCGACGAGCAGGCTTCGTTCACCACGATATCCGTGATGATGCCGTCGTCGATCCAGATGGCCTTCATGTCCTGTCCGCCGATGTCCAGGATGAACGTCACGTCGGGGACGTACTTCGCTGCTGCCTGCGCGTGCGCGACCGTTTCGACGACGTGGACGTCCGCATGGAGCGCGCGAGCGAACAGAAGCTCGCCGTAGCCGGTGGTGCCGACGCTCTTCACGACAAGCTCTGTGCCGCGTGCACGGTACGCATCGCGCATTTCCACGAGCGCACGGCGAGCGACCTCAAGCGGCTCGCCCTCGTTGGATGCGTAGAATTCGTCGATAAGCTCTTCGTCCTCGCCGATGAGTGCGAACTTCGTCGTGGTCGACCCCGAGTCGATTCCCAAAAAGACCGGCAGTTCCTTCGGAAGGGCACGGTCGCGAGCAGGATGGGGGTCGCGCCGACGATGCCGCATTTCGAAGTCCGCGCGTTCGCGGTCGTTCGCGAAGAAGGGGCGGTAGCCTTCCGCCGTCTCGCTTTCGTGCAGGTCGTCAAGGAGTTGCGCTGCGTTGTCGGTGTCAACGAACGCAGGCGCGTCAGCGAACATGCCGGACAGCGAAAGTGCCGTTCCATAGGCCATGATGGTCTCGGGGTGCGCAGGGCGGATGATGTCGCCTTCTTCCAGGCGCAGGCGTTCGGCGAACGCGTCGACAAGGTGCGGGTTGAACGTGAGCGGGCCGCCTTCGAAGACCACCGGTGCGGTGATGTCGGCGCCTTGGGCAAGACCGCCAATGGTCTGCTTGGCGATAGCGTGGAACAGCGACCAGGCGATGTCCTCTTTCGGGACGCCTTGGTTCAAGAGGGGCTGGATGTCCGTTTTCGCGTAGACGCCGCAGCGGCCGGAGATGTCGTAGAGGGCGCTTGCCTGCTCGGCAAGGCCGTTGAAGCTTTCCACCGGCACGCGCAGAAGGGTGGCGATTTCGTCCACGAGGGCGCCCGTGCCTCCAGCGCAGGTGCCGTTCATGCGCATGTCGGCGACGGTGGGCGCGCCCGTCGTTTCGTCGGGGCGGAAGAAGATGACCTTCGCGTCCTGACCGCCGAGCTCGATGGCGGTGCGGGCGGTGGGGTACAGCTCTTGCAGTGCAAGCGCGTTCGCCACCACTTCCTGGATGTAGGGCAGACCGAGCGCATCGGCGATGGGGCGCGCGCCGGATCCGCAGAGCGCGGCGCGTATCCGCGAATGGGGAAAGCGTTTGAGCAGATCGTCGAGCTCTCGCTCCACGCTGTGCGCCTGGCGTGACCCGTGGCGGCGGTAGGAAGAGTACAGGGTGCTTCCGTCGCGCGGGTCGAGCGCGACGGCTTTCGTGGTCGTGGATCCTACGTCGATGCCTACGTGTACGATGCCTGGGTCTGCTTCAAGCGCCGTCGCAAGCTGCTGTTCCATCGTGCCCCAATCCTATCTGTGCCCTGCCTTGCGCCAGGAGTGGCCGCGAAGCGCTCTGCAGCGGGGGCGAAGGGCGGCCATGCCGTTTCCTCGCTTGCACGCTGGACGGCCTGCAAGGCAGGGAGCAGACCGGGCAAAGCGCGCGCGACTTGCAAGTTGTTTTCTTCCCTTATTTTATTCGACACTGTGTTCAATAACAGGGGGAATTCGCATCAAATTGCCTTGTCATCTTCTGGTTGCCTTCGCCAAGTTCACCGTTTGGTTTCAAACGTCGACCGTGCAGGAATACGGTTGTGCCGGTGAGAAAATGGACACATGGGGAAATTTGCACATAACACATCTTTTTTCACTGCTACCATTCCTGCCGAGCGTGCACGAGAGCGCTCGGCGCATGCGGTTCCTGCCGCCACGTCGCCCTATGCGCTGTTCTGGCTTTTCGTCATTGCAAGCGTGGTCGGGCTGCTCGTGGAGACGATCGTGAGCTATCCCATCGACGGCGTGTGGAAGGACCGCGCAGGCCTCGTGTGGGGGCCGTTCTCGCCGATTTACGGCGTCGGCGCGGTCCTTATGACATTGGCGGTCGGGCGGCTGAAGGATGCGTCGCCCCTTCGCGTGTTCTTATCGTGCGCAGTGGTGGGCGCAGGGTTCGAGTTCATTGCCGGATGGTTCTTCAAGCATGCGTTCGGAATCGTAGCTTGGGACTATTCCAGCCAGCCGTTCAACCTGTGCGGGCATACGTGCCTGGGCATCGCCATTTGCTGGGGCGTGCTCGGCCTTCTGTGGGCGAAGGCATTCTTGCCGTTCGCGCTCAAGCTCATCGCGCGCATTCCCGAAAGCGTCCGCACCCTTGCAACGACGGGGCTCGCGCTGTTTTTGGCGGTCGACGTCGCCGCAACCCTTGTAGCGTTCGACTGTTGGTACGAACGTTTGGGAGGGGAGGCGCCGGACACGCCGGTCGAGCAGTATTTCGAGGCGAACTTCGGAAACGACTTCATGGCCGAACGGTTCCAGACGATGTCGCTGTACCCCGAGATCGCTTCTTTGCAGGAAGGGCGCTAGAAGCAGGCTTCGGGTGCTTTCCGGCGCGCCGTGCGTTCCGTGCGGACGCCACAGCGGCTTTGCATGCTGCGCAGGAGGGGCGTGCCGTATCGTGCACAACTCGGTCATTTGCTATAATTCCGTATTTGCGCCTGGCGAAAGGCCGGGTGTTTCACCCGATGCGCCTGACCATGGTCGGGCGGCGAGAACGAAACGTACGCCCGCTTCCGCGGGCGTTTTCCTGTCATTCGAAAGGAGAGACCGCGCCATGATCATGCAGCTTGAACATCTTACGAAGTCGTTCGGCAGCCGCGTGCTTTTCGAGGACGTGAACCTTCGGTTGGAGGAGTACGACCGGTTGGCGCTTGTCGGCCCTAACGGTGCGGGCAAGACCACGATGCTCAACATTATTTCAGGGGAGGACGACGCCGATGCGGGCCGCGTGCTCTTCGCAAAGGGCGCTCAGGTGGGCTACCTGGAGCAGGAGGCCATCGAAATGCAGGAGCGTCCCATCTTCGAAGAGGTCATCTCGTCGCAGACGGAAATTCTCGAGGCAGAGCAGCGCCTGCGCCGTTTGGAGGCCGAGCTCGGGGAGGATCCGACGCCTGCGCAGCTCGCTGCATGCGGCCGGGCGCGCGATGCCTACGAGGCCATGGGCGGCTACACCCTTGAGCCGTTGGTGCGTTCTGTGCTCTTCGGCTTGGGCTTTGGCGAAGCGGACATGCGTCGGCTTACCACGGAGTTCTCCGGCGGCTGGCAGATGCGCATTGCGCTGGCGAAGCTGCTCATCCGCAATCCAGAAGTGCTGCTGCTCGACGAGCCGACGAACCATTTGGACCTGGAGTCCGTCAAATGGCTCGAAGGCTTCCTGCGCGGTTACAAGGGCACCGTTGTCGTGGTCAGCCACGACCGTGCGTTCATGGACAACATGGTGGACCGTGTGGCGGAGATCGACAACGGCCACGTGACGGTCTACCGCGGCAACTACAGCGCGTACTTGCGCCAGCGCGCCGAGCGCATCGAGCAGCTCAAGGCAGAGGCGGCAAAGCAGCAAGCGGAGATCGCGCATTTGGAGGCGTTCGTCGAGCGCTTCCGCTACAAGGCCACGAAAGCCAAGCAAGCGCAGGACCGCCTGGCAAAGCTCGAGCGCATCAAAGCGCACCGTATCGTCGTGCCCGAAGAGCGCAAGACCGTGCATTTCAATTTCCAGCAGCCTCCCCGTACGGGCGATACCGTCGTGAAGGTAGAGGGCGTGAAGAAGTCCTTCGGCGACAAGCACGTCTACGATGGGCTTGACCTTACCATCTACCGCGGCGACAAGGTGGCGCTCGTCGGACCGAACGGCGCTGGCAAGTCCACGCTGCTTAAGATGATCGCTGGCGTGTACGCGCCTGATGCGGGCTCTATCGGGTATGGCGTCCATGTGGACAAGACCTACTTCGCCCAACATCAGCTGGAGGAACTGCATCCGGGCAACACCGTGTTCGAGGAGCTCGATCGCGTGGCGCCCGGCTGGACCATCTCGCAAGTGCGCACGCTGCTCGGTGCGTTTCTGTTCGAGGGCGATGCCGTGGACAAGAAGGTGAGCGTGCTCTCCGGCGGCGAGAAGTGCCGCCTGGCTTTGGCGAAAATGCTCGTGGCTCCAAAACCGCTTTTGTGCCTCGACGAGCCGACGAACCATTTGGACATCGCGAGCGCCGACATCCTCGAGCAGGCGCTCAAGGCGTTCGAGGGCACCATCGTGCTCATCACGCACGATAGGCATCTGATTCGCAGCGTGGCGAACCGCATCATCGAGATCAAGCCCGGCAGCGTGACGAACTACGACGGCGACTACGACTATTACCTGTTCAAAAGCGGACAGGCGGACACGCCGGAAGCGGTCGGCGGGTCTTTGGTTGACGAGCTGTTCTCCAAAGGCGGCACGTCGGAGGCTTCCTCGAAGAGCGCGAAGGCCCCGGGCAGCACGCGTGCAGCAGGCGGCGGCAAGAAGGCGAAGGGCTCCTCAGCGAGCTCGCCGACGAAGGCCAAGGGCAGCTCAGGCGCGCTGGCGAAATCCGGTAATCCCACCCAGCTTACGGCACCGCGCGGTAGCGCCCCGAAGACGAAAGAGCAGAAGCGTCGCGAAGCGGAAGCGCGCAACCGTGCGTACGCTGCGCTCAAGGGGCATCGCAAGCGCTTGGAAGAGCTCGACCGCCAGATGGAGCGCGATCGCAAGCGCCTTGACGAAGTGCTCGAAACGCTTGCCGACCCGGACTTCTACACCTCGGAGGCCTCTACGAGCGACGTCATTGCCGAGCACGCGCAGCTCAAGCAGCGGCTTGCGGCGGCGGAAGAGGAATGGCTGCTTCTCTCCGAGGAACTCGAGGAGGAAATGGCACGCCAACAGGAGATGGTGTAGAGGCCGGGCGTACGACCAGGCGGCTCGTCCGGAAGGCCCCGGGCGGGCTGAGGGTGCTCAGGTGCGCCGCTCTGCTGTTCGGCTTTCGAATTGCACGCAATTCGAAAGCCTCATGCGCTCCGCTGCTTCATGCTTTGGAAAGCGCGCTTCGCGCGCGGTCAGGAATGGTGTTCAGACGACACCTTCGACCCTCAGCCCGCCCGGGGCCTTCCGGACGGTCAGAAAGGATTCCGCATGATCAACGTCGTGCTTTTCGAGCCGGAGATTCCCCAGAACACGGGCAATATTGCGCGGACGTGCGCGTGCACGGGAGCGCGCCTGCATTTGGTGGAGCCGCTGGGATTCCGCCTTACGCAGAAGTACCTGGCGCGCGCGGGCATGGACTACTGGGACGACGTCGAGGTCGTGCGCCATGCCTGCACGCGGGATTTCCTGGCTGCGCACGCCGCCGACGAGCTGTGGTTCTATACGGGGCATGCGTCCCGTCTGCATACGGACGTGGACCTTTCGGATGCAGGGCAGGAGATCTACCTTGTTTTCGGGCGTGAAAGCCGCGGCATCGATTCGGACATCCTGCACGAGCACGAGGGCCGGTGCGTGCGTTTGCCCATGGTGCCGGGCATGAGGAGCTTGAACCTTTCGAACGCGGTGGCGATAGCCGTCTACGACGCCCTTCGGCAGCAGGGATTCCCCGGACTGGCCTGAAAGGCAGCAAAAGAAAACGATTTGATGAAGCTTCGGGCGCTCGGTGCTTCCAGCGGGCGGCGAAGCTTTTAGATAGGATACACTGAACGGACTATGGACCAGCTTACCTATGTCATCATCAGCATTCTGTGCTTCGTTCCTGCCATCGTGTTCCACGAGATGGCGCATGGTTTCGCGGCCTGGCGCCTGGGGGACCCGACGGCAAAGCGCCAGGGTCGTCTGAGCGTGAACCCGCTCAACCATATCGACCCGTTCGGCACCGTGATCTTGCCGGGCATCATGATGCTTGCGGGCGGTCCGGTCTTCGGCTATGCGAAGCCGGTGCCGTACAATCCTTCGTACTTCAAGAACCCGAAGACGGGAGACGTCATCGTGGGATTGGCAGGCCCTCTGGCCAATCTGCTCATGGCAGTCCTGGCTGCTGTCGTCTCCTGGCTTCTCTATCCGACGGCACAGTCGCTTGTCTTGGGAAACGAAGTGTTCCTGTATTTCTATGCGCTGTTCTTGCCCATGTTCGCGCTCATCAACCTGTACCTGATGTTTTTCAACCTTATACCCATCCCGCCGCTTGACGGCTCGAGCATTATCGCCCTGTTCGTGCCGCGCAAGTACATGCGCCAGTACTACCAGGTGCAGCGCTACGCGTTCCCGATTCTTATGGTGGTGCTCGTCCTGTTGCCGTACCTGTTCCACGTCAACCCGGTAGGCGCGTATCTGGACGTCACGGCGGGCACGGTGGCGAACCTGCTGTTCCCGTACCGTATCGCATAAGGCGGCAAGCGTGTCCTACCGCGTTCGCACAGAGAGCTTCGAGGGCCCGTTCGACCTGCTGCTGTACTTGGTCAGCCGCCAGCGGGTTGCCATCGGCGCCATTTCGATCACGGCCATTGCCGACCAGTACCTTGCCGAAGTCTCGCGCATGCGCTCGCTTGACCTGGACGTTGCGAGCGACTTTCTTCTCGTGGCGTCCACGCTGCTCGAGATCAAGGCGGCGAGCCTTCTTCCCAAGCCGTCCGATGCCGTGGTCGAAGAGCTGGACGAGCTGTCCCCGAACGAAGCGCGCGATATTCTGGTCGAGCGGTTGCTTCTGTACAAGCAGCATAAGAACGCGTCGGCGGGGCTCGGGTCGCGGCTTGCTGCGGAAGGCCGCATGCATGCCCGGCCGTTCGGGCCGGACGCGTCGTTTCTGGGCCTTCTCCCGGACTTTTTGCGCGACGTGAGCCTCGATGCCTTGGCGTATTTGTGCATGCAGGCGTTCGCCCGCCGTGAACGGGCGCTTTTGGAGTCGGAACACATCGCGGCGAAGCCCATCCCGGTCGAAACGCACGTGCGGGCAATCCATGCGCGCGTGCGCAACGAAAAGCACCTGAGGTTTTCGGACTTGGCAGGAGAAGGCGCGTCCACGCCGGTCGTCGTCGTGTCCTTCCTGGCCATCTTGGAGCTGTACAAGCGCGCGATGGTGACCTTGCGCCAGGACGAAACGTTCGGTGACATCCAGATAGACTATATCGAAGGGTCTGGCGAGCTGTTCTTGGACGGAGACGACGCGGTGACTTCGGACGACCCTGCAAGCGAAACGACGGATAATGCGGATGAAGCGCATGCGGGGCATGCGACGCTGGAGGCTCTGCAGGATAGGGCGGCAGCGCAGGCGGCCTCTGCGGGCTAGCGCGCAGGACGGAAGGTGCGGTATGCACCTTCCGTCGGCAATCAAGAGGAGGACGGTTTGTTCCAAGGTTTACAGAGCGACCAGCTTGAAGGCGCGCTCGAAGCGCTTTTGTTCGTGACCGACGAGCCGGTCAACGCCATCGTCATGGCGGACATGCTGGAGATCGAGCCTGCGCAGGCCGAGGAAGCCTTGGGTCGCTTGCGCGACCGTCTGGCATCCGAAGGCAGCGGCATCGTGCTGCGCGAGGTCGCGGGAGGCTGGCGGCTGTTCACGCATCCTGCTTACCATGAGCTGGTCGAAAAGTACGTCGTCTCTTGGGATACGCGCAAGCTTTCGCAGGCAGCGCTGGAGACTTTGTCCATCGTCGCGTACTCCCAGCCCATCACCCGCGCGCGCATTTCCGCCGTTCGCGGCGTGAATTCGGACAGTTCAGTGAACTCGCTGGTCGAAAAGGGGCTCCTGCGCGAGGTCGGGACGGAAGATGCTCCCGGCAACCCGGTGCTCTATGCGACGACGCAGACGTTCCTGGAAAAGTTCGGCCTGCGCTCGGTTGCGGATTTGCCGCCGCTCGAGTCGTTCGCTCCCGACGAAGAGACACGGCGCTTTGTGGCCGAGCGTTTGTCCGCTTCCCGCATGACGGAGGGGCTTTCGGTTCCGGAAGGCCTTGCTGCGGGCGAAGCGAACGAGGACGCCGCGGCGCTTTTGGCGTTCGAGGGCGAAGGGCCGAACGGGGAAGAAGTCCACGGGGAGCGGAACGGCGCGGGGCAAGCGTCCTTGTTCGAAGGCGAAGAAGTGCGGTCGGAAGAGGGCGATACGCCGCTTTCGTTCGAAGGAGAAGAGAACCCTGACGTGCAGGATGCGATGCGTCGGACAATGGCCCGCGCGTTCGCGCAAGCGTCGGGCGCGGTGGAGAAGATTGATTTCAATGAGCTCAGATTCGAAGACTAGACAGCAGGGTGCCTATCCGCGCGATTTCGCCTCGACGCAGGAACGGATTGTGCCCATGAGACTGCAGAAGTTCCTTGCGCGCGCAGGCGCTGCGAGCAGGCGAGGGTCCGAGGCGCTTATGACGGCAGGCCGCGTGACGGTGAACGGCGTCGTGGTGACGGAGCTCGGGAGCAAGGTCGACCCGTCGGCGGACGTGGTGGCCGTGGACGGCAAGGTCGTTCGCCTGACCGACGTGCCCGTTACGCTCATGCTGAACAAGCCAGCAGGATACGTGACCACCATGTCGGACCCCCATGCGCGCCATACGGTGGCAGAGCTTGTGCCGACCGACCGGTTCCCGGGGTTGTTTCCTATCGGGCGGCTCGACCAGGACACGACCGGTCTTCTGCTGTTCTCGACCGACGGGGAGCTCGGCAACAGGCTCCTTCATCCGCGGCATCATGTGGAGAAGACCTACGAGGCCCTGGTCGAAGGCGTGCCGCGCGAAGAGGCGCTCGAGGCATTGCGGTGCGGCATACAGCTTGAGGACGGGATGACCGCTCCTGCGCGCGTCGGCCTTGTGCCGTCGTGCGCGGGCGACCCGAAAGGTTCCGCGCGCCTTGAGCTTGCCATCCACGAAGGGCGCAAAAGGCAGGTCCGCCGCATGTGCGAGGCGGTCGGCCATCCCGTGGTCGCGCTTCATCGCGAGTGGTTCGGGCCCTTGACGCTTGATGGCCTTGAGCCGGGCGCGTGGAGGCTGCTTGATGCCGCCGAGCTTGCGGCGTTGGGCGAAGCGGCGGGGCTGGGAGCATCGTGCTAGAATTTTCCGAAAACAAGCGTTGAGCGAAGAAAGGTACAACGTGAGCAATCTGCCCTTTGAGAAGATTGCGGTCGTGGGAATGGGCCTGATAGGCGCCTCGTTTGCGGGCGCTCTCAAGGAAGCCTGCCCCGAAGTGGCCGTCATGGGCGTCGACGTGGCGCCCGAGGCGCTTGCTGGCGCCGTGGAGCGTGGCTGGGTCGACCATTCTGCCACGCCGAACGATCCCGGTTTCGAAGCGTTCGTGCGAGAAGGGTGCGACCTTGTCGTCGTTGCCACGCCCGTTGCTGCCGTGCGCGATTACTTTGAAAAGCTTGCGGCATGGGGTTTCGAAGGCGTCGTTACGGACACTATCTCCACCAAACGCCTCATTCTCCGGCTTGCTGCCGAGCTGCTTCCGTACCCGGAGCGCTATGTGCCGGGCCATCCGATGGCGGGATCCGAGAAAAGCGGCATCGAAGGTGCCCGCATCGAGCTTTTCCGCGGCGCCCATTGGGTTTTGTGCCCGGACGAGAACACCCCGGCCGAATATTTCCCGCGTCTGCATACGCTGCTCACGTCGATCGGCGCGCGCGTGATTTCCTTGCCGCGCGAAGACCACGATGCCGCCATGGCGGTCGTGAGCCATGTGCCGCACGTGGTCGCATCTTCGCTCGTGGAGCTTGCGTGCCGGCATGCTGACGACCAGCAGGCGTTGTTCCGCCTGGCCGCAGGCGGCTTCAAAGATTCGACGCGCATTGCCGCAGGGTCGGCGAAGCTGTGGTGCGGCATCGCCTTGGACAACGCCGAGGCGCTGCGCGCAGGCTTGGAAGAGATGCGCGATATCTTAGGGCAGTTTTCCGAGGCGTTGGCCTCCGAAGACCGCGCGGGTCTTGAAAGCCTGCTCGAGCATGCGGCGGCCGCGCGCCGCGCCCTGCCGGCGGCATGGGTTCCCTCGACCGAAAAGCTGCTCGAAGTGCGGGTTCCCATGCAGAACCGCCGCGGCGTCGTCGCAGAGGTGACGACCATAGCCAGCCAGGTCGGCTGCAATATCCAGTCCATCGAGATAGACCACATCACCGCCGACAGTGCGGTCTTGAGCATGGTCTTGACCGACGAGGGCGACATCGGACAGCTGTCCGCGCATTTGATCAACGCGGGCTACCCGGTGTCGTTTTCTCCGTTGAGCGCGAAGGAGCACGCCCATGTCGAATGACGAGAAGACCATCCAGCCTTTGCGCGCCCCCCTTGCGGGCTCGACCCGCGTTCCGGGCGACAAGTCCATCTCCCATCGTGCGGTCTTGTTCTCCGCTATGGCCGAAGGCACCTCGCGCGTTTTCGGCGTTCTCGACTCCGAGGACGTGCGCGCCTCTATCAGGGCGGTCCAGGCGCTTGGTGCGCGAGTGAGCTTGGAAAAGCAGCTTGACGGCAGCCTTGCAGGCGGCATTACCGGCTGGGGCGGCAGAGGGCCGCAGCAGCCCGAAGAGCCGATCGACTGCGGCAATTCCGGCACGACGGCGCGCCTGCTCATGGGCATTATTGCGCCATGGGATATCCGCGTGACGTTGACGGGCGACGAGTCCTTGTGCCGCCGTCCCATGCGCCGCATTGCCGCGCCGCTCATGAAGATGGGCGTTCGCTTCGAGCCCGACGGGCAGGAAACGCTGCCGATGACCGTGGTGGGCAATCCTCGCCTTGAGGCCATCTCTTACGAAGCCCCCATGGCGTCAGCCCAGCTTAAGACCGCTGTTATCCTGGCGGGTGCCTATGCGCAGGGCACGACGGTGCTGCGCGAGCCGGCGCCTTCGCGAAACCATACCGAGCTCATGCTTCCTGAATACGGCGTAGAGACCGTGGCAGGGGAGTGCACCGCTTCGGTGACGGGGCCGCACGTCCTGCAGGCGAGCGAAGTCCAGGTTCCTGGCGACCCGTCTTCGGCGGCGTTCCTTGCTTGCGCTGCCCTTATGAAGCCGGGCAGTGCCGTTCAGATAGAGGACGTGAGCCTCAACCGTGCGCGGACAGGCTGGGTCGAAGTGCTCGAGCGCATGGGGGCTGACGTGTCAACTCAGGTTACCGGCCATTCGGGCAAGGAGCCCTACGGCATTCTGTCCGCACGCTATACCGAAAGCCTGCGCGGATGCGACGTCCCGGCGCGGAAAATCGCTTCGATGGTTGACGAAATCCCCGTCCTGTCGCTGCTTGCCGCCCATGCGCGCGGCGTGACGGTGTTCCGCGACGTGAGCGAGCTGCGCGTGAAGGAGACCGACCGCCTTGCTGCTATCATCGACGGCCTGACGGCTCTGGGCATAAGCGCGTGGACCCACGGCGACGACCTGTTCATCGAAGGCCAGCCGGGCTTCGAGGCGCCTGAGGGCATTGCGTTCGACTCCCTTGGCGATCACCGCTTGGCGATGACGTGGGCGCTTGTCGGCCTGACCGGTTCCGTGCCGGTTACCGTGCGCCGTTTCGGTTCGGTGGCGGTGAGCTACCCGCGCTTCTTGGAGGACATGGAAGGCTTGGTGCGATGATCGTAGCGATAGACGGCCCCAGCGGGGCGGGGAAGTCCACCGTCGCAAAGGCGGTGGCGAAAAAGCTCGGCTTCTCGTGCTTGGACACAGGCGCGATGTACCGCGCAGTGGCCTGGCGTGCTGTCCAGGACGGCGTGCCGCTCGACGACGCGGAGGCATGCGGGCGCATTGCGCGGGAGAAAGAGATCGCGTTTCGCCATGAGGCGGGCGACCCGGTGCCGCGACGCGTGTTCATCGACGGCGACGAAGTGACCGATGCCATTCGCACGGCGGAGATCGACCGTGCGGTCAGCCCGGTTTCTGCCCTGCCGTCCGTGCGCGAAGCGCTCTTGGGACAGCAGCGGCGCATTGGCGCGGCAGGCGACTTCGTGGTCGAAGGCCGCGATATCGGGACGGTGGTCTTCCCGGACGCTGCCGTGAAAGTGTTCCTGACCGCGAGCGACGAAGAGCGCGCCCATCGTCGCGTGCGGCAGAACGTCGACCGCGGTTTCGGGTCCATCGACTACGAAGAGGTGCTGGCCGACATCCGCCGCCGCGATGCCTACGACTCGGGGCGCAAGACGGCGCCGCTCAAGCCTGCCGACGATGCGGTGCACATCGACTCGACAGGGCACTATATCGAAGAGGTCATCGAGGCGATCTGCGAGCTGGCGCGCCAGTCGCAGCATCGTGCGGCCTTGTAAGCTGGACACGACGAAGGAAAGTCGAATTCTGCTATGAGCGTATTTCTTTCGCGCGAGGAGATGTGGGATATGCCGCTCGGCGGCAAACCGGAGGGCGAAAAGCACATTCCTCACTGGTGCGGCAATATTCTCTGGGTCATCGTCGGCGGGCTGTGCAAGCTGCTGTTTCGCTACCGCGTCGAAGGGCGCGAGCACATTCGCGCGCTGCACGGCAAGACCGGGTGCTTGGTCATGGGAAACCATGCCTCGTACGCTGACGTCGTGTTCTTCTACCTGGCACCCCGTTTGGCACAATGGATGCGCCTTATGGGGCGCGACTCCCTCTTCGAGACCGGCGGCGGCCTTGGCGGACAGATTCTTTCCCGCGTCGGAGCCTTTCCGGTCAAGCGCGATACGGCAGACCGCACGTCGGTCAAACGCGCCGTCTCGATGCTCAAGCGCGGAGAGATGGTAGGCATCTATCCTGAAGGCACTCGACGGGGAAAGGGCAGCCAAGCGCCTGAGCTTCATGCGGGCGGGGCGTTCATTGCGCGCATGGGCAAAGCGCCGATCGTTCCGGCGACCGTGCGCAATTCCGAAAAGATCAAGTGCAAAGGCGAGCGGTTCCATTTCCCGAAGGTCACGGTCGTCTTCGGCGAGCCGGTGGAGGTCTCTGAATTCGACTTTCTGCCCAAAGACGACCGGCTCGACGGCTGCACGTGGTTCGTCATCCGCGAATGCTATGCGCTCAACCGCGGTTGTGCGCCTGAAGACGTTGACATGCGCGAGCTGTTCCCGGAAGGGAAGGACTTCACTGAGGCGTTTCGCGGCGTGACAATTCATCGTGGTGCGAAGGCGCTGCGCGAAGACGCGTAAGCGCGGCCAAGAAAGGGGTTTTGGATGAAGGTGGTGAAAGCGGAGTACGCGGGCGCGTGCTATGGCGTGCAGCGTGCTTTGGACCTTGCGTACCGCGCTGCTCAGGAGGGCGAGCCGACCTGCACGCTCGGACCGCTCATCCATAACCCCCAGGTGGTCGCCCAGCTGCGCGAAGCGGGGGTCGGCGCGGTCGACTCCGTCGAAGACATCCCGGGCGGCACTATGGTGGTGCGCAGCCACGGAGTCGTTCCCGAAGTGATCGAGAGGGCGCGCGAGCGCGGCCTGCGCATCGTGGATGCAACGTGCCCGCATGTCGCGCGCGCCCAGAAGGCCGCCGCGCACATGGCGCGCAAAGGCCGTTTCGTCGTCGTGGTCGGCGAGGCGGGGCATCCGGAGGTCGAAGGCATCTGCGCGCACGCGCGGGCTGCCGCCTGCCGGGCTCAGGATGCTTCCGGCGAGGAGTGCGCCGTCGCAGCGGTCGTGGATGCCGACCAGTTGCCCGCCTCTGTGCTTCGTCCCGGTGCGCGCGTGGGCGTGGTCGTGCAGACTACGCAGTCCCGCGAAGTGTTCGAGCGGGTTGTCTCCGCGCTTGAGGAGCGCGGAGTCGACGTGGAGGTCAAGGACACCGTCTGCACGGCCACCCGTCAGCGTCAGGATGCCGCGGCAGCCCTCGCGGGAAATGTCGATGCGTTCGTGGTCATCGGCGGGCGAAATTCTTCGAACACCACCCGTCTTCACGAAATCTGCAAAGCGCTCTGCGCGCGCTCGTACCATATCGAATCCGCCGACGAATTGGATTCGGCGTGGTTTGACGGCTGCGAGACCGTGGGCGTGACCGCGGGCGCGTCTACGCCCGAAGACCAGATAGCCACGGTCATTGCGCGCTTGGAGCGTCTCTGACCGTCCGCCTGCCTTCTGTGGAGTTTTCTTTCCCCTTGCGTGAAGGCTTCAGGCGTATTCGACGGGACATTGCGCGCTTCTGGTAACATGTGCATTTGCGGATTCGCTTCCGCACGACGAGAAAAGGTGCACATGCTACACAAGAACGAACAACGCACTGCTCTCGCGCCCACTCACGAGGCCGCGCATGAGGCCCCGCGCGAGCAGGACAGTCTTCACCGCGTCACTGACGTTTCCGCGGCGCGCGCTCTTTCGCGCCCGCCCATCAACCGTTCCTACCTGGGCCGCACTGCATGCGCGTGCGCGCTGGCGGGCATGCTCGTGTTTGCAGGGCTGCCTGTGACCAGCGCCAACGCTGTGACCTCAGAAGAGCTGTACGCTGAGGCGGACTCCATCATGCAGCGTATCGACGCGCTGCAGACCGACCTGAACCAGGCGAATGCGGACTACGAGACGGCGCTTGCGGCGCACGACGAGGCGCAGGATGCCATGGTTGATGCCGAAAACCGCATCCAGGAAAGCGAAGAGCGCATCGACGAGCTGCAGGAGCAGCTTTCCCAGCGTGCAAGCGACATGTACAAGAACGGCGATACCACGTTCATCGACGTGCTTCTGGGCTGTTCTTCTTTCACGGAGTTTCTGACCGCCTGGGATTCTTTCGACCGCATTGCGCAGCAGAATGCCTCTATGGTCGAAGAGACCCAGACGGCAAAGGCGGAAGCCGAGCAGGCGCGCAAAGACTACGAGGCAGAGCGCGACCGTGCTTCTCAGGAGATGGCTGCCGCAGAGGAGCTTGCAACGCAGATCGAGGCTACGCAAGCCAGCTTGCAACAAGAAGTCGACCGCATCTCCGCCGAAGCGGCCGAGCTTCAGGCGCAGGAAGAGGCTGCGGCCGAAGAAGCCCGCCGTGCAGCAGAGGCCGCAGAGGCCGCACGCCAGCAGGCTGAGCAGCAGGCGCAGCAGATGGCGCAGCAGAACGCCTCCGCCGGAAGCGGCAGCAGCGGCAACGCTGCCGCGACCACGCCTTCCGCCGGGTCTTCGACGAGCACGTCTTCGGGGGCGTTCACCCATCCGTGCCCGTCGGCGACCGTGTCCTCCAACTTCGGCTACCGTACGTTCGACAACTCTTTCCACAAGGGCGTTGACTTTGCAGCGGCCGAAGGCACCCCGTACTACGCGGCCGAATCCGGCACGGTGATCATCGCCGGCTTCAGTGAAAGCGCGGGCAACTGGATCGTCATTTCCCACGGCAACGGCCTCATCACGAAATACATGCACTCTTCGGCCATCTTCGTCTCTGCGGGCCAGCAGGTCACGCGCGGGCAGCATATCGGCAACGTCGGCAACACGGGCCAGTCGTTCGGTGCCCACCTGCACTTCCAGGTGGAGGTCAACGCCGCGTCCTGGTCGGGCACGGCGGTGGACCCGTTCCAGTATCTGTAAGGCTTGCAGCGGAGCCTATGGCCACTTTGCGCGAAGACGCCATCACGTGCTCGTCGCTCGACGGGGCGCTGCCTGCGAACGTGCGCTCTTACGAAGGGGCGACGGCGCATGCTGCGCGCACAGGGTCGTGCGCCGAACCGCGCGCACTGGTGACAGGCGTCGCGCCGGAAAGCCCGGCTGACGACGCAGGCTTCACGCCCGGCTGCTGGGTGCTCACGGTCGACGGTAGACCGCTTCGCGACAGTATCGACTGGATGTGGTACGGCTCCGACGACGAACTCGAAATAGGCTATGAGGACACCGAAGGCGACCGTGGGACGGTCGTGCTTTACCGCGATGAAGGGGAGGATTGGGGCTTCGAATTCGACGGGGCGCTCTATGACGGCATCCGCTTGTGCCGCAACGCCTGCACGTTCTGCTTCATGCGGCAGCTCCCCGACGAAGCGCGCGATACGCTAGTGCTGCGCGACGACGACTATCGCCTGAGCTTTCTGCAGGGGACCTTCGTCACCCTGACGAACATTACGCCCGCAGACGAAGCGCGCATTATCGAGCAGCACATCAGCCCCCTGCGGTTTTCGCTGCACTGTATCACGCCTGAAGTACGCAGCGCGGTCATCGGGCGTCATGCGCAGCACGGCATCGACGTGGCCGAGCGTCTTTTGGACGCCGGCATCGAGCTTCATGCGCAGATCGTGCTCATGCCTGGCGTCAACGACGGGGAAGAGCTGCGCCGTACGCTGGCGTGGGCGTACGCGCATCCGGGCATCCTGAACGTCGGCATCGTGCCGTTGGGCTTTACGAAGCATCAGGACCGTTTCACGGAAAGCTTCAATGACGAGGCGCGCGCTCGTGCGGTCGTCGAGGGCATCGCGCCGGTGCAGGAGAGGGCGCGCGAAGAGCGCGGTCATCCCTGGGTCTATGCCTCGGACGAGTTCTACCGCAACGCATACCCGCGCGACCTGCTCGACCGGCTGCCGTCTGCTTCCGATTACGGCTCGTTCGACATGTTCGAAGACGGCATCGGCATCGTGCGCTCGTTCGTCGACGACTGGCGTGCGTCGGGGGAGGCTGCCGAAACGTGCGCGCAGGCGTTGCGCGATGCGGGCGTACGCGTGCTTTTCGTTGCGGGGTGCGCCCAGCGCGAGTTCTTCGCGCCTTTGGTGGAGGCAAGTCCCCTTGCCGGACTGCTCGTGCCGCTGTTCGTGGAGAACGACTACTTTGGGGGCAACGTGGACGTGACCGGCCTTCTGTGCGGTTGCGACATCGCCCGCGCTCTTCGCGAAGAGAACGAGCGCGCAGGCGTGGACGTCGCGGTGGTGCCGAAGGTCGTTTTCAACGATGATGCGGTGACGCTCGATGATATGGATATTGCGGGAATCTCGCATGCTGCGGGCGTCGAAGTGCACGTGGTATGCTGTAATGCGTCTGAGTTTTTGCCCGAAATCGCCGCGCTTGTGCGCGTGTGAAGGAGGTTGAGTATATGCCCTTGCCCATCGTCGCGGTGGTCGGCCGACCGAATGTCGGCAAATCCACGTTCGTGAACCGCATTGCCCAGGCGGACGAAGCCATCGTTCACGAGATGAGGGGCGTGACGCGCGATCGTTCCTACCACGAGGCGGAATGGAACGGTCTTTCTTTCACTCTCATCGACACGGGCGGTATCGAGATGGGGATGGACGACGCGTTCCAGGGCTCTATCCGTTCCCAGGCGTTCTCCGCTACGCGGGAGGCAGACCTTATCCTGTTCCTGGTGGACGGCAAAACCGGCATCAACGTGGACGACGAAGAGGTCGCGCGCATCCTGCGCCGCGGCGACAAGCCGGTCCTGCTGGTCGTGAACAAGATGGACACCCCGGGCTACACCGACGACATGTGGGAATTCTGCCGTCTGGGACTGGGTGACCCCTGGCCGGTGTCCGCCATCCACGGTATCGGCACCGGCGACCTTCTGGACGAGGTCACCAACTACCTCAGCCAGCTGCCCGACCGCTCTGGCGAGGACGACGAGAGCGACTCCATCAACGTCGCCATCATCGGCCGCCCGAACGCCGGGAAGTCTTCCCTGACCAATATGATGACGAAGCTCGACCGCTCCATCGTCTCCGACGTCGCGGGCACCACCCGCGATGCGGTCGACACGACCATCGAGCACGAAGGCCGCCGCTACACTATCGTGGACACGGCGGGCTTGCGCCGTAAGAGCCAGATCGACCAGGACGTCGAATACTACGGTTTCGTGCGCGCAATGCGCGCCATCGACCGTGCGGACGTTGCGCTGCTGGTCATCGACGGTTCTATCGGCTTGACCGACCAGGACCAGCGCGTGGCAAGCTATGCTGCCGAGCGCGACTGCGCCATGGTCATCCTCTTGAACAAATGGGACCTGGTGGAAGGTCCGGACGCAAAGCAGGAAGTGCGCGACCGCGTGGAAGACCGCCTGATGTTCGTCGGCTATGCCCCGAAGATCGCCATCTGCGCGAAGACGGGCAAGAACGTCCAAAGCATCTGGCCTGCCATTGACAAAGCGTACGCGAACTTCTGCCAGACCATCCCCACGAGCCGTCTGAACGGCTGGCTTGAGGAGATTCGCGACTTCGGCCACACCATCTCGGAAGGCAAGCGTCGTCTGAAGATCAAATACGTTACCCAGACGTCTACACAGCCGCCGCAGTTCACGTTCTTCTGCAACCATCCTGACCTGGTGAACGACAATTACCGTCGCTATCTGGAGAACCGTCTGCGCAGGACTTTCGACCTGGTGGGCACGCCGGTGAACCTGCGCTTCAAGAAGAAGAGCGACTAGGCGACCGGCTTTGCGCGGCGGCTGCTCGCCGCGTATAATGTGCATACTTTCGGCGTGCGCGCGTTCGTATCGCGCGCACGCCGTTTTGCGTTCAGGCGAGGATGGGAAGAGGCAGATGGAAATTCTGGTCGCAATCGGGCTGTTCGTCGTGGCGTTCCTGCTGGGATCGGTGCCCTTCGGGGTCATCATATCGAAGGTCTTTTATCACACGGACATCCGCGAGCACGGCTCCGGCAACATCGGCACCACGAACGCCATCCGTACCATGGGCAAGGTCGGCGGCTATTCGGTGTTCGTACTGGACTTCGGCAAAGGTTTGCTGTCCGGTGTGCTCGCCATGCTGGCGTGCTGGGTCCTGCTGCCGGGCGGCGGTCTTGCTCCGGGCGCGTTCCCGACGTACCACGAGATGCTTGCCATTGCGGTGTGCGGCTGCACGCTTGGTCATATCTTCTCTCCATGGCTGGGCTTTAAAGGAGGCAAGGGCATCGCGGTCGCCATCGGCTGCGTGTTCATTGCGCTCGGTCCCATCGCGGCATTGCTGGAAATCGTGCTGTTTGCCGTTATCGTCATCACGACGCGCTATGTGTCGCTTGGCTCTGTTGCCGCGGCAGTGGCGTTCCCGTTCTTTGCCCTGTACTTTTTCTGGGGCGATGCGTTGGCGATCGCGCTGTGCGCCGTGACGGCGCTCGTGGTCATTTGGGCGCACCGGGGCAATATCAAGCGGCTGCTTTCCGGCACGGAGCGCCGTGTGGGCGACAAGAAGAAAGAATCCTAGCATTTTTTGCTTGCAGCAACGTTCTGCGGGCGATTGCGCACCAGGATGCCGCTGTGTTTTCTGAGCTTTGCCGCTGCGCGGCTGTCGGTAGAATATGGATTACAATAGCTCCGACTGTTCTGACGACGGGAGGGAACGATGGACGTTGCGGTGATCGGTGCTGGCTCGTGGGGCACGGCGCTTTCGCAAGTGCTCGCAAACAACGGCAACAACGTGCGGTTGTGGGCGCGCAAGGAGTCGGTCGTCCAGGGTGTGAACGAAGAGCACCGCAATCCGCGTTACTTGACCGACGCTCCCCTCAATCCGCTTATCACAGCGACCACGTCCATGGCGTGCGCTCTTTCGGGGGCAGAGGCGGTTGTGGTCGTCACGCCGTCGTCGACCATGCGCGAGACTGCGCGTTCTTTCGAAGGCCTGGTGGGGCCTGACGTTCCGGTCATCATATGCTCGAAAGGCGTCGAAGAGGGCAGTGGTCTTTTGCCGGTGGAAGTCTTCGAAGCGGAGCTTGGCAATGCGGCACGTCTGGCGGTCCTCTCCGGTCCGAACCATGCCGAGGAAGTCGTGCGCGGGATTCCGTCCGCTACGGTCATTGCCTCGGAAGGCGCAGAGACAGCCGCGTTCTTCCAGCGGCTGTTTGCCCGCGAGGAGTTCCGCACGTACGTAAGCGAGGACGTGTGCGGTGTCGAGCTGTGCGCGGCGTTCAAGAACGTCATCGCTATTGCGGTCGGCGTTTCGTACGGCATGGGGTATGGAGACAACACGGCCGCTATGCTCATGACGCGCGGCGTTGCCGAAATGAGCCGCCTTGTCCAGGCTATCGGCGGGCAGGCTATCACCTGCATGGGGCTTGCCGGCATGGGCGACATGATTGCCACGTGCACTTCGGAGCACTCGCGCAACCGTTCGTTCGGCAAGTACGTGGCCGAAGGCCGCACGCTCGCGCAGTACGAGGCCGACACGCACATGGTGGTTGAAGGCGCGCTGGCATGCCGTACCATCCAGACGCTTTCCCAGGCTTATCGAGTGGAGCTGCCTATCACGGACATGGTGCGTGCGGTCGTGTGGGAAGGCTTCGACGCGCATGAGGCAGCGCGCATGCTCACCGGACGTCCGTTCAAGACGGAGTTCTACGGGCTGTAACCAATCTTTCGCTCCAACGCCGCGCCCGCGCCCACGCTGTGCGCTGGCATGTGTCGCGCTCAGTTTCGTTCTTGCATGCGGATTGTGGCCGTATACCCGCTCTTCGAACGGGCGTAATAATCGAAGCGATCATGCCATGCATGCTACGAATCGGCCACGTTATCCACTTTCCAAACATTTCAGGCCGATACTGGGGGCTTCGAAGAAACGCGCCCGTTCGAAGAGCGGAGCGCGCCAGACGCCAGCACACAGCGTGGGCGCGGCCGCGGCGTTGGAGCGGCATGTGTCCAAACGCCAAAGCGCGCCGTTCCGAATGCTGCGCTGTGCTACTTCTTTCGCGCGATGTCCACGATGACCCAGACAGATAGGATGAACGCGCCGAGATAGCCGAAGAAGGAAAGGACCGGCACGCCGAGCCAGCGCGGTTCCATAGAGCTTTGCGCCATAAGGCTCGACCCGACGAACAGTCCGGCGATCATCAGGCCGATGGTCAGACGGTTCACGATACGTCCAAGGTGCGCGAGCGGCACCTCCGACCCTAAGACCTCCATGTTCACCTTCAGCTGCCCGCGCGTGATCATGCGCATGGTCTCGCCCGTGTAGCCTGCTGCCTGCACCATGCTTTGTGCTGCTTGCGCCAGATGGATGGCTGCTTCCTCCAGGCTGTCTTCGAGATCGGCCTTCGCATCGCGCGTGTTCTGGATGTGCTTGTTGATGATGTCGACGATGTTGAACGAGCCGACGAAGTTCGTAAGCGTGCCCTCGATGGTCACGATGCCGCGGGAGACCATCGTAATGGAGGAGGGCAGCGTGACCTTGCATTGCCGTGTCAGCGAGACGATGTCGGTCAGCATGGCGCCGATGTCGATGTCCGCGACATCACAGGTCGCGTAATCCTGCAGGAGCAGGTCGATGTTGGCCAGGAACAGCCCCTGGTCAATCTCTGCGTTGTCCTTCTGCACGGCAAAGGCCAGGAGGGCGTCGCGCAGTTTGCTGGCATTCTGGGTGCCCACGGCTGCGATGATCTTGCCGAACGCGGCGCGGTCCCGCGCGTTGAAACGCCCCATGATGCCCAGGTCGATGTAGACGATCTTACCGTCTTTGATGAAGATGTTGCCCGGATGCGGGTCGGCATGGAAGAACCCGTGGTCGAGAATCTGCGTGGCGTAGTTGTCGAGGATCTTTTCGCCGATTTCTTCCAGGTTGTAGCCGCGCGCTCTCAGCGTTTCTGTTTCGCGGATGGAGATGCCGTCCACGTACTCCATGACAAGGACGGATTCGTTGGAATATTCAGGGTAGGGCTTCGGGCAGGTGATGAACGCGACGTCTTTGTTCAGGCGTGCGAACTCGGCAAGGTTAGCCGCCTCGATGGAAAAGTCCGTTTCCTCCAGGAACGTCTGCCATAGCTCTTCCACCACATCCCGCAGGTCAACCATCTGGTTGTCGCGGATGAAGAAGGAGGCATGGCGCGCGAGCATGCGCATGACGTCGATGTCCTGCGCCATGGTCGCGCGCACGCCGGGCCGCTGCACTTTGATGGCGACGACGTCGCCGTTGTGCAGGGTTGCTTTATGCACTTGCGCGAGCGAGGCGGACCCCAAAGGGGTCGGGTCGATGCTGGCAAAGACGTCGTCCCGATGGTGATCGTAAAACGTGTCGAGCGCTTCAAGGACGTCCTCGAACGGCAGCGGCTCGCACTGCATTTGCAGCTTCGACAGTTCGTCGCGGTAAGCCTTCGGAAGAATTTCCGAGCGGGTCGAAAGCGTTTGGCCTACCTTGATGAAGCTTGGCCCCATGTCTTCGAGCAGCTCGCGGAATTCGACCGGCGTAAAACCGCCAAGGATGTTGTGCCTGCGCAGGATCGACGTGATTTTCCTCAGACGGCGCATGCGAGAGCGACGGCTCAGGTCGAACCGTTTCTCAGGGTCGACGTCAGACCCTGCGCTGAAAAAATATGTGAGCAGCGTGTTGCGGGGCATGCAGGCGATGAGGCGTTAAGCCTGTTCGTCTTCGGAAGCGGTGGGCTCGCTGTCTTCGACCGCCTCGACGGCGGCTTCTTCCGCATCAGGCTTTGCGGCGATCTCTGCCGCCTTGGCAGCGAATGCAGCGCGCTCTTCCGGGGTCATGGCTGCCATGGCGGCTTCCAGTGCGTCGACGCGTGCTTTTTCGAGCGCGCCCTCTGCCTTGTGCTGCAGCTCTTTGTTGATTTCTTTGCCCTGGTCAACGGTCAGCTCGCCGCGGGCGATGAGCTTGTCCACGACTTCTGATGCTTTCTCGCCCGTAATGGCCATGGCGCCGATGCCTGCCAAAAAGATGTCTTTCAGTCCGTTCGTGATGGGAGTGGGCATGATAACCCCTTTCCGTTCGCGTATTTTCCGGCGGGGCGTTGTAGCAAGGCTGCTTTGCTGTGCGCGGTGTACGCTGCCAACTTTGCGCATGCGACATTCGCCCGTGCCGTCCTTGGTTCCATAGTGCGCCCGATAGCCGGAAAGCGCAATGAAAAACGTGTTGCAAGATGGCAACGGATTAGCGTGCGATTCGGTGAGTGCGGACAGGGCGTCTCTTTACGCCATAAGAGCGCGCGCGTCCACGCCAAGCGGCGCGACGACGATTCTTCCGCACGCTTCGGCGGCGCGGACGATCCCGGTTTTCGCGCAGAGCATAGTGACCGTATAGTTGGCACGTGCGCAAGGAAAGGCCGCTTCGCCTGTCTGGGCGGAAAGGCCGCTCGGAACGTCCGCGGCGACGGCAATCGCAGGGCTTTCGTTGAGCAGCGCGATCAGACGGCCCGCTGTGCCGGTTACCGCCTCGCCCGAAAAACCGGTTCCCAGCAAGGCGTCGACGGCGATGTCCGCCTGGGCAAGCACGTGGGGGACGCGCTCGTCGTCGGCGGAGAGGACCGTGCATTCGGCGTCGAGGAGCGCTTTGTGCGCAGGGATGGCGGCATCGCGCGCTGGCTGCGCTTTGATGTCGTCCGCACTCCGGGTAGCGACGACCGTGACCGGGTATCCTTCCTGCGCAAGGATGCGCGCGCACACCCAGCCGTCCCCGCCGTTGTTTCCGGGGCCGCACAAAAGCACGATGCGGGGCGTGTGCTCGGTCTCGAACGGTGCGAGCGACCGTACGAGGTCTGCAAGCGCTGCGCCCGCGCGCGCCATGAGGGACGCAAGGGGAATGCCCGCCTGCTCGGCCCGTTTCTCAAGCTCTGTTACCTGCTCCACGTCCAAGACGAGGTCGGCCTGCTCGTCGAAATCGTGCAAAGAATCCATGGCGTGTTCCTCCCGGCATCGTGTGGGCGTTGGCGACAAGTCGGGCTGTTCGGCGGGCATATTCCTGCATTCTGCAGGAGGTGATGCCGTTGTGCTCGACGGCCTGTCTGCAGCTTACGCCCTAAAACGACGGAAACGTGCGGTAAGAGCCATCCTGCCGGCAAAGGGCGTGTGTACAGGCATCGCAGTTTCTTCGGGCGGATTGCGCACTGGCAGGGCGAGGTGTGCGGAGGGCGCGTGAAAAAAGCGCAGCATGCGGCAAGAATGCCTTCGCGGCGTTTCTAACGGTGCGCACGCTCCAAGTCCAGCAGGCGCTGTTTGAGGGCAAGGCCGCCTGCGTAGCCCGTGAGCTTTCCGTTCGCGCCGACGACGCGGTGGCACGGGATGAGCACGGCAATAGGGTTGCGGTTGTTCGCGGAGCCGACTGCCCGCGTTGCTTTAGGGTTGCCCACAACGGCAGCGATGTCGGCGTAGCTGCGGGTCTGGCCGTACGGGATGTTCTGCAGCGCTTTCCAGACCGCACGTTGGAAGTCCGTTCCTGCGGGGGCAAGCGGGATGTCGAAGGCGGTCCGCTTGCCGGCGAGGTACTCTTGGAGTTCGTTTGCGGTGCGGTTGGTAAGCTCGCTAGGCGCAGCGCGTCCTTCGAGCACGTGCGTTCCGAAGAGCACGTGCGTGACGGCGGTCCCATCGGATGCCACGGTCATGGGGCCGAGAGGAGTGGGGTAGGTGAAGTAGGTCTGCTCTGCCTTGGTCACGGCTGCCTTCTTTCACGCGGTTTGGGGACATCATAGCATGTGCAAGGATGCCCGGCCGTCTTGGGGTAGAATCGGACGGGACAGTACAGGAGAAAGGACAACCGTGTTTGGACCCGTCAAGATAGCGCCGTCCATCCTGTCGGCGGATTTCATGAACATGGAGCGCGATGTGGCGCTCATCGAGGAAGGCGGCGCGGGCTTCGTGCACGTCGACGTCATGGACGGTCATTTCGTGCCGAACCTTACCATCGGCGTGCCGTTCGTTGCTGGGCTGAAAAAGGTGACGCGGCTGCCGCTCGACGTCCATCTTATGATCAGCAACCCGCTCGAGCAGCTTCCGTGGTACCTGGAGCACCTGGGCGAAGGGGACTTCGCTACCGTCCACGTGGAGGCGCTCGACATGGAAGCGGGGGAGGTGCAAAAGGCCATCGACCTCATTCACGAAGCGGGCGTGGGCGCAGGGCTTGTCCTGAAGCCGGACTCTCCGGCAGACGTGGTCGCGCCGTACCTTTCCCAGCTGCAGATGGTGCTTGCGATGAGCGTTTATCCGGGCTTTTCCGGGCAGTCGTACATCGAGGGGACGGAGGATAAGGTGGCACGCCTGGCAGCTCTTGCGCGCGAGGCGGGCGTCGCGCCTTTGCTGGAAGTGGACGGCGGCATCGGCCTGAAGACGGCCGGACGGGTGGCGCAGGCAGGCGCTGACGTGCTCGTCTGCGGCAATGCGGTCATGAAGGCCGAAGACCCGCAAGCTGCCATCCGCGATATCACGGCAGCCGCCCTGGCTGCGCGCGAGGAGGCGTAAGCCCATGCGGCAGGTGTACCTGGACTGGGCCGCCACGGCGCCTTTGTGCGAAGAGGCGGCCGAGGCCATGCGCCCTTACCTGGAACCGGGGATGGCGAACATTGCGCACAATGCGAACGCGAATTCGCTCCATACGCCCGGCAGGACTGCGTTCAGCGCGCTCGAGAAAGCGCGTGCGTGCGTTGCGCGGTGCGTAGGGGCGCGTCGGGCCGACGAGATCACGTTTACGTCGGGAGCGACCGAGGCGGACAACGCCGCGCTATTCGGCATCGTGGAGGCATGCGCCCGCAATGCGCGCTTACAGGGGCGTAAGGGCTTTGTCCCGCACGTGGTGACCACCGGCTTCGAGCACGATGCCGTGCTCGTGGCGGCGCGCGAGCTGAAGGCGCGCGGGTGCGAGGTCACGGTGGTCAACCCGCGGCGCGACGGTTTTGTGGACGAAAGCGACGTGCGCGCAGCGCTTCGCGAGAGCACGGTGCTCGTCTCGGTCATGGCCGCGAACAACGAGATCGGCACGATTCAGCCGGTGCGGGAGCTTGCCGCCCTTGCTCACGAGGCCGGCGCGCTCTTCCATACCGACATGGTTCAGCTGCTGGGCAAGGCGCCGGTGGGCCTGGAGGAGTCCGGAGTGGACGCCGCCTCGTTTTCGGCGCACAAAGTGTGCGGTCCGAAGGGCGTCGGCGCGCTCTACCTGCGCTCTCGCACGCCTTTCGTGGCGTCGGCGCTCGGCGGGGGACAGGAGTCAGGCCGCCGGTCGGGCACCCAGAACGTGTGCGGGATCGTCGGCTTCGCTGCCGCGTGCTCCGCAGCGTGCGGCGCGCTCGATACCGAGCCTGAACGCGAGCGTGCACTTCGCGACAGGCTCTATCGCGAGCTGGAGAAGCGCCCGGGCGTGCACGCGAGCATTCCGGTCCCGGAGGGGAGCGTGCGCCATCTCCCGAACATCGTCAACGTGCTCGTGGACGGATTCGAAAGCGAAACGCTCATCTTGAGGCTCGACATGAAGGGCGTGTGCGTTTCGGGCGGGTCGGCCTGCTCGTCGCACGACCTGGGCCCCAGTCACGTGCTGCGCGCGCTCGGCGTGGACGCCGACGCGGCACTCGGGTCGCTGCGCATCTCGCTGGGGCGGTACACGTCGGAGGCTGACGTCGACGAGTTCCTTGCAGCGTTCGACGCGGCGCTTGCCTGGGAGTAGGCCCTGCTTTGCCGCCAGGTTTCTAACGTGAGGTAGAGGATACGAAGGAGGTTGTGTTCGTGGAGTTAGTGACCACGCACGTGCACACGACGTTCTGCAACCATGCAGACGGCAGCATTGCTTGCATGGCGGAAGCGGCAGAGCGTGCGGGCATTACGACGCTCGCGTTCACCGAGCACTACCCATTGACGCACGCGTTCGATCCTACGGAGCGCGTGTCCATGCGCCCATGGCGCGTGGGGGAGTACCTGCGGACTATCGACGAGGTGCGCGCAGCGCATCCCGGCATGGAGATACTTTCCGGGTGTGAACTCGACTGGCTGGGCAGCACCGACGATCGCGGGCTGACGGCAGAGGACTTCGCGGACTTCGAGATCGTGCTCGGTTCGGTCCACTATATCGACGGCTGGGGCATTGACGACCGAGGGCGGCAAGACCACTGGGACGAAGTGGGCGTCGACGTGCTGTGGCGTCGCTATTTCGAATTGTGGTGCGAGGCCGTCACGTCCGACTGGCCCTTTACGGTCATGTCCCATCCCGACTTGATCAAAAAGTACGGGCACGTGCCGAGCTTCGACCCGCTGCCGCTGTATCGCGAGGCTGCGGAAGCGGCAGCGGCAAGCGGCCGCATGGTCGAGGTGAACACGTCGGGCTCGTACTATGCATGCAAAGAGATCTTCCCGTGTCCGGCGTTCTTGCGCGAACTGTGTCGCGCGGGCGTGCCCTGCACGGTAGGCACGGACGCGCATTCAGTGGAGGAGACCGCCCGCGATATCGAGGCGGGATACCGTCTTATGCGCGAAGCGGGGTACCGGTGCGTGACGGTTCCTTGCCGCGATGGCGGGCGGCGGGAGATTGCGCTCTGAGAGGAGGCACCATGGCAGGAGAGAATACGACGAAAGGTCTGGCCGCATTGCGCTCTGGCACGCTTTCGCGCCGTGCGGGCATCACGACCATCGGGGCTTTGGAGCAGGCGTTGTTGAGGAGGTTTCCGGCAGCGACGGCGGAAGGCTGGGACCGTACCGGGCTGCTTGCGGGAGATCCGGCGGAGCCTCTGCGCGGGGTGGCGGTGGCGCTTGACCCGACGGTGCGCGCCGTGCGCGCGGCAGAAGAGGCGGGCGCGAACGTGCTGTTGACCCACCATCCTGCATTCCTCGAGGCGCCGGGTTCTTTCAGGCCCGCGACGGTCGTCCCCTTCGCGGACGGCGCGGTGGTCTACGAGGCCGTCAAGCGTGGGGTGGCGCTCATGAACTTCCATACCGCCCTCGATGTTTCGAAGGAAGCGCAGCGTGTGTTGCCCGAAAAGCTCGGACTCCAGTTCAAGGGCGTGTTCGAACGCGCCGAAGAAGGACGCGGGCTTGGGTACGGCCAGGTCTGTGCGCCGAAATCGTCGGATGCCCCGTTCTCGCTGAAGCATCTTGCGGCCCGCTGTACGTCCGTGTTCGGCCGACCGCCGCGCGTGTGGGGCGATTTCGACCGCGTTCTGGGAACCGTGGTGACGACGACAGGGTCTGCGGGCGACATGCCTGCACACTGTCTGGAGGCAGGATATGACTGCCTGGTGTGCGGCGAGGTCAAATACCATGCTGCGCTCGCGGCGGCGGATGCGGGCTTGTGCATTGTCGACCTGGGCCACGACACGTCGGAGCTCCCTTTGTGCGAAGTGCTCGTGCAGGCGTGCGCGGCCGTGGGCGTGCCGGAGGGGCTTATCACGGTGTTCGAGCAGAACGGCAATTGGTCGCATCCTGAGGCAGTTCGCAGGTAAACGCGCTCTTGCGGGCGAACAGGGGTTGCGAGGCGCTATAATCAGCCTGAACGTGCGATTGAGGGAGAGGCGAAAGCTCTTTCCCTGCATCGCGGACCAAGGCGAGATTTCGCCAAGCAACCCTGTCCTGCAAGGGCAGAACGGGAATTCTGTGAGGAGGAGCGCATGCCGCTTTCCATCGAGGACGTCCAGCCGCTTTTGGTGCTGCAGCAGATTGACTTGGAGATTCGTCAGAAGCAGAAGCAGCTCGATGCGCTGCCGCAGCGCGCGCAGATTGCGGAAGCGCGCCGCAAGCGCGCGCAGATCCAGGAAAAAGGCGAGCAGGTCTCCGCGCTGCGCGCAAACGTCGAGCGGGAGCTGGAGCACCAGCGTTTCGAAGACGCGCAGTTGGCTGAAAAGCAGGAGCAAACCCAGGAGAAAATCGCGTCCGAGTCTGGCGATTATCGTGCGGTCGAGGCGCTCACGCAAGAGCTTGAAGGCTTCGCGCAGCGCAGAACGGCGCTTGCGGAGAAGATTGGCGGCTTGAAGACGCGCAAGGCGCAGGTCGACCAGGTTGCAGCGCAAGTGGACGCGGCGCTTGCGGCGATAAACGCCCAGGAGCAGAAAGCGGTCGAAAGCTTCCAGCAGGAAGGCGGCGCGCTGACCGAAGCCATCGCGAGAGCGCAGGCGGCGCGCGAAGACCTCGCGGGAAAGGTCGACGCCGACATCCTTGCTCGCTACGAGAAGACCGCGCAGCGCCTTGCGGGCGTCGGCATTGCGCGCCTGGAAGGCCAGCGGTGCACGGCATGCCGCAATACGATAGAGGACAACCGGATGCCCCAGATTCGCCGCGAGGCGCCGCTGTCCACGTGCCCGCACTGCGGACGCCTGCTTGTGGTCGGGTAAGGCGGCGGTTTCATGAGGGTTGCGGTTCGGGAAGACCGGGAACGTCTGGAGGCTTCGGGCATGCTTGCAGCCGACGCGGCGTTCTCTTCCCGTGCGGTGCGGGCGGACGGTCCGGCACTCGATCGCCTGAGGACGGACTTTCAGCGCGACCGCGACAAAATCATCCACACGAAGTCCTTCCGCCGCCTTTCGCATAAAACGCAGGTGTTCTTGGCGGCAGAGGGCGACCATTTCCGCACGCGTTTGACCCACACGCTCGAAGTGGCGCAGATAGCGCGCACGATAGCGCGGGCGCTCGCGCTCAACGAGGACCTGACCGAGGCTATCGCGCTTGGCCATGACCTGGGGCATACGCCGTTCGGCCATGCGGGCGAAAAGGAACTGGCTGCCTGCATTGCGCGCGTAAAGGGCGTAGATCCTGCTTCTGCCGAGGCGAAAGCGCTCTATCGGCACAACGAACAGTCCCTGCGGGTCGTCGACGTCATCGAGCGTGACGGGCGCGGCCTGGGGCTTACCGACGAAGTGCGCGACGGAATCGTCCACCATACGGGGTCTGTTCGCCCCCGGACGCTCGAGGGGCGTGTCGTTGCCATCTCCGACCGCATTGCCTACGTGAACCACGATATCGACGACGCTATCCGTTCGGGCCTTCTCACGGAAGAGGACTTGCCGCAGACAACGCGCGAGGTGATAGGGCGCGACCATTCGGCGCGCATCGAAGCGCTTGTCGACGACCTGGTGGACAACGCGGCGGCCACCGGCGACATTCGCATGACCGACCCTATGTGGGAGGCGTTGTGCGAACTTCGCGCGTTCATGTACCGGGCGGTCTACTATTCCGACCCGGTGGTGCACGAACAGCAGAAAGCACGCCATCTGATACGGGATTTGTTCGGCTACTTTCTCGAGCATCCCGAAGAGGTGCCGACGGAATACCGTGCCATCTCCGACGGCGACGACGTTCGCGCGGTGACGGATTTCGTAGCCGGGATGACCGACCGCTATGCGCGCATGGTCTACGAGGACCTTTTCATACCGCGCCCGTGGCGCTAGGTTGCAAGCGCGAGGCGGCAATCCGCTGAACGCGCAGGTCATACGTCGAATCTTCTTCGCGTCATAATTTGTCTGCCATAGCGTGATTCCAGTGTATAATAGCGCCTCGTGACACTAAGAGAGGACATAGAGAAAGCGTTCGGCGCCGCGTTTCCCATCATGCTGGGCTACGTGGCTATCGGCCTGCCCTGCGGCATCCTGTGCTCGTCTATCGGGCTGGGTCCGCTGCAGGCATTTTTGCTTTCGGCGTTGTTCTATTCGGGCGCAGGGCAGTTCATGATTCCGAACATGTGGCTTGCGGCCTCCCCGGTCTCTGCCATCATCGCATCTGTTGCGTTCGTCAACACGCGGCAGATGCTTTACAGCGCGTCTTTCGCGCCATTCTGCCAAAACGAGCGCAAACGCCTCTCTTTCTTCTTTGCTGCCACGGTGACCGACGAAAGCTACGGCGTGAACATGGCGCATTTCCAGCTGGGGGAGTGGACGGTACGTCGAGCACTGCTCGTGAACCTGCTCTCGCAGTCGAGCTGGACGCTTTCGAACGTGGTGGGAGCGTTCGTCGGCAATGCCATTTCCGTGCCGCTCGCCATCGCCTCTTTCGCCATGACCTCTATCTTCATCTGCCTGCTTTGCAGCCAGAAGATGAGCCTGGACAACATTGTCGCCGTGGTCGTGTCCATGGTCGGCGTCGTCGCGTGCAAAGCGGTCGGCCTCTCTGGTCCTGCCATCCTGATCGGCGCGGTCATCGGCGTTATCGTGGCCTTTGCGTTCTCGCGCGTTCACGCGTCGCTTAAGGCGAGAAAGGGGCGTGCCGCATGACGAACATGGGGTGGGGGGACTTTCTCCTGATTTTGGCTGCGTGCGGCGTTGCCATGCTCATTTGCCGCGTGCTGCCGCTTTTCTTGCTGAAAGGACGCGAGCTGCCCGAAGGCGTGAGCAAAGCGCTGGGGTTCATCCCTCCGGCCGCGTTTGCGGCGCTCGTAGCGAACGACCTGCTGACGCCCGGGATGTTCGACGCAGGGTTCTGGCCTGCCGCCGAGCCGCTTTTGGCCGCTGTCGCAGTGGTGATGGTCTCGGTGATCACGAAGTCGCTGCTGTGGAGCGCGGTGACCGGCGTTGCCGTGTACGCGCTTTTGAGCATGATCGTGTTTTAGTGTTTTGCGCGTCTGCGTAATATGGTACTATTCGAAGGTCGTAAAAAAGGCGCGGGGATGAACCGTCCCTGGTCCAGCCTTCTGCAGGAAAACGGGGTGCATGCACATTCTATGGTGTATGGGCATGCTTCTCGAATACTACTTGCAGGAGTGAGGGCAACGAACTATACTATCCAATCGCGTCTTTTGACAGACCTTTCAATTCTGTAATTGAGCACATAGAAGGATTAGGGACAATGGACATCATCCGCGCTATCGAACAGCAGCAAATCAAAGAGGACCTGCCGACGTTCCACGTGGGCGACAACGTGAAGGTCCACTACCGCATTAAGGAAGGCAACCGCGAGCGTATCCAGGTCTTCCAGGGCGACGTCATCCGTCGTCATGGCCATGGTGCCCGCGAGACCTTCACCGTCCGCAAGATCAGCTTCTCCGTCGGCGTTGAGCGTACCTTCCCGGTTCACTCTCCGAAGATTGAGAAGATTGAGGTTACCCGTTACGGCAAGGTTCGCCGTGCGAAGCTGTACTACCTCCGCGACAAGGTGGGCAAGGCTGCCAAGATCAAGGAGAAGTCCTTCCGCTAAGCCCGCAGCGGTTTTCCGCAGCACATACCAAGGATTCGAGAAGCCCGGTTCGCCGGGCTTCTCTTTTGGATGGCTTCATTGCCATGGTCTGGGCGGCTGCCGCCACGATCGTCTGCACGAACGGCGCTGCCGAAGCGGGCGTCACGGGCGCCACGGCGGTCGTGGGCATCGTCTCGCGCAGCTTCCTGGGCCCACGTGGTCGCGGGAGTGTTGACCGTCGCGTACGCAGCGCTTATCCTGCGCGCGGGCGCACGCCGTCGTGCCCGTCTGGATTCGGGCGAACTCGACCCGAAAGAGTTCGACACGCTCGGCGCGTGGGACGGTGTCGAGGAAGGTGCGCCCAAGGAGGCGCAAGCCTTCGTTTCGACGAAAAGAATCGCGCACGAAAAGAGCCTCGGCATAGGGGCTCTTCGGCGTTCGCGCGCGAACGTGCGCTTTGCGCGCTGTGGCGCTCTGTCACGCTGACGGCAAACTCCATGTGTGCGACATCGAGCGTAGCAGGGAGAATAAACACCGGCGGCCCGCTTTCCGTAAGGGAAGGCGGGCCGCCGGTGTTGCATGGCTGTTTCGTTGCGAAGCGTTAGTAGAGCTCCTGAACGTCTAGCGCCGTTTTCGCACTTTCGATGATCTGCTTGTTGCCGAAGACGCAGACCGTGCGGCGGTCTTTCAGGCGGTCGAAAACGGGCGCCTGGGCGCGAAGCTGCTCGGGCGTGGCGTGCAGCGCTTCGTCGCGCAGGCGAGCGCGCCAGTCATGTGGCAGGCGGCAGAAGTACGCGGTATCCTGGCGGCGGGCTAGAGCGCGCGGGGTGACGGGAGCGTCGATGCCCGCAACCGTGCTGATGACGTAGCCGCGCATTTCCTCTTCCGAGGGATTGAATGCGGCAAGCCAGGCGCCTGCGTTGTCGAAGCGCTCAAGCGTGGCGTCCAGGTTCGGGTCACGGTAGGAATAGTACGACAGCATGCCACGGCGGGTGGATGAGAAGGCCGCGCCGTACGCGCCGCCTTTCACGCGCACCTCGTTCCATAGGTAGTCGTACGTCATGAGGCGGTTCACGACGCTCCATACGCCGTCGTGCATGCCGTCCTGAGGCGTGCGCATGTCTCCTGCAGCGGCGAAGCACACATCGCACGGCACGGTGAACGCTTCGTTGCGCGGGGTGGGCGCGGGGATGACCAAGGCGTCCTGCCATTCCGTCGACAGCGCTGCGCTCTCGGTGAGCGCGAAATCCGCCCCTGCAGTCCATGCGCGCTCAAGGTCGTCGTCGGCGCCTGCAAAGGACACCACGACATCGGTCGTGAACACGCGGCGTGCCACGTCCTGCAAGCGTGCCGTCAACTCCTCCGCGCGCTCGTCGAAGTGTTCGAGCGCGTCTTTCAGGAAGCGGTAGAACTCGACGCCGCCGAGCGCTTCGTTCATGACGCCGAATCGGCTCGTGCCGGCGCTCATGCGCATGGTGGCGGCGGCGTTGCCGGAGTTCGCGAAGAACTGTTCCATGCCGATACGGCGCTGTTGCAGGATAGCCTGCACGCGGGCGGTGTCGTCAAGGCGCGAGGTGCCCCAAATCTCCGCCACCAGGCGCACGGCATCCTCCACGTTTTCGCCCAGGCAGCTTGCATCCACCATGAACTTCGGGACGACCTCGTCGTTGCCCGCATCGAACGACCCAGCCGAGAAGCGCAAGCGACCGAGCGTGCGCTGCACGAGCGTGTCCACTTCGACGGCAGTGTGCTTTGCGGTGTCGAGCTTGCCCAAAACCGAGGTGAGGATGGAGACGTAGGGCAGCTCTTCGAAGGCGACGTGCGACAGGTCGAAATAGAACGTGAAGTAGTCGATGCCGTGCGTGCGCACGTCGTGGCGCAGGCAGGGCAGGGGCGTGCGCTCGTCCAGGCGTGCGGGCGGCTCTTCTTTCGAGGGCGCAATGTCAGAGAGCTCGAGCAGCGGCAACGTTGCCAGGTCTTCGGGCGCATCGGGCGCTTCCTGCAGGCGGTGCAGTTCAGCGCACTCGTCCACGATGGCCTGGGCCTCCTCGGGCGTGAGCGATGCCTGCTTCGCGGTGAGCTCTTCTGCTTCCTCATTGCGCTCGGGCGCTTCTTCCGGCACGATCTCCACGCTGCCGCAGTGGTCGTTCTCGAGCACGAGCTCGCGCAGCAGCTGTTCGAAGTAGCCTTCGTCCAAACCGGCGTGCATGCGGGCGAACGCGTCTTCCCAGCGCAAGGAGTCCACGGCCGCATCGTCGTCGTAAAGCCAGCCAGTCAGGCAGTTCATGGCGTGCACGACGCCTTTCGACGTGCCGAAGTCCATCTCGCGGAGCAAGAACTCCTGGTGCTCGAGCGACGCTTCGATGAGCGCATGGTCGATGCCTTCGGTCGTCAGCCGTTCGACCTCTCGTTCGAAGACGGCACGGAACTCGTCAAGCACGTCAGGCTTGCTGCCTTTGAGCTCTACCATGAGCAGCGGCTGCAGGCGCGCATCGTCCACGAATGCGTACGCGTCGCCCGCAAGCTGTGCGTCGAGCAGCGCCTTCTTCAGCGGGCTCTCGTTGCTGCCCATGAGCGCGTCCATGAGGATTCCCGCCGCAAGCATGCGCGCGCGGTCCGTGGCGTCGCCGATGACGTAGCCGAGCGCCGCGCAGGCGTTCTCGGGCGCGGTCACCATGCCTTGGCGAACGCCCCATGCGGTACAGGGCGTTTGGCGCACGAGCGGGTTCGGGGTGCCCAGTTCAGGTGCGGGTGTCGGTTCACAGCTTAGATAGCGCTCGTCAAGGAAGGCGAGCGCGCGCTCTACGTCCAAATCGCCGTAGAGGAAGATATAGCTGTTGTCGAGGCGGTAGTGGCGTGCGTGCTCGTCAAGATAGCCTTCGTAGGTCAGCGTGGGGATGGCGCGCGGATGGCCGCCGGACTCGAAGCGGTAGGCAGTGTCCGGGAAGAGCGCTGCGTTCACGGCGTCGTAGAGTACGCTGTCAGGGTCTGACAACGCACCCTTCATTTCATTGAACACGACACCGTTGTAAGCAAGCTGCCCGCCAGCCGATTCCAGCTCGTAGTGCCAGCCTTCCTGTTCGAAGATAGCGCGTTTGCGGTAGATGTTCGGGTGCAGCACGGCGTCGAGGTATACGTCCATAAGGTTGTAGAGATCCTGCTCGTTCGTGCTGGCCACAGGGTACATGGTCTTGTCGGGGAACGTCATGGCGTTCAGGAAGGTCTGCATGGAGCTCTTGAGCAGGTTCACGAACGGCTCTTTGACGGGGAAGCGCTCAGAGCCGCACAGCACCGAGTGCTCGAGGATGTGAAAGACGCCCGTGTCGTCCTTCGGCGGGGTCTTGAAGGCGATGGAAAACGCCTTGTCCACATCGTCGTTCGACACGACGAGCAGCCGCGCACCGCTCTTTTCGTGACGCATGAGCGCGGTGTCGGCCTCGAGTTCCGCAAGGCGTTCGGTGCGCTCTACGCGGAAACCGTGCAGGCGCTGTTCGGGAGTGAGATCCATATGCTTCCTTTCGAATTCGCCTGCCTGCGCAGGCGACGAATGGTCGGGCAAGCGTCTGTGCTGGAAACGCAGACGAAGCATGCCAGGCTTGGCATCGTGCGTTATTGTGCCGCGCGCAGCATGCGAAAGAGGGCAGTAGGGTGGGCGCCGCATCTCTTGTCGTGCGGTTGCGGAAGGTGCTTACTGGGCATTGCCCACGATGCGCACCTCAGGCTCGAGCTCCACGCTGAAACGCTTGCGCACTACGTCCTGTGCGTGGGCGATGACCGCAAGCACGTCAGCGCACGTGGCGTCCCCCAGGTTTACGACAAAGCCCGCGTGCTTTTCGGAAACGGCCGCCCCGCCGACGCGATAGCCTTTCAGTCCCGCCTCGTCCACGAGCGCCGAGGCGTAGTTGCCCGGCGGGCGCTTGAACGTGCTGCCGGCGCTCGGGTATTCGAGCGGCTGCTTCGTGCGACGGCGTTCATCGAGATCGGCCATGCGCTCCTGAATGGCAGCGGGGTCGTCCGGCGTCAGTTCGATTTCGGCGGAAAGCACAATGCCGCCTGCCTGGATAGGGCTTTTGCGGTAGCCGAAATCACCTTCGGCGACTTCGATCGTACGTACCGTGCCGTCCGCTTCGAGCACGCGGGCGCGCACGACGACATCGGAGAGCTGTCCGCCGTAAGCGCCTGCGTTCATGAAGAGGCCGCCCCCGAGCGTGCCGGGGATACCGCTGGCAAACTCCAGGCCGGCCAAGCCTGCGCGAGCTGCTTGTTTTGCCAGAGAGGAGAGCGAGATGCCGGCCTGGGCGCGCACGGCGGTGCCGTCGATTTCGATGTCGCCCATCGCGCGGCCGACTTCCACGACCACGCCATCGTAGCCTTCGTCGGCGAACAGCAGATTGCTGCCCTTGCCCACGACAAGGTACGGCTCGTCGAATCCGCGCAGGGCGGCGACGAGCTCGATAAGCGCCTGCTCGTCCTGCGGGCGCGCGAACAGCCGCGCGGGCCCGCCAATGCGGAACGTGCAGTGACGGGAGAGCGGCTCGGAGGCGAGCACGTTGCCTTCGCCCACAATGCGCTCTATCGCGGCAGCGTCGATGCGGCCTTCGTCAAGAGTGGTCATGCGTATCCTTCCTTACTTCTTGTCGGCGCGGGCTTCGCGCAGGTCAGCACAGTAGTCGCGCCATGCGACGCGATTTGGGCTGCCGGGGAACAGGAACCCATGGAGCGCCATGAAATAGCTGTCGGTCATAGAGGCGATATAGTCCACGACCACCCGGTCGGGACCGTTCGCCAGGTACTCGTCGGCGCGCAGCGTACGCGACTTCAAGGCGAGCTGGCGGATGTGGTGGCGGTAGAGCGGCGAATCCTCGTCGTGGCGAACGGCGTCGTCGCGCAGCTTCTCGTACAGTTCGCCGAACATTTCCTGCACCACGTTGCCGGCGCCTTTGATGACGCCCTCGTCGTGGTAGATGAGCTCGTAGTTCTGGCGTTTCGCACGCTTGAGGTCGGCGAAGGCCTCCGGGCTCATGGAGATGTGGTCGCGCCCGTAGCTGTGATTGACGATGTCGACGGTCATGTTGTTGATGATCTGGGCGTTCGAGCGGCCGATGATGCTGGCATCGAACTGGTCAAGCGAATCCACCAGCCCGAATGCGAGCGCGTCCTGGCGGTCTTTGCCGATGTAGGCGATCATGTCGCTCACGCGCACGACGCATCCTTCGAGGGTGGAGGGGCGCAGATGCTTGATCTCCTGTTCGTCGGCAGTGCAGGCTTCCACGGCAGCATCGAGCGTTGCGAAGTCCGGCATGCTGCCAAGGCGCAGCGTCTGCTGGGCGAACTCGCCGTTATGGCACAGCACGCCGTCGAGCGTTTGCAGGCTGACGTTGCGGCGGTAAAGCTTGTCGAGCACGCGCACGGAATGGACGTTATGGTTGAAAAAACGGCCGGTGTGATCGTGGAAGCGTTCGGAGAGAAAGTGCTCTCCCGCATGGCCGAAAGGCGTGTGGCCCACATCGTGGCCAAGCGCGATGGCTTCGATGAGGTCGAGGTTCAGACCCAAGAGCGCGCCAATACCACGCGCTATGCGCGAGACGAGCTGTACGTGCAGGCCGCGACGGCACAGGTCGTCGTTCTCCACGAAGGAGAAGACCTGCGTCTTGTCCGCGTAGCGGTTGTACGCGGGCACGTTCAGGATCTTCTCGATATCGCGCGCGAACGCTGGCCGCGTGAGGGTCGCGGTGTCGTGGGGGTTGTCCTCGCGGCGCACGACGCGTTCGTCGGGAAAGCGCCAAGGGCACGCGATATGGTTCTGGCGGTCCGTGCGGATGCGCGCTTCGATGTCGGGGTCGAGCGCAAGATAGGGTATATCCCGGTCGGGACGGGTGTTCTCAGGCATAGGTCCTCCTGGGCGCCGCAGCCAAGCCCGCGGTGCGAGGTCTCTCGTGTTTCGTCTGCCATTGTACCGCTGGCCGGGCGGGCAGGCCGTCGGCAGGTGCAAGGTTTGCGCATTCGTGAAGGAATCGCCACGAAGTGCGCGTGTGAAACGCCCTCTCTTTTCTTGTCGTGCAGGCAGGCGGTGCGTCCTTCGGCTGTGCGCGGGCGCTGTGCTAAAGTTGGAGGGATGCGATCGGCTGTCGCACGATGGCAGGCACTGGCAGAAAGGGGGCGGCATGGCGGGCATCAGCGAAGAGGACGTACGCCGCGTGCGCGAGGCGAGCGATCTGGTCGCGCTCATGGGAGAGCGGACGCCCTTGCGCCAGCGCGGGCGCGATTTCTGGTGCTGCTGTCCCTTCCATGAGGAGCGCACGCCGTCGTGCAAGATAGACCCATCCACCCAACTGTGGCACTGCTTCGGATGCGGCGAAGGTGGCGATGTCTTTTCTTACGTCATGAAGCTTGAAGACCTGAGCTTTCCTGAGGCGGTTCGCTGGCTGGCGGAACGGGCGGGCATCCAGATTGCCGACGCAGGCCCTGCGCTTCCGCGCGGCCGCAAAGCCCGCCTGAAGGAGGTCTGCAAGAAGACGGCGGAGTTCTATCATCTGCAGTTGATGCGTTCGAAATCGACCGAGGCGGCCCAGGCGCGCGCGTACCTGGGAGGCCGCGGGCTGGGAGGGTCCGTTCCCGCGGACTGGGACTTGGGCTTTGCGCCCGGACGCGGCACGCTCGTGCGCCATCTGCGGCAGCTCGGCTTTACGAACGAGGAGATGGTCGAAGCGAACGTTGCGCTCTCTTCGGACGGGCGCGGCCTGCGCGACCGTTTTTACAACCGGGTTATGTTTCCCATTCGCGACGTGCAGGGCGAATGCATTGCGTTCGGCGGCCGCGTGGTAGGGCAGGGAGAGCCGAAATACCTGAACTCTCAGGAGACGCCCATTTTCCACAAGTCGGAAGTGCTCTACGGTCTGGACAAGGCGAAGGCCTCTATGGCGTCGACCGGTATCGCCGTGGTGGTCGAAGGCTACACGGACGTTATTGCGCTTTCTGAGGCAGGGGTGAAAAACGTGGTCGCGACGTTGGGGACTGCTCTGACGCCACGCCATATCCGTGCGCTTTCGCGGCACGCGCAGAAAAGAATCGTCTATCTGTTCGACGGCGACGCGGCAGGTCAGCGTGCGGCGGATCGTGCGCTGCAGTTCATCGATCGCACGATGACGCCCGAAGCTGGCCGCTCTCAGATCGAGCTGTGCGCCGTCACGCTTCCGGACGACCTCGATCCGGCCGACTTCGTCCGCGAGCGAGGGGTCGAAAAACTGCGCAGCCTGCTGGATGATGCCCAGCCGCTTTTGAAATACGGCATCGAACGGCGTTTGGCGCGCTTCGACCTTAGCACGGCGGAAGGGCGTAACCGTGCGGTGGGAGAGGCGCTTGCGGTGCTTGCGCCTATCAAAGACTCACTGCTTGCGAAGGACTATGCCGTGCAGATTGCCGGGAAGGTCCGCGCGCGCGAAGAAGACGTGCTCGAGATGCTTGCGGCGCTCAAGCCGCCTGCATCGTTGCCGGACCAAGGCCGCGGGGCAGGTTCTGAGCTGTCGGGCGCATCCGGCGCAAGCGGACGTCCGGCTGCGACCGGCGCTCAAGAATTCGCGTCGTCTTCGACCTCCTCCCGCGCATCGACTGGCGCGCCTGCGCTCCCTTCCTCTGAGCGAAACAGGCTCCGGTTTGAGCGTGAGTTCTTATGCCTGATGGCGCGTCGTTCCGATTTGGCGATGAGCCATTTGGGCGTGCTTTCCCAGACCGCGTGGCATCTCCCGCTCCACGAGCGCGCGGCTGCGACGCTGCTTGACGTGATGGCGGAAGAGCCAGGGCTTGGCGCGGCAGAGACGGTGGCGCGGGCGGAGGCGCGCGAGCCCGGGGTCGCGCGCATTCTTACCTCCGGTGCGCTTTCGGGTGCGCAGGATGACACGACCTTCGCGTCGTTTCTTGCAGAGGAGCTTTCCATAGGGGATTTGGAAGACCAGCTTGCGGCCATGCAGGAACAGCTGAAAAACGCGGACAGTCTGCCCGAAGAGGTTTCGCGCAGCCTGTTCGAAAGCGTGATGGGCTTGGGTGAGGAATTGCGGGCGCGCCGTCTTTCCCATGCGGCGGAGCAGCGCAAAATCGGTCATGCGCCTGACGAGGGGTAAGGTCGCTTCTTTTCGGGCGCTTCGTGTCGGCACAGACCGGCGTTCGCCGTTTTCGCATGCAGTGCGGTTTGGCCGCACTTTCTGGCGTTTGGCGCTCTGGACGGTCCAAGGTTTGTGCAGTCGGGTAGAATAGGCGGGTAAACCGACGGTATGAGCATTTCCAGGCTGCAGCGTAAGATTCGCTGCCGTTTGGATGCAAGGAGAGAAGACGTATGAACATTGTGGTAGCGCCCGACCCCACGCTTCGCCAGGTATGCGAGCCGTGCGAGGTCGGCGACAAAAGCCTTAAGCGCCTTGCCAAGCAGATGGCGAAGGCCATGTACAAGAACAACGGTTGCGGCTTGGCGGCTCCCCAAGTGGGCGTCACCAAGCGCTTGGTCGTTATCGACTGCGACCCTGAAAGTGCGGGCAACTACCTGACGCTGGTGAACCCGGTCATCGTCAAGACCTGGGGCGAGGAAGTTGCTGAAGAGGAAGGATGCCTGTCCTGTCCGGGCATTTCCGTTCCGATCAAGCGCAAGGAATGGGCACGTTGCGAATACTTCGATCTGGACGGGCAAGCATGCGTTCTCGAAAGCGACGGACTGCTGGGTCGTTGCATGCAGCATGAGTGCGACCATCTCGACGGCAGGACGCTGTTCGAAAGCTGCGCCCCCATGGACCGTATTAAGGCGCTGCAGGAGTACGAGGTGGCAAAGGCGGCGGGCGCCCGTCCGGGCGAGACGTCGATCGAGCCGCGCGTTCGCTAACCTGCGCGCAGGGAGGAGCCGACCATGCGAGTCGTGTTTATGGGCACGCCTGATTTTGCGGCGACCATACTGGAAGAGCTTGCGAACCATCATGAGGTGCTTGCGGTCTACACGCGTCCTGACGCGGTGCGCGGACGGGGCAAGGCGCTGGTCGCATCGCCGGTCAAGGCGATGGCGGAACGCTGCGGTCTGGAAGTTCGCACCCCGCGGACGCTGCGCGATGCCGAGGTGCAGCGCGAGCTTCGGGAATTGCGCCCGGATGTCATCTGCGTTGCCGCATACGGTGCGCTGCTTCCGAAAGAAGTGCTCGATATCCCGCCGTTCGGCTGCGTGAACGTTCATGCCTCCCTGCTGCCGCGCTGGCGCGGGGCGGCCCCCGTCGAGCGCGCTATCCTGGCAGGCGATCGCGAAACGGGCGTGTGCGTCATGCGCATGGAGGAGGGCTTGGACACGGGCGCTTACTGCGTGTGCCGCAGTGTCGAAATCGGCGAGCTCGGGGCCGTGCAGCTTACCGACGAACTTTCGAACCTGGGCGCCCATGCGCTCTTGACCGCCCTTGCCCATCTTGAGGCGGGGGAGGCCGAATGGGTCGAGCAGGACGAAAGCTTGGTCACCTATGCGCATAAGATTGAGAAGCACGAACTGTTCCTGGACCCTTCCGAAGGGGCGGTGACGAACGCGCGGCGTGTTCAGGCTTCGAGCAAAGCGCACGCAGCCCGTTGCGGCATTGCGGGGAAGAGCGTCACGGTTCTCGATGCATGCGCTGCCGCCCGGGAGGGCGAGTGCGCGGACCTTCCGTCCGTGGAGCCGGGGTTCGTGTCGTTTTTCCAAAAGAGGCTTTATCTTGGTTGCACCGACGGATTGCTCGAGCTGTTCGAAGTGCAGCCTGACGGCAAACAGCCGATGGACGCCCGTGCGTTCGCGGCAGGATTGCAGAATGTGAAGTCCGGAACGTTGGAATGGAGTCGACTGGATGGCTGACGAGACGAAAGGCCAGCGCACGCCTGGGGGACGTCCGAACACGCCGGGAGGGCGCAGGCCCGACCGAAATGGCGGCAGAAGCGGCGGCGGGCCGCGGCGCTCGGCAGGGCGCGGCAAGGACGCGAGGCCCGCTGTGTCGAAGGCGAGCCCTGCGCGCGTGTTCGCTTTGCAGGTGGGAAAGGCCGTGCGCGAGCGCGAGGCGTTCACGCACGATGTCATCGAGGCCCAGCTTCTCGAAGCGCGCCTGTCCGAAGAGGACAAGGCATTTGCGACCAAGCTTGCGCTTGGCGTGACCATGAGCGCAGGAACGCTCGATGAGCTTATCGACCATGCGTGCACGAATCCGAAAGCGCTCATGCCCGAAGTGCGCGATGCGCTGCGCGTCTCCGCATACGAAATCATCTTCCTGGACAAAAGCCCGCATGCCGCGGTCGATCAGGGAGTGGAATTGGTGCGTTCGGTCGAACCGCGCGCGGCGGGGCTTGCGAACGCGGTACTGCGCAAGCTAGTCGACGCGCGCCGGACGTTTCCTTTCGGGAATCCCGACGATAGCTTGGTCGCGCTTGCGCGCAAGAACGCATTCCCGGTCTGGATGGCGAAAAGCGTGCTGGACGACCGTGGAAAAGACGAGCTCAAGGCATTCCTCGAGGCGTCCAACGAAGTTGCACCCCTCTACGTGGCGGAAAATGCGCTTCGTGCTGAAGCAGGGGAAGTGCAGGCTGCATTCGGTGAGGCTCGGGCAGAAGCGGAGCCGGTCACCGTCGACGGGCGTGCTATTCCGCGCTGTTGGAAGGTCGGAAACCATCGCGCCATCGCGCGCCCCGAAGTCGCTGCCTTGCTGAAGGGTGGCAAAGCTATTGTGAGCGATGCGTCCGCGCAGGCTATTGCCCGCTTGGCGGTGCCTCGCACGATGCCAGGAAGGTTCTTGGAAGTCGGCGCAGGCCGCGGAACGAAAAGCATTCTGCTGCAGAATGTCGCTTTCGAGCGGTTTGGAGCCCAAATGCCTCTTGAGACGGTGGACAATCTGCCGTTCAAGGCAAAGATCCAGGAAAAGCGTGCGGCGCTGACGGGAGTGAGGCTGGACGAAGCGCATGTTCTTGATGCCCAGCGTTTGCGTGCGAAGTTCGGCGACGAGGCGTTCGATGCCGTGTTCGTGGATGCACCGTGCTCAGGGTTGGGAACCTTGCGCCGTCATCCGGAGATTCGTTGGCGCATCACGCCGCGCGATATCGAGTCGCTTGCACGCTTGAATGCCGTTATCTTGCAGGAGGCTGCATACTGCACGAAGGTTGGGGGACTGCTCACCTATGCTACCTGCACGATCACGAAAGCTGAAAACGAGCTGGTGGTCGAACGCTTCCTTCGCAGCTCCATTGGCGAGCGATTCAAAATCGTGCCGTTAGGGGACGCTGCGGCCGCGAAGGCGCCAGGTGCCTCACGACAGGATGCGGCTAAGGCACTGTTCTTTGCGTCGAATTTGCGCAGCGACGGGCCTGACGCGCATTTTGCCGCTCAGTTCGTGCGTGTTCGCTAATCGCTTGGCTCGATGACGCGCCTGCTTGGTTGCAGGCGCGTTTTTCTTTTGCGCGCTTTGCGGTTGTTCTTGACGCAATGAGCCCTGCAAAGCGATACTGAAACAAAGACCAAGCGAACGATTCGCATGATAACCGGGCACTTCTCAGGAGGCGCTTGGTGGGAAAGTAGGCTGTTATGGATGCAAAACCCCAGGTCATTAAAGTTTCCAGCAAACGTCAGATAACTATTCCCGCTAAACTGTACCAAGCGCTTGGATTTGGCGAACATGCATGGTGCGTTGTCGTTGGCAACGGGCTGTACCTGTGTCCCGCAGATGATACTGCCCAGGAGCCTTCGCTTGACGTTGAGGCGATCGAGCGCGAGGCGGGCGCTCCGCTGCGTGAAGCGGTCCATAAGGCAGAACGCGCATCTGACGGCGATTCCGTTCAGGGCGCAGAGGCGGTTCTCGCCGATCAGGCTCAGGAAGAAAGCGCCAATGTGCAGGATTCCGACGAAGGTTGGCAGGTTGATGAGTCCGCTGTCCGCAAGCTGCGCCCGGTGAAGCGCGGTTCTGCCGACCGCCCGCTGCTTGGCATTGAAAGCGAGCCCGCTATCCGGGACGACGAGCAGGTTCGCGCGCTCGTTTCCATGGTTCAGGACGCTGCAGAAGAGTATCCTGCCATCAAAAAGGTCTATCTGTTCGGTGATTTCGCGCGCGGTGCCTACACCGACGAAAGCGCTATCGACCTTCGTCTTGAGCTTGGTCCGTTCGCAAGCTTTGGCCTGCATGATCTGCTCGTGTTTTCCGGTGCTCTCGAAGAGCCGACAGGCCGCCGCGTAAACGTCATTTCGGCCGAGGTAATCACGAACCAGGAGCTCGCCGCCGCCGTAGAGCGTGACAAAGTGCTGATCTACGAACAGTAACGGGCCAGGAAGCCTCGCTTTGCCTTTCCGTCGCTTGTTTGGCCTTCTTGCGTTGAAGGCATAGGTGGTAGGCAATCTCATATCCAACGAGCGTATTGCATAGGGAACTTTATTCAAGGTGCTTACTCCCGTATGGGATCGCCTAGAGGGCAGGTGCGTTTTCTTTCGCTGCATGCTGTCGTACAATGAAAATTGTCTTAGGATAATTTGAGGCAAGCAGGCGGGCGAAATGTGGGAGATGGCGCATGGTCAACGCCTCATCCGCCCGACGGCGTGCTGCTCAGCGAAAGGGGAGGCCATGTTCAGCTCGTTGATAGTCGCCTACCTGTTCGCGGGCGGTATGGGCGGTGGTGCGACAATGGTCTTGGGAGTGCTGTGCCTGATGTCATTCAGTCGCGGTCGTTCTCTCGCTTCCGTAGAGACCGTCTTGTACGCTTCGGAACCGCGCCGTGTTATCCCTGCCAGCTTGCCATCTTGTCGCGTTTTGGCCCGTTCGTTCGGAGCAGCGTCCGTAGCGTTGCTGGCTGGAATTTCTTGCCTTGTGCTGGATGTCGGCAGAGCGGATCGCATGCTTGACTTGTTTGTTCCGCGCCTGACGTTCCTGACGTTCGGCGCGTACGCTCTTGCAGCATGCTTGCTCATAGCGTTGATTGTCGGTTCGCTGTGGGGTTTTCCCTGGCGTAGCGTCAGGACAACGTTGTTCGTTGCCTTGCATGCGCTCGCGATTGTAGCCGGCTTGGCGGTCGTGCTGTACGCGAGCATCCTGCTTGCGAGCATGCCGGCTGTTCCGCTCTGGCATTCACCGTGGCTCGTGGTACTGTTTGCTTTATCGTCCCTTTCGTGCGGACTTGCCCTGGTGCTCGGCGTTGTGCATGTGAGCGGGCGGACATCCGATGTCTCATGTGTTCGCGCGCTTTCGGGCATCGATATGGTTTTTCTCGCCTTGGAAGGAGCGGCATGCTTACTGTTGGCGCTTGGTGGTTTTGCTGCATCAGCAAGCGGATCAAACGGCACGGAAGTCGCGCTGGCTGCTTCTTTGGAGACCTTGTTGTTCGGTGATGGTTCGTGGGTGTTCTGGCTGGGGTTTGTTGCCGTTGGCCTCTGCGGGGCGATCGTTGCTGATTTTACGGTCGTTTTGCGTCCGGACAACAATGTCGTCGGGCTCACCGCATCTGCTTGCGTCATGGTTGGAGGATTTGTCTTGCGCTGGTGCGTCGTAGCAGCGGCAACCCATCCTTTCATCATGGAATCGCTTATGGCGTTTGGCGCGGGATAGAAACTGATAGGCGATCGGATGAAGGCGAGCAAAACGTTGTTGCGCATGAATCGAAAGCTTAGTCGCGAACGAGCTGCGCACGGTACGCGACCTGGCAAGAGATTCTGCATGACGTAGAATGCAGAAAAGGACGGGGTGGCAGCGTGTTGACTAGCAAGAAAGAAAGGGCGTTGAAATGAACGAGAAGCCGTTCACGTTCGAAGTGGATGCAAACAGTGACGTGCCGTTATGGGTCCAGCTTCGCCAACGTCTGATGAGCCTCATTAGCACGGGTTACTATCAGGCAGGGGATAAGCTTCCTACCGTACGTGGCCTCGCGGCAGACCTTTCCATCAACTACAACACGGTCAACAAGGCCTATCTCAGCCTCGTTTCGGACGGATATCTCGAGTCGACGCGCGGTAGAGGCGTGTTTGTCCGTGATTTCGACGCCGAGCTCGAGCGCGAGTACTCCCAGGAAGTCGACCAGGTGCTCGACGATTGTGTGTCCGCATGCAGAGAGCTTGGACTGACGCTTGATGAAGTGCAGCTGTGCATGGAACGCAAAATCAAGTCGATTAAACGTGTAGAGGGCATGGCGTCAGCACGCGAGGCGGCGAGCGTTCGAGGGCGCATTGTGGAATTTACCGGGGAGGATTGCGTTGCTGCGCAGGACATTTCCTGAGCATCCGCACGCCGGGTGAGCGAGTAAGGATTCATGCCCTGTCATCATGGCGCAGGGTATCCGATTCGAAAAGAAGGGATGGATGGCTGCATGTTCAAAAGCAATCCACGGAGCGGCCGCAAAGACAAATCAGGTCGCGCCGCGCACGAGCTTTGTCCCCCGCTGCCGGGCTCGTTTGCGAGCACCCAGCTTGCGGTAGGAGAACGCGCTTCAAATGCTGGCGTCGTTCTCTTTACAGCGGTCGTGTTTGCAGCTGTCTTCGGCGTTGTGCTGGCAGCGGGGACGGTGCTGCTTTCTGCAAGCGTTGTGCTGGTTGCATGCGCGGTTTTGGCTGGCGCGCTGGCGGCGATGGCTGTCCATATTGCTCAACAGTGGGAAAAGGTCGTTGTCTTACGGCTGGGGAAGTTCAACCGCGTTTCGGGGCCGGGACTCTTTTGGACTATCCCTATCATCGAGCAAAATGCCATGCGCGTTGACGGCCGTGTGCGTGTGACCACATTCGGTGCGGAGGAAACGCTGACGGCTGACTTGGTGCCTTTGAATGTCAATGCGGTTTTGTTCTGGATGGTGTGGGACGCTCAGGCTGCGTGCACGGAGGTGAGCGATTTCACGCGTGCGGTGGAGCTGGCAGCGCAAACGGCGTTGCGCGACGCTATTGGGCGAAGCGGTGCCGCAGAGGTCGCTATCAAGCGAGAGCAGCTCGACCGAGAGCTCAAGCGCGTGTTGGAAGAGAAGGTGTCCGCCTGGGGCGTGAGCATCATGTCTGTTGAAGTGCGCGATATTCTGCTTCCAAAAGAGCTGCAGGATGTAATGTCTCTTGAGGCGCAAGCTGAGCAGCGAAAAAAGTCGCGCATTATCCTTATGGAGGCAGAGCAGGATATTTGCGAGATGATGACCGAGATGGGCGAAGCGTACGCTGAAAACGACGCGGCACTTCGTCTTCGCGCAATGCATCTGCTTTACGAGAGCGTGCGCGAGACGGGCGGAACCATTGTGGTTCCGAGCAGCTTCAGCGAAGGCTTTGGGGACGTGCTGGGAGATGCGGCAAAGGACATGCTTGGAAAGCAGGGCGCACGATAACGAGCGGAAGTGCGCTGCAAAATTGCTCCGAATTGTCTTTTCGATCGGGCTGACGGTAGGCGACCATGATCGGGGGAATTTGATATTGGTTCAGTTTATCGGGATGAAGAGATTGTCCATAAAATAGATAATCCTATGACAAATAATCCTATGACAATAATTGATTGTCATAGGATTATTTGTCATACTGTACTCATGAAGAATTAGGCCAATTCTTTTCGAGAGATGTTGGGGGACATCCGAAGGATTGGGCTTGAAACGAGCGGTGCTCTCGAATCCTCGTCTTCAAGCATTCCGGGGGGAATGTCCTGACAGGACCTTTGAGGAGGAAACATGTCAGGAACGAAAAGCCCACAGGGGGGCATATCTCGCAGGAGCTTTCTCAAAACAACTGGTGCCGTGGTCGGTGCAGCAGGATTAGCTGGGGCATCGACAGCTTTGCCGGCGTTAGCGGAAGTAGAGGGGACCCAAGCAAACGACGACACCACTGTGTATTCCGGTAGTTGTCGAGGAAACTGCTTCCAGGGCTGCCATATCTACTACAAAGTACGCGAAGGACGCGTGGTCGAAACGGAAGCTGGCAAATTCCCTGATGGCCAGTACGATCGAATTTGCCCGAAAGGCCATTCCCTTCCTCATCGTTTCTATGACGAGCATAGAACGCAATATCCTTTGCGACGTGTCGAAGGCACTGAACGTGGTGCTGGCCAATGGGAGCGTATATCTTGGGATGAGGCGTTGAGCGACATTGCCGAGAAATGGAAAGGCTATCTTGATGAGCTTGGCGGGCGTTCTCTTGGCTTCGTTTCTATTTCGGGTAATTCGGGCATTGCCAATGGCACGGTGTATACGAGGCTTATGAACGTTCTCGGCGCGACCAAACTTGCGCTCCATGTCGACAACGCCCTGTTCAAAGGCACCATTGATACGCTTGGTCGAGCTGTCGCATGGAATTCGAATGACATGAGCGACATGATCAATACTCGGTGCCTGTTCGTATGGGGCAGCAATACGACCGAGTCCCAGATACAAATGTGGCATTTCATGGCTGAAGCAATCGATGCGGGTGCAAAGATGGTTTGCATCGACCCGAACATCACGGGCGTGGCATCCAAGTCTGACGTTCATGTGCGGCTCAGGCCGGGAACGGACTCTGCCCTTGCCATGGGCATGATGAACGTTGTTCTTGAGAAAGGCTGGGAAGATCTCGACTTCCTGAGCAAGCACACTGTCGCTCCGTTCTTGGTCAAAGAAGACGGGAAGTATCTGCGTGCCGCAGACATTGGCATGCAAGTTGACGGAATCGAAGAAGACGACGTGGCTGCCAAGACCATTATGGTGGCGCGGTCTGATTCGGAATTCGATATTGTTGGGAACGTCGAAAATCCGCTTCTTGAGGGCACGTTCACGGTAAACGACATCAAGGTGACGACGGCCTACAGCCTGCTGCTCGATGCCATCAGGGATTATACGCCCGACAAGGTTGCGGAGATCTGCGACATCCCTGTCGAGCAGATTTACGAAATTACGGATTTGTACTGCAACCATGGTCCGAGTTGGATATTCCAGGGACTTGGCCAAGAGCACTATGTCAACGGGCACTACAGCTACATTTCCACAGCAAGCCTTGCAATGCTGACAGGCAACCTTGCTAAACCAGGTGCATCGTGCGGGTATGTTCGTCCTCGCAATCCTTATAAGACGGGAACGGCAGGAAAGCCAAAAGGAAGCAAGGGCTCGCTGACGGTAGCTGCCGAACTTCTTCCCGAAATTGTTGAGACGGACAAATACGGCGAATATGATATTCCATTGCGCAGCATATGGGTGTTCAACAACAACTGGTTCGGTGTCACCACGGAGCGGAAGACGTTTATCGATGCGTTCAACAAAGTCGATTTGATCATAGTTGCCGATCCGTGCATGACGGAGACTGCGCAATATGCCGACTACGTTCTTCCTGTCTGTGATTGGGCAGAAAACCTCGATGTCCATGGCAATGCGACGTTGTATCCGTGCATTCATCTGCAAGAGAAAGCCATCGAACCTTTGTTTGAGTCCAAGTCTGACTACGATATCATCTGCGAACTGGCAAAGAAGCTTGGCATTGAGCAGTATTTCTCGCAAACGACCGAGGAATTCCTTGAGGAGTGCATGGGCGCTGACGTTTGGAACGAGCTCCTTGAGAAGAAGTGCATCTGGCAGGATTATTTCGTTGATGACGGGTATACGTACATCCATGGCGCTGACGGCGTGTATCCGACCGCAACGACGCGCGCTCAATTCTATCTGGAGAACCCTGGCAGAGGCTTCTATGGGGAAGTGCAGTACGGGCAGACGGTGGACTGGACGAAAGAGCGCCTGCCACACTGGGAGCCGCCGAACGAAGCATGGCATGAGAACGAGCTGTTCAAAAAGTATCCTCTGACGAACTACCAAGAGCACATTAAATGGCGTACCCATACCCAATTCGGCTATGTTCCGCTACTGAGGGAGCTCGATCCCGAGCCCGTCATCAAGTTGAATCCTGAAGACGCACATGAACGAGGAATCGAAACGGGCGACATCGTCCGGGCGTTCAACGACCGTGGCTACGTTGTTCTAAAGGCGGTAATTGATGCCGGTTTGCGCAAGGGGATGACGAACATACCTCATGGGTGGCAGCGAGACCAGTTCATTGAAGGCCACTACAACGATCTGACTTCTCGCGAGATGAACCCGATCGTCTGCAACAACAACTTCAATGATGTGCTCATTGAAGTTGAAAAGTACGAGGAGGCGTAAACCATGCATTACGGAATGGCTATTGATTTAAAGCATTGCATCGGTTGCCAGACCTGTGCTTTCGCATGCAAAGTAGCGAATAATCTTCCAAACGACGTATGGTGGAACAGGGTTTTCACTGACGGTGGTCCCGTTATTGACACGACAAGCGAAGACGGCAGGAAAGAGTATTTTCCTATGGCATGCCAACATTGCGAGAACCCTGCCTGTGTGAAGGTGTGCCCGGTTGGCGCGACATACCGCGACCTTGAAACCGGGGTCGTTCGCCAGGATTATGACAAGTGCATCGGTTGTCGCATGTGCATGGCCGCGTGTCCGTACACTGGCGTTCGCTCCTTCAATTGGGAAGAGCCTCAGTACCACATGGATTTTGCAACAGGCGATTCCGATGCTGCTCCTCACCAGAAGCATGTTGTCGAGAAGTGCACGTTTTGCTATCAGCGCACTTCGCAAGGAAAAGACCCTGCATGCATGGTCCTGTGTCCCGGCCGCGCTCGTTTCTGGGGCGATTTGGACGATCCGGACTCCGAGGTCTCACAATTGATCAGCAAGCGGGAATACAAACAGCTTCTTCCCGAGCAAGGGACGAGGCCCTCTGTGTACTACCTACTGTAGGCAGCTTGCTGAATCGCTATCCCTAACTCCTGATTCGCTTGCCCCGTAGGCGTTTTGTCTCGCAAGCGTGACAGGGTGTGGCATTCATTGAGGAGAGAACAATGACTGAGAACGTTCAGGCGAGCTCGTCGTCTCGGGTATCTTCGCCTTCAACGAGCGCTCGCACGGCCCGGTTTGGCGGGCGAGGGCTCAATATCGCTATCGTTGTCGCGGCTGTTTTGACCATCTTAGGGCTTGTCCTTTGGGGCATCCAGCTTACGGGCGGCCTGGTGCAGACGGGCATGCGCAACTTTGACTCATGGGGTCTCTACATCACGTGCTTTATGTTCCTGGTCGGCCTGTCCGCTGGCGGTCTGATTATCAGCTCTATTCCGCGCGCTTTCGGCATGAAGGGCTTTGGCGGGATTTCTAAAGTTGCGGTGTGGACCTCCATTTGCTGCACAGTGTTGGCTATCGGCTTCGTCGTGGTCGACCTCGGTCAGCCTTTGCGGTTGTGGGAGCTGTTCGCTTATTCCAATTTGGGCAGCCCGCTGATGTGGGACATCATCGTGCTGTTCGTGTACCTGATCCTGTCCATCGTCTACCTCTGGGCGCAGGTGCGCCATGAGGCGGGCAAGGTCTCGGCGACCGCCCTGCGCGTCGTGAGCTTCATCGCGCTGGTCTGCGCTGTGCTCGTCCACTCCGTCACCGCGTGGATCTTCAGCCTGCAGCAGGCGCATGACATGTGGCACACCGCGCTTATGGCTCCTTGGTTCGTGTCGTCGGCGCTCGTGTGCGGTACGGCGTTGGTGCTCATTGTGGTCGTCGCGCTGCGTGCTGCTGGCTACTTGGCGGTCGACCAGGCGAACGTGGTCAAAATGGCGAAGCTACTCGGTGCCTTCGTCTGCGTTGACCTGTACTTCTTCGCGTGCGATCTGCTGACCGAAGGCTTCCCGGGCGGCGAGGGCGCGAACGTCGTCGCCATGCTCACGAGCGGCCCTCTGGCCCCGTTCTTCTGGGTTGAGGTCATCGGCTGCATCATCGCGGCGGCTATCTGCTTCGTGCCGAGCCTGCGAAAGAACGCGGCACTTGTCATCGCTGGCATTCTTGCCATAGTCGGAATTTTCTGCAAGCGAGCCCAGTTGCTCGTGGGCGGATTCCAGATTCCGAACATCGACTATCCTGCCGTCATGACCCAGTACAGCGCAACGAACTGGTCTGACGGCATGGCGGGGGCATATGCGGGCTTGGTCTATTGGCCGACGCCGCTCGAGTTCGGCATAGCCCTCGGTGTCACCGGGCTGGGTGCGCTGATCTTGCTGCTCGGTCTCAAGTTCCTGCCGCTGCAGCCAACGGAGCGCACCGAATAAACTTTTGCATGCTTATGTGACCTTTCCGGCGAGCGAGCGCATCACCCCCTCTTATTCCAGCTTGCTCGCAAAAGGGTAGGCCGTCGGGGAAGGCGCGGGCCTTTCTCGACGGCCATCTCAGCAGAACGGAAACATCATGGTCAAGAAAATCGTAATCGTAGTTGCGGCATTCGCCCTCGTCTTCGCAACGGTATTTGGCGTCGGCATGGCAGTCGGCAAAGATGTCGGCTTGCCGCAGGCGATAACAGCAGAATCCGCGTGCCCGCCGACGGGCTGCGCGAGTGGGGAATGTCACGGTTTTGAAAACATCCCTGAACCAGACGGCGTTCACGAGATGGACTGTCCTGAAGCGAGCTGTTCTTCCGTCGAATGCCACGCATGGGATTCCTTGCGTACGGGCTATCGCCAAGCGTCCGATGCGTCTCTCAACCTGTGGATTCTTGCTCCGGTCGTACTGGTGGTCGGCTTGGTACTGATCGTGCGAAAGGTACGGTGAGCGCGTGAAAAGTGTAGGAAGAAAACTTGCGCTGGATGCAATCGCGCTCGTTCTGTACGCTCTAGCAGCCTTGCCTGCTCTCACGACCATTCCTATCCATGAGTGGCTCGGCATAGCTGCATTCGTGGTCTTGGCTGTGCATCTTGTCTTCGGGCTGGGGGAGGCATGGTCGATGGCACGCTCGGCCGACCGTTCCAAGCGCGCCGCGCGCTGGGGTAACCTCGTAGTGGACGTCTTGCTTCTGATTGCTTTGTCTGTCTGCATGGTGTCTGGCTTGCTGGTCTCCGGAACCGTACTGCCAACGTTTGGCCTGTTCGCAGATGGGTACTATTTCTGGGATCCTCTGCATGCTGCTTCTGCAAAAGCGCTGCTGGCTTTGCTGGTCGTTCATCTTGCGCTGCATGCTCGCTGGATTGCGAACGCTGCGCGGCGCCGGAAGTGAGCCATCGCGTCGTGCGGCATGCTGGCTCCCCGTTTTGGCAGAAAATCACCGATGTTTGCGTTCAAGGAGGTGCAGAGGAGCGAAATACGTGCGGCGAAATTCAAGCGACCTGGGATTTTGCATACCGACGGCTTGCCTTGGCGATGAAGAGGCGCAAACATCGTGCGGCTTTTGCCAAAGTCGGCACGAGCGGTGAGCATTCCGGTTGTTTTCGTGCTCGTTTGCCTGTGGTAGAAAGGCTCCAAGCCGATTTGACGAAAAGCAACCAAGCGTGACGTGAGGTTTCCTGCGAACAGGCGTGGGGCGCACTTCGCGCTTGCTCGTTTTCCCCGGGAGCCACGACGCATGTTCAAACAGACCTACCCCCGCACGCTCGCTTCGATCGACGCCATCATGAGGGACGTGAAGGCGGAGCTCGAGCGTTTGAAACTGCCGCGCAAAAGCCTCGTCCACGCGCTGTTGCTCACCGAGGAGTGTACGGCGGCGCTCATCGAAAACGTTTCGCAGCGGTCGGACGAACCGGTCGAGGTTGCGGTTCGCAAGCGCTTTGGGACATTTCGGTGCGCATTACGGTGGCGGGCGAGGAGTGCGACCCTACGCTGGAAGTCCCCCTGGGCGACGGAACCGACCAGCAAGACCGCGACGTCCAGGCCGTGCTGCGCCATCGCATCTTGAGGGCGCACGACAGCGACTTGTCCCATTCGCACAAGAACAACCGCAACGTCGTTACGCTTACCGTCAAAAAGAACGCGCGCAAGACGCTATGGTTCACCCTCGCCACGTTCTGTGCGGTGACCTCTCTTGTTGCTACGACGGGCGTCGGGATGCTTCTCTCGCTTGTCGGCGTCGTCGGGACGTTCGTGCTTGGTCTTTTGATACTGCTGGTCGTCTATGGCCTTTTGATCCTCGTTCTCACGCGCGAGAGCCCGATTACGTTCTACCGGAAATACGCCTCGTGCATGCTGTTTGCTTTCACGCTCTCGAGCAGCAACGCCACGATGCCGACCACCATCCAGTATTGCGTGAACAAACTGGGCGTCTCGCCGAAGGTCGCGTCGTTCGCTATCCCGCTCGGTTCGACCATCAACATGGACGGCAGCTGTGTCTACCTTGCCGTGTGCTCGCTTTTCCTTGCGCAGATGTACGGTGTCGACATCTCTGGCGGCACACTGCTCACGCTTGCCATTTCGGTGATGATGCTTGCTATCGGCGCACCGGGTGTGACAGGCGCGGCGTTCATTTGCCTTTCGACGCTCGTGGTGCAGCTCGGCATTCCCGTGGAGTCCGTGACCATCCTTATGGGCATCGACCAGCTGCTCTCGATGTTGCGCACGACGGGCAATACGACAGGAGACGCCGTAGGTGCGATCGTCGTGGCAAAGACGGAGGGGCTTTTCGACGAGGAGATGTACCGCAACAAGTCCCTGTAGCGTGGTGCGAATGCGGTCTGCGCTCCTGGCCTGGCTTCGGGCGACGGGCGGGGTCAGAAAACCTTTCATACAATGCGAAAACCCCGTGGTGGGGGTTTTCGCTGGAGGTCTTGATGTCAGATCTGGCGTCACCATGGAACAGCCTGGAAGGTTGGCGAGGCCGCATGGGGGAGCGGAATCCGCTTTGGCTTCCGGCGTTTCCCGTTTTCTTCTAGAACCCTGTGATGTCCGCCCGTTCGTAGGACGCGACGTTCGCCGGTTCCACCATGGCGACCGCTTCGAATTTCCACACGCCGCCCGCTTTCAGGTTGCTCGTGTTCGCGAGCGCGGTGCCGATTTGCGCGCCGTCGGCGTCGTAGAGCACGTACTCGATCTGCACGTAGCTGACGTCCGTGTCCTTGTTGTTGGTGAGCGTGCCGGTGATGTAGGTCGCGTAAGGGTTCGACGTGTCGAGTGCCTCCTCGGCGACGGTGTAGTCTTCGGCGGGCGCGGCTTCCTCTGCGGCCTGCTCGGCCGGAGCTTCCGTCGACGCGCCTGCCGTGCCGGTGCTCGCTGCCGGGTCCTCGGTTTCCGAAGAGCTGCATCCGAACAACATGCTGGCGAGTACGCCTGTAGCCGCGATTGCGCCCATCTTCCTTGCAATGCCCATGTCATCTCCTATCCTTGCGATGGCGGGCGAACACGCCCTCTTGCCTGCGATGATAGAAGTTCGCACGGGCGGTTTCATTAGCGGAGCGCTAAGCAATACGGGGTGGATACAGAGGCTTTTGCTGCAAGGACCAAAGGACTGACCCAAAGGGACGGAAGGACCCAAAGGGACGGGGTAAATGGGTCGTATAGCGACCCATTTACCCCGTCCCTTTGGGTCCCCTTTGGGTCCCTTTGGGTCAGGACTGCGTGGGCAACGGCGCGAATTTGGGGCGAACGGTCCCGGGTATGCGGTGCAAACGATGCGAACCGCTCCCGGGACCGTGGCATGAAGTGAGGCAGCTCCCTCGCCGAGAGGGCAAAGAGACTACGCGGGCACGCCGCAGTCGCCGACTTCGCGGGTCTGGACGCGCCTGTCAAGCATGGTCTGTTCGTAGAAGCCGTAACCCCCGTCGACGTTCGCCACGTCGAAGCCGTGTTGGGCGAGGATTCGGCAAGCGATGTAGCTTCTGAGGCCGCTTTGGCAAAACACGTTGATTCGCCTGTCGCGCGGAATCTCGTCAAGGCGTTCGCGCAGCTCGTCCAAGGGGATGTGCGTGGATTCTTGGACGGTGCCTCGCTGGTATTCGCCTGTCGTTCGCGTGTCCAGGAGAAGCGATTCCGTGTCGGCCAGCGCGCGCTCCCAGTCCAGGTGGCGCACCCGCCCTTCGACGATGTTCTGGATTATGAAGCCTGCCATGTTAACCGGATCCTTGGCGGAAGAGTAGGGCGGCGCATAGGCGAGGTCGAGTTCGGCGAGGTCGTTGGCGTCCATGCCCGCGCGGATTGCCGTGGCCAGTACGTCGATGCGCTTGTCGACGCCCGCGCCGCCGATGGCCTGCGCGCCGATAATCCGGGCGCCCGCGCGTTCGAACAGGACTTTCAGCACGAGCGACTCGGAGCCGGGGTAGTATGTCGCATGGTTCGCCGGCGAGAGTACCACGGAATCAGCGTCGATGCCTGCGGTCGCTGCAGCTTTCGCGGTGAGGCCCGTGGCGGCGATGGTGAGGTCGAACAGCTTCAGGACCGATGATCCTTGCGAGCCCGTGAACCGGCGGTCGATGCCACAGATGTTGTCGGCGGCGATGCGTCCCTGCTTGTTGGCAGGGCCGGCGAGAGCTATCAGCGCAGGCGCGCCGGTGACGGCGTGCGTGGATTCCACCGCGTCTCCGACTGCGTAGATGAACGGGTCGTTCGTGCGCATGTGGTCGTCAACGCGAATGGAGCCGCGTAGTCCCAGCTCAAGGCCTGCTGCGCGTGCCAGGCTAGAGTCGGGCGCCACGCCGACCGAAAGGACGACGAGCTCGGACTCGATGCTTGGCTGGCCTTCCAGGTGCGTGGAAATGCCCGCCTCCGTCTCTTCGAAACCAGTGACGTTCGTATTAAGGCGCAGGTCGATTCCGTGCTCGCGTAGCGTATTGTGCGCAAGGGCGGCCATGTCTTCGTCGAGAATGGGCAGCACGTGGCTATCGCGCTGTATGAGCACGACGTCCAGCCCGCGCTCGGCCAGGTTTTCGGCCATCTCAAGGCCGATAAAGCCGCCTCCCACGACAGTGGCGCGTCGGGTGCCGATGCGTTCGACGGCGTCATGGACGGCAAAGGCGTCCTCCACGGTGCGCAGCGTGAACAGGCGGGAGGAATCGACGCCGGGCAGGTTTGGAACGATGGCGTGCGCGCCGGGCGAGAGGACCAGGCGGTCGTAGTGCTCGGCGTAGGTGCGCCCGTCGTCCAGCGCACGCACGGTCACGGTCTGTGCCGCCCGGTCGATGGCGATCGCTTCGTGGCGCACGCGAACGTCTATCGCGAAGCGCGCGCGGAAGCTTTCGGGCGTCTGCAGCGTGAGTTTGCCCTTATCGGCGATGACGCCGCCGACGTAGTAGGGCAGGCCGCAATTAGCGTAGCTTACGTATCCCGACCGTTCGAGGATGACGATCTCGGCGTTCTCGTCGAGGCGTCGCAGGCGCGCTGCCGCGCTCGCTCCGCCTGCGACGCCCCCGATGATGACGACCTTCATGGTTATTTCCCTCCTTGGACGATTTCGCCGTTCCAGCGGCCGATGCCGCCGATGTTCTGGGCCGACGCGTATCCCATGCGCGCGAGCGCCTGGCAGGCGCTGCCGCTGCGCGCTCCCGATGCGCAGTAGACGAACAGCGGGGTGGCCTTGTCTTCGACCGCGCGTGCCACCTGGTCTATCGCGCTGACAGGAATGTTCACCGCGCCTTCAATGTGCCCTGCAGCGAACTCCTGCGGCGTGCGCACGTCAATGAGCACGGCGCCCGCCGTGGCGTGCGCTTCGGCAACGCCTTCATTGATGTCGGGGCCGAACAGGGATTGAAAGAAGCTCATGGTTTCTCCTTGGGATGGTCGATAGGGTACGGGCCGTTTTTCGTTTACGAGCTTACCGGATGCGTGTCTTCGACGTATCGACTTGTCTGCGAAATGAGGGAAAAACTAGGTTTGGAAAATGGACGCGGCTCGCCGGCACAGGTGGACGAGACGGGCGCGGCGACGACTCCCGGTCTATGGAGCTTCGTCGCGGCGTCGATGAT